>NZ_JBQKHS010000004.1:0-159383 GCF_052118165.1 Parolsenella sp. LCP21S3_E11 | reverse complement strand
GAGTCGCGGTCGTGCGACCTTCTGTGCGGGGACTCGCTGCGCTGTGCGGCCCCCAGGGCACCGGGCGAGGCCCGCCCCCTGAAAACCGAATGCCCCTCGTTGGTCAGCGACCATGGCGGGGGAGGTACACCCGGTCCCATTCCGAACCCGGAAGTTAAGCCCCCTAGCGCCGATGGTACTGCGGAGCAGTCCGTGGGAGAGCAGGACGTCGCTGACCAACGAGGGGCATTTGCGTGCCGGGAGGGCCCCGTCACCCGCGTGGTGGCGGGGCCCTCCTTCTGTATGGGGGCCGGGCGCGCGGGCCCCGGCCTCCCGCCGGTGGCGCGTCCCTCTCGGGTGCCCCTGCGGCCAACGTGAGCCGGCGCCGCCCCGTTCCGCGGACCCGTGCCTTCCCAGGCCACTACCAGGGCGCCCCGCCATCGGATGCGATGGCGGGGCGCCTTTTGCTTAGTACCTCTTGATATCCCTTGTCGTCGGACTGTGCCAATTTGGGTATATCCCTCTGCTTATGTCTTACCTATAGATATACCGTTCACCGTTCACCGGTACTAATTGCTCTGTTTTTCGCCAGATGTTCTCGTTAGTTTTTGGCAAATGGCTGGTAAAAGAGGCTGGGCATTTATTCATGCAGAGAGTCTGACAACCGCTTACGGGTAAATTTGGCTCAGTGGACATTATTGTTTACTCGTGGTTGTAGTCTTCGAGTCCCAATTAGTTATAGGAGGGACTCCAATGAACGATAACGTTGCTCGCGGCTACAAAGTCGTTGCCTGTTCGGCCTCTTCCGGCGAAGAGACTGTTGGTGTGAAGGAGGGTAAGGGAAGAGGGAGAAAGAAATCGTCATCTCGATCAGCTTCTTCCCTGTCTATTGTCGAGCGAACTCGTCTGGTTACAGATCTTTTGAGATCTTTGGCGCGCGATCGCCTCCTTGTTCTTTCCTCTGAAAAGGGCATGGGTAAGCATGTTCTCGCCTCCCAGCTCATTGATTCGCTTACTGCGTCTGGGTATGAGACTACTTGCGTCCGTCTTGCCGGGGTTTCTCCTGATACGGCTTGTCGTAAATTGCGAGCTCGAATGAAAGAGAGCGTGGCTCGCCTGTCTCTTGACGGCGCCAGCGGTCAGCTTCTGGTTATTGATGGCCTTTGGGGGATGGAAGACCCATATTTTGGAAGAGTCGCGCGAGCAATATGCTCTGCCGTGTTTGGCAACTGCCTGGTTTTAATCGTTCTTCGCGAGGATTCTGAGTCTCTCCTCGAATTTCTTCCGTCTTGTAGGGTTGTTAGAGCCGGCGATTTAATTGTCGATGATAGGGAGCTGTCTGCTTGGGAGCCCATGTTGGGTGGGCTCTCGGCTAAGGATGCCATGCGCTGTACTCACGGCATTCCTTCTCTCATCTCGAACCTTCGGGTCACGCGTGTTTATCCTGGTCGCATTCCTTCGGGCTCTTATTGGAATCGTTGCGTTGCCGACCTATTCTCTAATGCTTTGCGTTCTAGCCTGATTGAGGAGGAACTTGAACTCCGCCTGGTCCTTCTCGCTCTTGGCAAGGGCGAGGTATCTAAGCTGCCTTCTCTTGGGATTAGGGTTTCAGGCGACATTCTGGCTGAAATGGCCGAGACGTGTCCTCTATTTGGTATCGACCTAAGAAATGACCGATTCGACGTTGTCCCATGCGAAGACTCCGTTGTAGCAAAGGCATTGATTGAACGCGAAAAAGGCAATGAGGAATTGATTGCATCTCTAGTGAAGCATCTTGCCGCCAGCGGAAAGATGAGAAGGGCGAGCGCGATCGCCCTTGCATCAAGTGACAAACGCATCCTTAAGTCCCTTGTCGGCGAGTATCCGCTCGAAATGATTGATGCTGGGCTTACTGGGACTGTAGTAAGGACCGTGCTTGCCTCAGGTCGCGATCCAAGGATGTGCGCTGCTGCCAGAATCATTGAGCTCTTCGGCGTAGGGGAGGACTTTTCTGGCGTTGCTGATGCGGCTGCCGGATTCATGATTTCAGGCGAGCGCGCCAAGATTCACGAGCAGCAAATCGAACTGCTGGAGGCGATGCATCGCTGCCGGTCCGAAAAGAGTGGCTCACTATCTCCCAGTTGGTTTGATTCTTCCATGTCGTCAGGCCATCCTCTAGTGGGCAAACTCGCTCTTATGGGAAAGGCACTCTCCCTTGGATTCGATATGTCGTTTGTTGAAGCGTTTAGGGAGATGCTGCTTGCGAAAAATGATGCTGCTGAATCCAGTGATCCCTCTGCGCTCTCGGCAGTCCTCACAATCTATTTCGAGGCAGCGCGCGAAATAGTCGGGGATCCGCCAAACCTTGGAGACGCGGCGACCGTTGCTCGAGCGGAGGAGTTGCTCGCCGGCGACGTGCCGCCCCAGATGAGGAACTCGACGCATCTTGTCCTCTCTGCAGCACGGCTTCTCTCCGGAAGTGCTGACGGCTCGCTTGAGAGCGATCGCTGTGCGTCGAGCTATGCTGCGCGAGGAGAGTGGCGGGCTGCTTCGTGGGCAAACATCGCGGGGTGTTTATCGGATTTCGCGTCGGCGAGTTTCAGACGCGCCCATGTCCATGCTGCGGCGGCATTTGGATATGCAAAGACCGCGGGAGATGAAAAGGCAATTGTTGTTGCCCGCATTATGGAGCGCGCAACGTTGCTGAAGTTTGGGGAAAGCGGCGACTTGGGCTCGGCGTGGGAAGTTGGCGCCTCGGAAGCGAGTTCGGATTTAGTGCTGCTGGATAGATTGCACGAAGCTCTGGGGCGAAGAGACGCCGAAGGCGTGTCAACGCTTGTCGACGAAATGGGAGAAACTACCCCAAGCCTAAGCAGCAAAGTGCTCGTCTCCTATTTGGCAAAATATGACGGGGCCGTAGGGCAGCGCATTCTACGCGAGCTGCCGCCATCATGGGTGCCTAATGGAGAGCTGTCGTGCGTGGGACAAGGTGATGCGAGCGTCGCGTTTCATGCGTCGCCGCAAAACTCCACCGTACCGTTTGCGGAGGGGCTCGATCCTGGCAGCGACCCTGTTCTCGACGTGAATGTGCTGGGAGGGTTTTCGGCTCGAAAGGGAGGCATCAAGATACGGGAGGGCGCATGGAGAAGGAGGAGGGCCCGTGATCTTCTTGCCATGCTCGCTCTGACTCCGGGACATACGATGTCTCGGGCGGAGGCAATCGTTCAGCTCTGGCCCGAAATGGATCTTATTCGAGGTAGGGAGAGCTTCTATAGCGTGTTGAGCGCCTTGCGTGCGGCTTGTGGCCAGGTTGCGGGGGAGATTGACTACATAGCAAGCGGTCAGGGCCGAATTTGGCTTGACGAAACGTTGGTTCGGTGCGATGTCGACGAATTCGAGCGTCTCGCAAGGCTAATTGTGGGTGGTGGTCTTCCGGAAACCGAGGTGGTGGCCCTATGCCTCAAACTCGAGGGGCTCTACCGCGGAGGTTCCTACGTGCCCGTTAGCGATCCGGATGGGAAGTACCGGCGCCGACACGAGGAATTGTCTCAGCGCTATGTGGATGCGATGCTCAAAGGGTCTGAGGCGGCGCTGAGGCTCAATGACGAACGGCAATCGAAGTGGTTCCGCGAAAACGTGAGGATGGAAGCTGGGGCTACCTCTGGAGCAAGGGTCGATAGATCGGCTCTTGGATGACTGACTCGGGGCGTCCTGACCCGAAAATGCCGTGGCCAATCACAAACTGGCGGAAGAAACCCGATTGATATGGGAGGCGCGCAGGGGCAGCCCCGCACGCGGCGAGAACGGGTGCGCATATTGTGGTGCGGAATTGCTCGCCTGACGCATGGGCGAGCAACGGCTAAAGTAAATACTGACTAAAAAGAATGCTGGGGGCATGCTCGCCCGCGTGGACCCGGAAGACAATAGGGGAACGACATGGCCGGTCTCTTTTCGAAGATCTTGTCCATTGGCTCTGATAAGGAGCTGAGGGAGTACAACGCTATTGCCGATGAGGTCGCGAAGCTTGGAGACAAGTTCGCGAAGATGGATGATGAGGAGCTTTCAGGCCAGACCGTGCTTTTCCGCGAGCGCCTCGATAAGGGCGAGACGCTGGACGATCTCCTTCCCGAGGCGTTCGCCTGCGCTCGTGAAGCTTCGGATCGCGTCCTTGGCATGCGCCACTTCGACGTGCAGGTTGTGGGCGGTATCGCGCTTCATAGGGGAACCATTGCTGAGATGAAGACCGGCGAGGGCAAAACCCTCGTGTCTACGCTTGCCGGTTATCTCAATGCCCTTTCTGGCAAAGGCGTTCACATTGTCACGGTGAACGACTACCTTGCTCGCCGTGACTCCGAGTGGATGGGTCAGCTCTATAACTTCCTTGGCCTTGAAGTTGGCTTGCTGCAGAACGGCATGCCTCTCGCTGACAAGGCTCCTGCCTATGCGGCCGATGTCACGTATGGCACCAACTCGGAGTTTGGCTTTGACTACCTGCGCGACAACATGGTTACTCGCGCCTCCATGCGCGTGCAGCGCGGTCACAATTATGCGATTGTCGATGAGGTTGACTCCATCCTTATTGATGAGGCTCGTACGCCGCTCATCATTTCCGGCGCTGGCACGAAGTCCGCTGATACCTACAAGGACTTTGCCCGCGCGGTTCGTGGTCTCGTTCGAGCCGAGGAGCCCGAGCGCGATCCGTTGGGTGGCCCCGTGCCCGAGCCCGATGGCGACTACATCATGGACGAGGCAAAGCACACCATCGCCGCGACCGAGCAAGGCCTTCGCAAAATCGAGGAGCGCCTTGGCGCAGACATCTACTCCGACCTCTCTGGCCAGCTTGCCAATCACCTCCAGCAGGCGCTAAAGGCCCAGTACATGTTCCATCGCGACAAGGACTATGCCGTTCTCGACGGCGAGGTCAAGATCGTTGATGAGTTTACGGGTCGCATCATGGAGGGCAGGCGCTGGTCCGAGGGCCTGCACCAGGCTGTTGAGGCAAAGGAAGGCGTGCTTGTTCGCGAAGAGAACCAGACGCTGGCGACCATCACCCTCCAGAATTATTTCCGCCTCTACGACAAGCTCTCTGGCATGACGGGCACCGCGATGACCGAGGACGCGGAGTTCCGCGAGATCTACAAGCTTCCCGTTACCGAGATTCCGCCCAACAAGCCGGTGATCCGCGTCGATCACGATGACCGTATCTACCGCAACGTTGACTATAAGTTCCAGGCCGTCGCAACCGATGTGGAAGAGCGCCACGCCAAGGGCCAGCCCGTCTTGGTCGGCACGGTCTCCATCGAGAGCTCCGAGCGCCTCTCTAAGATGCTTACGCAGCGCGGCATCAAGCACGAGGTCCTTAACGCTAAGTTCCACGAGCGCGAGGCCCAGATCGTTGCCCAAGCTGGTCGCGAGGGCGCCGTTACCATCGCCACCAACATGGCGGGTCGAGGCACGGACATCCTGCTTGGCGGTAATCCCGTTGAGCTCGCCAGCCAGCTTCTTGCCGAGGAGGGCCTCACCGAGGATTCTGCCACGCCCGAGCAGCTTGCGGATGCCAATAAGAGGGCCAAGAAGTCTTGTGCCGAAGAGCGCGAGCGCGTCCTTGCTGCCGGTGGCCTTGCGGTTATCGGCACCGAGCGTCATGAGAGCCGCCGCATTGATAACCAGCTGCGTGGCCGTTCCGGACGCCAGGGCGATCCCGGCGAGACGCAGTTCTATCTCTCCCTCGAGGATGACCTCATGCGCCTCTTCGGCGCCGATCGTATGGATCGCATCGCCGCGATGATGGCGAAGTATGATATGCCGCCCGACATGCCCCTCAAGGCCAAGATGGTCTCCAAGGCCATCGAAGGTGCCCAGCGCAAGGTCGAGGAAATCAACTACGCCATGCGTAAGAGCGTCCTCGACTACGATGATGTCATGAACCAGCAGCGTCAGGTCATCTACGAGGAGCGTAACAAGATTCTTGACGGCAAGGATCTGACTGAGCACATCAGCGAGGTCACGAGCGCGACCGTCGAACGCGAGGTTCGCGAGTTCTGTCCCGAGGGCACTGCTATCGAGGATTGGGATCTCGATGGTCTTCGCTCCTGGGTCAAGGAGCTCACTGGAGAGGACGGCCTGCCCGAGCTTTCTCGCGAGGCTGACACCTCTGACGTCGTGAAGATTATGGACGAGTACGTCGAGAGCCTCTATGCCAAGCGCACCGAAGACCTTGGCGAGGAGATTACCCAGCGCCTTGCGGCTCAGGTTATGCTGCGCGTTATCGACACGCGTTGGATGACGTATCTTCAGGAGATGGACTATCTCAAGACGGGCATCGGCCTTCGTGGCTTTGGCCAGCGCGATCCTCTCGTCGAGTACAAGCAGGAGGCATACGCCGCCTTCAGTCAGCTCGTCGACACGATGTATGAGGACTTCCTCCGTACGATGCTGCACATTCGTCGCAACACCGTGCCCGCCCAGAACTCGCAGATGGCTCCGTCTGCCCTCGAGGGCGCGCGCTACTCTGGCCCCGCTGAGGTTGATGGCGATTCCGGTGCCCGTACTTCCACTATCTCTCGAGCGAAGCGGACGGCTCCCGCTGTTCGCGCAGAGCGTCGTGACGTCGCGGCTCCCTCGCCGAAGGCCTCCGATGCCAAGCCGCACACCTACCGCAAGGCGGACGACCCTGATCCCTATGTGGGCATTGGTCGCAATGACCCCTGTCCTTGCGGCAGCGGCAAGAAGTTCAAGAACTGCCACGGGAGAAACCGCTAGTGTCTGAGGTCGCAAACGAGAGAATCGATGCTCTGGAAAGCAGGCTAGCCGAGGTCGAGGGCTATCTCCACGTGGAGGAGGCTCGCGGAACGGTGGCCGAGCTTGAGCGTCAGAGCGCTGAGCCCGGTTTTTGGGATGACGCGAACGCTGCCCGCGAGACGATGGCGAAGCTTGCCCGCGCGAAGGAAGATGTCGCAGGCATTGACGCCGCGCATGCGAAGCTCGAGGATGCTCGTGCCGCCTGGGAGCTCGGACAGGAGATGGAGGACGAGGACTTGCTCGCGGAGTGCGAGGCCAACCTCGACTCCCTCGAGCATGACCTCTCTGAGCTCGAGCTCGCGAGTTGGTTTACGGGCGAGTTCGACGGTGGCGATGCCATCGTCAACATAACGCCTGGCCAAGGCGGTCTCGAGGCTCAGGATTGGTGTAGCATGCTGCTGCACATGTATCTGCGCTACTGTGAGCGACGTGGCTGGAAGGTCACCATCAACGATGCTCCCGCGGCGGAGCAGATCGGCATTGACCGCGCCACGATCACCGTGTCCGGCAAGAACGCCTATGGCATGTTGCGTGCCGAGCAGGGCGTGCACCGCCTTGTCCGCATCTCTCCGACGGATGCCAAGAAGCGCCGGCAAACCACTTTCGCAGGCGTTGAGGTCCTTCCGGTTCTGCCAGATGACATCGAGGTCGAGATTGATCCCGGTGAGGTTCGCGTAGACGTCTACCACGCGAGTGGTCCCGGTGGTCAGGGCGTCAACACGACGGATTCCGCTGTCCGCGTCACGCATCTGCCTACGGGTATCGTCGTGACGTGCCAGAACGAGCGCAGCCAGATTCAGAACAAGGCTACGTGCATGCAGATTCTCCGCTCGAAGCTCTATGAGCTCGAGCTTCAGAAGCGTGCCGAGGCGCTCGACGAACTTCGCGGACCTAAGACGGAGATTGGCTTCGGCAACCAGATTCGCAGCTATGTGCTTTATCCCTACCAGATGGTCAAGGACCTTCGGACGGGTTGCGAGACGGGTAATGTCGATGCCGTGCTGTCTGACGGCGATCTCGACCCGTTTGTCGTTGCGTATCATCGCTGGGTCGTGGGTGGCAAAGAGCCTGCGAGCATTACTGACGAAGATTAGTGAGCGCGCCCCGGAACTAAAAGACCAGCAAACGCGTCCTAGACCATAAGACTAGCAAGCGCGCCCTGGAACCAAATGGGTTCAGGGCGCGTTCTTGTATCGCGTTGGCATGTATGTTCAGGGCGCGTTCTTGTATCGCGTTGGCACGTATGTATGTTTGGCGAGCAAAGCCCCGCAGTGCGGAGCCGCCCAGAGCTTATGCCAGCAGGACTTCGCGTAGTTCGTCGATAGAGTCCACCACGGCGTCTGCACCGGCCTCTTCGAGCTCGGCGCGCTTGTGTGTGCCAAAGGTGACACCAACGCTTGCCGTGCCCGCGGCGCGGGCGCCCTGGATGTCGTAGAAGCGGTCGCCGATCATGACGCATTGATCGGCGCTTGCGCCAAACTTCTCCATGGCCATGCGGATGAGCTCGGCCTTTCCTCCTCCGTCGACATCCTCCTTGGCAAAGACGCAAGAGAAGAGGCTATCTAGGCCAAGATCTTCAACGCAGAAGCTAAGTCTCATCCGGGTCTTAGAGCTTGCAATGGCCAGCTTCTTCTCGTGCTTCGTGAGGTCCTCCAAAAGAGCCCGCATTCCGGGGTAGAGCTTGTGGCTTGCGGGATTCTTCCAGTCATAGAGCTCGAAGTATCGCTTGGTGATGGCGAGGTCCTCCTCCTCGCTAACGCCATAGATGGCTGCGAAGGCACCGGGGTAGGGAGGGCCGACAACACGGCTCACGTCGCCCATCTGCTCGGGTGTGAATCCTGCTTCGGAAAGCGCCTGTGTTGCGGCGGTGACGATGTAGCCCTCCGTGTCCGCGAGTGTGCCGTCGAAATCGAAGATGATGACGGGACGGCAGTGAGGATCGTTCTCCTGAACCATAGGACTCCTTCAGTTTGTCATTCGAAATGCCCGAAGTGGGTTTGCTCGCGCGGGTTAATCGTTGGGGCGCAGGCTGGTTGGCGCGGAGGCGGATTGGCACGCATGCGGTGCGCCCGGCGCGCAGATGCACCTAGCGTGGAGATGCGTCCGGTACGCGCGTGGGAAGCGTCGCGAGGCTTAAAGCAGCCCCGGCATTTCGTCCGCATCAACCTCGAGACCGGGCTCGGCACGGATGACCCTGCTTACGCCATGGGCCAGAAACGCAGAGACCTCCTCGGGAGTTGCGCCGGTGTCGGTGATGAGGGTGTCGATGTCATCGACCGTGCCAAATGGGAAGCTCGAGGTTCGACCGATCTTCGAAGAATCTGCCACGAGGAAATGCTCATCTGATTGGGAGAGCATGAGCGCGTTGACGACGGGCTCCGGGGCGGTTGCTGAGGTTATGCCATCGGCAACAGAGATGGCGGTACAGCCGAGGAAGCACTTCTTCGCACGGATGCGCCGCACGTTATCCATGGCAATTTCTCCTGTCATCGAGGCGCGAGGCGGCCTAATCTCCCCTCCGGTGAGAAGGATGGAGAGAGCGGGGTGCTCGCCCATAAGGAGGGCCTTGCCGTTGTTGGTGACGACGGTGACATCGCGTGCCTCAATGAAA
Source organism: Parolsenella sp. LCP21S3_E11 (assembly GCF_052118165.1). NCBI lineage: Bacteria > Bacillati > Actinomycetota > Coriobacteriia > Coriobacteriales > Atopobiaceae > Parolsenella > Parolsenella sp. LCP21S3_E11. The sequence continues at coordinate 150,013 of NZ_JBQKHS010000004.1, read as the reverse complement.
TCGATGATTGAGAGAGCCGTCGAGCTGCCATTGATGAATATGCAGTCGCCGTCGCAAACGTACTTCGCCGCCTCGCGGGCAATGGCTCGATTGGCCCTGACGCGCTGAGATCCTGATGGGCGCCCAAGCGGATTGAGGAGGGAAGCGCTTCCATGCTGGCGCGAGAGAACGTGGCGGCTCTCGAGCCAGTCAAGATCGCGCCTGATCGTGAGCTGCGACACCTCGAAGTGCTCTGCCAGCTCCGCCACGCTTGCCTGTCCGTCTCGCTCGAGGAGGGCCATGATGGCGTCTCGTCTTGCCGCTACGAACGCATTGCTCCTTCGCATGGATTCAGCTCTCCTTTTATGAACGTTATAGAGGCTCGTTGAACATTCCGATTTATTTGATCGGCACAGGGGTGAGTTTACGAGAGAACAACCATAAAACACAACAAGCAGATTCATAAATCGGCGAACGGCAGAACGAATATTCTTTTATGTGCGAGACGAACTAAGTATACGAATGGAAGTTATAAACAATTTGTCGAAATATCAAAACGACGAACTATGTAATTCGAGATAAAAGCGTTGTTTAACTGCCAAAATACTACCGGTCGCGGTTAAAACGCAGTCGCTTGGCGACACGAATACCGTTCGTAAAAAATAGTCGCCCGGATACCGATGGGTGTGGAAAAATCGTCAACGTAACGTTCATAAGACGTAAATGCGCGTCAATAAAGGAGGGCGAGTGGATGCTAAGCGATCTTCTTGATCCGAGCCTGGTGCAGCTCAACGTCGATGCTGCCGACTGGAAAGATGCCATCTACAAGGCCACCCAGCCCATGGTCGATGGCGGCAAGGTGACCGAGGGCTACGTTGCCGACATCATTAAGGGCAAGGAGGAGCTGGGTCCCTATTTCGTGCTGACCGAGCACGTCGCCCTTCCGCATGCACGCCCAGAGTGCGGTGCCCTCGAGAGCGCCATCGGCATTGTCACGCTGAAGACGCCCGTCGAGTTTGGCTCCGAGGCCAACGATCCGGTGAAGTACCTCTTCCCGCTCGCGGCCAAGGACAGCGACGCGCACCTGAGCGCCCTGCAGTCCCTCGTTGAGCTTCTTGCTGACCCGGATTTCTTCGATCAGCTTGACTCCGCCAACACGCCACAGGATGTCATGGACCTCGTCCATGCTAAGGAAGGGAAGTAACAAATGTATCGTGCACTCGTCTGCTGCCGCGCTGGCATGGGCTCTTCGATGATGCTCAAGATCAAGTGCGATCAGGTCATCAAGGAGCACAACCTCCCCATCGAGACCGAGCACGGCAACCTCGATTCCATCAACGGCTTCAGCGGTGACCTCGTCATCACGATGAGCGACCTCACCGAGGAGCTCTCCCATGACTCTCGCGTCCCGTCTGCCGTGGGCATCACGAACATCGTGAACAAGGGTGAGATCACCGAGAAGCTCACCGCTTGGGTTCAGGAGCACGACGCCAAGTAGGCGTCTGAGGTCATTCCGGCGGCGCGAGCCTTGAGCGAAGCGCTTAGAGCTTGCGGCCGCCGGGTCCCCGCACAAATCGTTTCGGCTTAGCCGGATGGGTCAGAGCCCGTCCGTTAGGTAGTTTTGTCCAAATCAGCTGAGAGGAAATCAACATGCTTGATGCCATTCTCGCGCAGCTCAGGGACACGTCGGTGATTATGGGTGTCATCGCCCTCGTCGGTCTCCTGCTGCAGAAGAAGTCCGCGGTGGACGTCTTCTCCGGTACCGTTAAGACCATGATTGGCTTTATGGTCTTCAACATCGGTTCCAGCGCCATGAGCTCCCAGGTCACCGTCTTTTCTGACATGTTCAGCCGTGCCTTCCAGGTCTCCGGCGTTGTGACCCAGGTCGAGGTTGCGACCTCGCTCGCTCTCCAGACCTACGGCACCGAGGTTGCCATGGTCATGGTTCTGGGCTTCATCATGAACCTGGTCTTCGCTAAGTTCACGAAGTTCAAGGCCGTCTTCCTGACCGGCCAGCACTTCCTGTACTTCGCCTGCGTCCTCGCCCTCGTCTTCATCTCGCTGGGCGCTCCGTTCATGGTCACCGTCATTCTCGGCGGCGTCATCCTCGGCTTCTGCGGCGCCGCTCTTCCGACGCTCTGCCAGCCCTTCGTCAACAAGCTCGTTGGCGATGACTCCATCGCTATCGGCCACTTCAACTGCATCGGCTATGCCTTCGCCGGTTACGTGGGCAAGCTCTTCGCCAAGAAGAGCGCCGACGGCGAGCTTGATGCTCCCCAGGCCGAGGAGAAGAAGCTCCCCGAGTTCTTCAAGCTCTTCAAGGACTTCGTGTTCTCCGTCGCCCTGTTCATGATTGTTCTGTTCTACATCGTGACCATCGCCTGCCTCGTGACTGGCCACTTCGGTGACGAGCTCGCCTCCGGCAAGGCCTTCACGTCCTACTTCGGCAACGACCTCTGGTTCATCTGGCCGTTCCTCGCCGGCCTGCAGTTCGCCGCTGGCATGTCCGTCCTGATCTACGGCGTCCGTCAGTTCATCGCCGCCATCACCGAGGCCTTCGTCGGCATCTCCGAGAAGCTCATCCCCGACGCTCGCCCGGCCGTTGACTGCCCCGCCATCTTCCCGTTTGCCCCGAACGCCGTCATCATCGGCTTCATCGGCTCCTTCCTCGGCGGTCTCGTCGCCATGGCCCTCATGGTCGCCTTCCACAGCGAGACCATCATGATCCCGGCTGCTGGCATCTGCTTCTTCTCTGGCGGCACCTGCGGCGTCTGCGGTTACGCCTACGGTGGCTGGAAGGGCGCCTTCCTCGGCTCCTTCCTGGTCGGCATCTTCCTGTGCGCTGGCCCGCTCGTGCTCTACCCGGCCTTCGCCCAGCTTGGAATTGCTGGCGCTTCCTTCCCGAACGTTGACTACAACATCGTCGGTTCGATCATCTACGAGATTGGTCACTTCTTCGCCTAAGATCTGCCGTTCTAGCGGCCCCGGGGTGGCACAAAGCGTCGCCTCTCCCGGGGCCGCACCCTTTGACCTAGGAGCTATCTCATGGCCGACAAAGACAATCAGCAGGAACATGACGTTGAGCTGAGAATCGAGGAAGACCGCACCCGCCTGCTCGTGTGTGGGCTGGGCCTGCTTGCTCTCGTCTTCGCCACCCTGTTCGCGGCGGTCTGCGCCTACGCGCTCGCAGACGTCACGGGAAACATCGCGCTGTTGCTGGTTGTGGTTGTCGCCATCACCGCCGTTTGGTTCATCTCGAAGCGCATGGGCCGTTTGCTTGGCAAGTACGCCGCGCACATCGGCGTCTGCGATTTCGGCGCGAGCGAGCTCACGATCTACGAGAAGGCCGACGTAACGAAGGCCGTTGTCGTTCCCTACAAGCAGATCAAGGGTTATTCGATCGTGCGTCAGGGTTCCTCGCTCAGGCTGCTCCTGTGGGGCGAATGGGTCACCCATCCTGCGGGATACGAGTACGTGGGCATCACGAGGCCCTTCATGAAGGACACGCTCGATGACCTGGAGGGCCAAATCGAGGAGTGCATGGCTCGCCATCACGTAAAGAAGCACAAGTAGTAGTTAATTCGCATGGTCGGTCTCTGCCGGATGCCAGACCAAGCGCAGGCCAGTTGGCAAAGTGCTCTCGCGAGCGCCAGGCCAAGTGAGAAGGAGAAAGCATGGCAACGTTTAGCGGCGTCATCGTGCCGATGGTCACCCCGTTCAACCGTGACGAGAATCAGTCGATCAACTACGAGGCGGGCGAGCAGCTCGTCGAGAAGCTCATCGCCGGTGGCGCGAGCGGCATCTTCACCTTTGGCTCCAATGGTGAGTTCCACGTCTGCACTCCGGACGAGCGCATTGAGTTCTCCAAGTTTGTTATCGAGAAGGTTGCTGGCCGCGTTCCCGTCTACGTGGGCACTGGCGCCTGCTCCACGCACGATGCCGTCGAGATGTCCAAGCGCGCCGAGGCCATCGGCGCCGACGCTCTCTCCGTCATCAACCCGTACTTCATGGGCATCAGCGACGACCAGCTCAAGGGCTACTTCGAGACGGTCGCCGCGAGCGTCTCCATTCCCGTGATGCTCTACAACATCCCGAAGTCCACGGGCAAGAACATCCCCGCCTCCGTCGTTGCCGAGGTCGCTCAGATCGATAACGTCCGTGGTGTGAAGGACAGCTCTGGCGACATGGAGAACCTCAAGAGCTACATCGAGGCTTCCTCCAGCCACGACGTCGACGTGATTGTGGGATCTGACGGCAAGATCTCCGCCGCCCATGCTCTCGGCGCCACGGGCGCGATTGCTGGCACCGGTAACCTCATCACCGAGGTCGTCGTCAACTTGTGGAAGGCCCTCGAGGCTGGCGACGACGCCGAGGCCCAGCGCCTCCAGGCTGAGGTCGAGCCGATTCGTGACATTCTGCACCTCGGTTCCACGCCTCAGACGCTCAAGCGTTCGCTCGAGCTCGCCGGCTATCCCGTCGGCCCTGCCCGCTTCCCGGTAAACGAGGTTGCTGACGGCGTCGACGAGAAGATCGTCGCGATGCTCGATCACTACGGCATCAGCCACGAGTAGGGTCCCGGGCGCGCCTGGCCCGCTGGCAGGCGCATCCGTCCCACGCGCCGCGGCCCATCCATGGGCAGGCACCGCGCGACAGCATCAGTCATCCGTGCGTCATCGAAGGGGAGGCGCGCGGGCAAGGATAGGGGAGTCAATCATGAAGATGCAGAAGGCAGCCATTACTCAGGCCCTTTACGACACGTGCGCGTTTGCCGTCGTGCGCGTTCCCACCATCGAGCGCGGCCTTGAGATCGCCCGCGGTCTGCTCGCTGGTGGTGTCAAGGCCATGGAGGTCAGCTACACGCTGCCGAATGCCGGCGAGGTCATCGCTGCCATCAAGGAGGAGTTCGGCGGCGAGATGATCGTCGGTGCGGGCACCGTCATGGATCCCGCGACGGCTCGCATGGCCATCATGGCCGGCGCCCAGTTCATCGTCGCGAACTGCTACTCCGAGGGTGTTTCCGAGATCTGCAACCTCTATCAGATCCCCTACGCGCCCGGCTGCACCACGATGACCGAGGCCAACCACGCGCTGGCCACCGGCGCCGCCTTCGTCAAGTGCTTCCCGATCTCCAACGTCTATGGTCCGAGTCTCGTCGGCCTGTTCAAGACCCCGACGCCCTGGATGCCGCTCATGGCCTCTGGTGGAATTAACCTCGATAACCTCCACGAGTGGATCGAGAAGGGCATTGATTGCGCCGGCATGGGTGGCCTGCTTACCAAGGGTTCCGAGGAGGAGATCGCCGCTAACGCCGCTGCCGTCCGCAAGATCATTGATGAGACGCGCGCTGCCGCCGAGTAGCCTGAATCTCGGGTATTTGGCGGGCGAACGCTGGGATGGATGGTTAGATGACGGTTGGCATGGACGCGTCGCAGGTTCTGTATGGGGCAAAGGCCGCTTCAAGGGAGGAGCTTCTAGCACGACTGAGCGAGAAGGCGGTCGAGCTCGGGTTTGCCGATGACGCCCGCGCCGTGTATGAGGCCTTTCTCGAGCGCGAGGCTCTGGGCGCAACGGGCTTCGTGAGCGGGTTCGCGATTCCGCACGTCAAGTCTTCCGTCGTGAAGCGCCCGGGAGTCATTGTCGTGACGCTTGCCGAGCCGTTGTCATGGCCCTCGTACGACCATTCCGACGCAGGCACGGTCATCGCGCTGCTGATTCCCGAGGACGAGGTGGGGGAGACCCACCTCGACCTCCTCTCGCGCACCGTTGCCATGATCATGGACGAGCGCATTCGCGAGCTTCTTGACGCCGCTGCGGACGCCGGGCAGCTTGCGAGCGTGATTGGCGAAGGCCTGTGGCGGTAAGGCAGGCCTTCGTCGACATGGCGACGGCGCCTCGGACAGGGGCCGCCGGGCGAGATGGCGAGACATCGAGGGGCACGGCCTGCACATGCGGCCGCGCCCCTCGTCGTTTTCGCGGCAATTCTATGTAATTGATGGCTTTGTTAAGCCTTTCACCTGCAGCTTTATCGAAATTTCTTCCAAAAGAGCGATGGCGAGGGGTGCCGCATGGGATACACTGAGCACGACGTTCCTCTGGAAAAGCAACGTTTAATTCTGTCGGTAACCATTAGACCAAAGGAGTCTCATGGAAGAGAAGGAGCAGAAGGAGCTCGAACTGCTGGCGGCTAAGGTTCGCCGCGACGTCGTCGAGATGCTGCTGCACCGTGGCTACGGCCACCTGGGCGGCTCGCTCTCCATCGTCGAGGTCATGGCCGTTCTCTACGGCAAGCAGCTCAAGCACGATCCCAAGAACCCCAAGTGGGAGGACCGCGATCGCCTCGTGCTGTCCAAGGGCCACGCCGGCCCGGCCTGGTACTCGGTTCTCGCCGAGCGCGGCTTCTTCGACCGCGACATGCTGTTCACCCTTAACGATGGCGGCACCAACCTGCCGAGCCACCCCGACCGCACCAAGACCCCGGGCGTCGACATGACCACGGGCTCCCTCGGCCAGGGCTGCTCCACCGCCGCCGGTATCGCCACCGCTCTCGCCAAGAAGGGCTCTGACTCCTACACCTACCTCATCGTGGGCGACGGCGAGCTCAACGAGGGTCAGTGCTGGGAGGCCTTCCAGTACATCGCCAACTACAAGATGGACAACCTCATCGTCTTCATCGACGACAACAAGCGTCAGCTTGATGGTTGGACCAAGGACATCATGAACCCGTTCGACTACGTCGCCAAGATGCAGTCCTTCGGCTTCTACACCCAGAAGGTCAACGGCCAGGACGTCGTGGCCGTCGACGCCGCCATCACCGAGGCCAAGCAGCACAAGGGCGAGGCCCTCTGCATCGTCCTCGACACCGTCAAGGGCGCTGGCGTCAAGGCCTTCGAGGAGATGGAGAGCAACCACGCTCCCAAGTTCAACACGCCTGAGCTCAAGAAGACCGCCCAGGATGCCGTTGATGCCCTGAACGCCCAGGTTGAGAAGCTTGAGGAGGAGATCGCCTAATGTTCAAGCTCGCTGAGGACCGCAGCGCCACCGGCGCTGACCTTCGCAATGTGGTTATGGGCACCCTCCAGAAGCTCATTGCTGAGAACGACAAGATCATGATGCTCGAGGCCGACCTTGGCGGCGCCAGCAACTCCCTCAAGATCAAGGAGTCCAACCCGGACAACTTCATCGAGTGCGGCATCTCCGAGGCCAACATGATGGGCGTTGCCGCCGGCATGTCTTCCGAGGGCTACATCCCGTTCGTCCACACCTTCGCGCCGTTCATCGCGCGTCGTGCGTTCGACCAGGTCTTCCTCTCTGGCGCCTACGCGCACAACACCATTAACATGTACGGCTCTGACCCCGGCTTCTCCGTCGCGGCCAACGGTGGCACCCACACCTCCTTCGAGGATGTCGCCATCATGCGCACCATTCCAGGCGCTCGCGTCTTCGACGTCGCTGACGCCGTGCAGATGGCTTGGGTCGTCGAGGCCTGCGCCGGCATGCCTGGCATCAACTACTTCCGCGGCGACCGCAAGGCCATCCGCAACGTCTACGCCGAGGGCTCCACGTTCGAGGTTGGCAAGGGCAACGTCCTTTGCGAGGGCTCCGACGTGCTGATCATCTCCGCCGGCCGCCTCGTCTCCGACGCCCTCGACGCCGCCGAGGAGCTCGAGAAGCAGGGCATCTCCACCGAGGTCATCGACATGTTCTGCATCAAGCCGCTCGATGAGGAGCTCATCCTCTCCGAGGCCAAGGGCAAGAAGGCCATCGTGACCTTCGAGAACCACGGTGTCATCGGTGGCCTGGGCGACGCCGTCGCGTCCGTCCTCGCCGAGAACGCCGTTGCCGTGCCCTTCAAGCGCCACGGCATCGTCGAGCAGTTCGGCCAGGTGGGCACCGCTGATTGGCTCCAGAAGGAGTTCAAGCTCACCGCCGCTGATCTCGAGGCCACCGTCAAGAGCCTTCTCTAGTCTCTGACGAAAGCCACTAGGTAAGCCGAGGGGCGCCGGGCATATGCCTGGCGCCCCTTTTCTGTTGCGGGCGATGTCGGAGGAGGGCCGCGCGGCAGCAACCCCTGCGGTCGGGGGGTGGGCCACGCGATGGCAATCCTCGCAGTCGGAGGCGGGTCGCGCGGTGGCAATCCTCGCAGTCGGAGGCGGGTCGCGCGGTGGCGATACGTGCGGTCGCTGCTGGTCGCGCGGCGGCAATCCTCGCGGTGAAGCTAGAGCGTGGAGGCCATCCACCTCGTGCGGCAGGAGAGGATCTCCTGCCTGGGGCGTGCGTCCTCGTTGTCCAGGAGTTCTAGCAGCATTTGGCAGGCGAGGCGGCCTTCCTGGCGCACCGGCTCGATGATCGTCGAGATCGTGGGCGTCGTGAGGGCGGTCCACTCCGTGCAGTTGAGACCCAGAAGACCAATCCTGTCTGGCATGAGGTTGCGGCTGTTCTCGAGGGCTTGGAAAACGCGGGAGAGGGCCCACTGGTTCTGGACGAAGACGAGCGTGCGATGCGCGGGGGAGAGCGTGTACTTGAACTTCTCGCAAAGCTCCGTTACCGAGGGTCCGTCATGGTCGATGGGTATCTCGGTGTAGTCGATGTTGTGCGCGGAAAGGATGTCTGAGAATGCGCTCGAACGCTCTATGCGCGTGCGGAGCGACATCTGCGTAGAGGGCGCGGCGACGCTCACAAAGCGGTCGTAGCCCGACTCGATGCAGGTCTGGATCGCAGTGTAGACGCCATCGTAAAGATTTGCCTTAACCCAGCTGGTGGAGAGGTCAAACGTATCGCAGTCGAAGAAGACCACGGGCCGTCCCGCCCTGCGGACGCGGTCGTGGATGGCCTTGAAGTTCGACGTGGGCTGAATGATGAAGCCGTCAACGCCGAGCGAGAGCAGCTTCTCGACGCATGACTGCTCGTTCTTGCGACTGAAGTTGGTGCCGCAGACGACGGTCTGGAAGCCCACATCACGTGCGACGCTCTCGACCCCGCTCTGGATCTGGCCGGCCCACAGGTTCGTGTTATCGAGCAGCACGAGGCCAATAACGTGGGTTGGCTTGCCAGAGAGTGCCTGGGCCTGAGCGTTGGGCACGTAACCCGTTTCGCGGATTGCCGCCGCGATGCGTTGCTGGGTGGGGGCACCAAGCTTCTCGAGCTTGCCGTTGAGGTAATAGGAGACTGACGCCGTCGAAGTTCCCGCGAGTTTCGCAACGTCGACGATCGTGACCCTTCCTGCGGCCATGTCTGCCTCCTCCGTAACGGTCAAGAAGTCTTCGCCTACGCTGGCGGAAAACGTCAAATACTTCTTGACAATCATTGCGCTGAACAAATCAAGAGTATACGCGTTTGGTTAATCGCGTAACGAAAATAGATAATTAGCGTTCTACCTGGCCGTTTGCCGATGCGCTCTAGCAAATGACTCCCAATACGCATACATTTAACATGTGGTTAGGAGCCCTGGGGCTATAGAATCGAGGGCTGGTTTCGCTCGCCAAGGGGGAGGGCGGAGCCAAGCTGGTCTGCTCGCGATGCGACGGACCCAGGTCCCACTATCACCAAAGAGACGTAACAGCGAGATGAATTGGGAGGATCCGCATGAAGTTCTTCATCGATACCGCCGACCTCGACGAGATTCGCGAGGCTGAGAGCTGGGGCATCCTTGCCGGTGTCACCACCAACCCGACTCTCTACGCCAAGACGGGCGGCAAGCTCGCGGACTTCGAGAATCACATGGCCAAGATCTGCGAGATTTGCAAGGACATCCCCGTCTCTGCCGAGTCCACGGCCGAGACCACCGAGGAGATGATCGCCGAGGGCCGTCGCCTCGCCGCCATCGCCCCGAACATCGTCGTCAAGCTCCCGATCTGCGAGGCGTCCCTGCCTGCGACCCACGTGCTTGCCACCGAGGGCATCCGCGTCAACATGACGCTGATCTTCTCCGCCCCGCAGGCCCTGCTCGCTGCCAGCGCCGGCGCTCGCTACATCTCGCCGTTCGTCGGCCGCTTCGATGACATCGGAGATGACGGCATCGAGCAGCTCGACACCGTCGTTACCTGCGTCAAGAACTACGACTACGGCTACTGGGAGCAGGAGGACGGCCCGGAGATCATCACCGCCTCCGTCCGTACCCCCAACCACGTGACCCAAGCCGCCCTCATCGGCGCTGACATCGCCACCGTGCCCTTCGCCGCGCTCAAGAAGTGCGTGCACCACCCGCTCACCGACAAGGGCCTCGCGTCCTTCAACGCTGACTGGGAGAAGGTCAAGAACGCCTAAAGGCGGGCCAAAGCGATTTGCCTGCGCCCCCGAGTGTGACTCGGGGGCGCTTTTTTGTGCCGCGCGTTCGAGTGATGGGTCCTTTAGTTCGAGCGACGGGGCCTTTAAGCTGCATAAAGCGTGTGCCGAGGGGAAACATCGTGTGTGGCCTCTGTGGGGCGAACCTCGGCTTTGCTATTATGGAGCGCGTATCTGCCTTCCTATCGCGCGAAAAAAGGAGCAATAAGTGGCCAACCACTTCCGCAGCAGCGAGGGACAGGACGGCATGGACGGTCAGCAGCCTGACGTCGCCACGCCGTACGTTTCGCAGCCCGACGTCGCATCTGATGTGACGCAGGCCACCCCTCCGCAGGCCCCTGTTGAGCCTGCCTATCAGGCTCCCGCCGAGCCTGCCACCCAGGGAACCGCCTATCAGCCGCCGGTTATGCCGGCGCCCCAGAAGATGAGTTCCATCGCCTCTCAGATCGCGGACCCGTTTGCTAGCGCTGACGGTCTCGACGTTATGCCCAGTGCTGACTTCACCGCTGGCGCCTCGTTCGATTCCGATGCTGGCACCTCGTTTGACCCGAGCTCAGAGGCCGGTTTCACCACGACCTTCGCCCCCATCACCAAGGAGGAGGACACCTCGCAGGTGAATGCCGGAGGCGTTCCGGTCATCTCGTTCCAGGGCGTTTCCATGGTCTATCCGGCACAGCCCAACAAGCCCGCGCTCGAGAATGTCGACATCGACGTCTATGCGGGCGAGTTTGTCTTCCTCGTGGGCCACTCCGGCTCCGGTAAGTCGACGCTGCTCAAGCTCATCACTCGCGAGCTCAAGCCCACCCACGGCCGTGTTATGGTCGCCGGCCAGGACCTCACCTCCATGCGTAACTGGAAGGTTCCGTACCTCCGCCGCCAGATCGGCTGCGTCTTCCAGGACTTCAAGCTCCTGCCTGACAAGACGATCTTTGACAACGTCGCCTTCGCCCTCGAGTGCATCGGCAAGCCTCGCTCCGTCATCAAGGCGCAGGTTCCCGAGGTACTTCGCCTCGTCGGCCTGGGCGAGAAGATAGATGTCTACCCCGACCAGCTCTCCGGCGGCGAGCAGCAGCGCGTCTCCGTCGCCCGCGCGATGGTCAACCGCCCGCCGCTGCTCGTCTGCGACGAGCCCACGGGCAACCTCGACCCGGCGATCTCGCTGGGCATCATGAAGCTGCTCGAGCGAATCAACCGCACGGGCACCACGATCCTGATGGCGACGCATGACCGCCAGATGGTTGACACCATGCGCAAGCGCGTCATCGCGCTTGAGGCCGGCCACGTCGTTCGTGACCAGGAGAGGGGAGGCTACGGCTACTATGGCGCCGTCTAACTTTGGTTATTCGCTCCGCGAGGCGGGGCATCACTTCGTGCGCAACGGCTCCACCACCTTTGGCGCCGTCGTGACGATCTTCCTGTCGCTGTTCATCATCGGCCTGTTCGCGATGGGCTCCGTGTTGCTCGATGGCATGGTTGGCACCGTCGAGGACCAGGTCACCATCCAGGCCTTCCTTTCTGACGATGCGGCCGACGCTGATGTCGACACCCTCCAGACCAAGATCGAGGGCTGGGATGAGGTCGACTCCGTTACCTATAAGAGCAAGGACGACGCCCTCGCCGAGTATCGTGAGACCATGACGAAGCGTAACGCCGCCGATGCCGTGGCCGCGCTCGATGACCGCAATCCCATTCCGGCTTCGCTCGTCATCAAGCTCAAGGACCCGCAGGACGTCGAGGGCGTGGCAAAGCGCCTTGGCTCCGATAGCGACTTCGCCAAGGTCGCAGACGTCACCAAGTCTGACGACGGCACCACCTCTGATCCCGCTGACCAAGTCCAGTACGGCCAGGGCACCGTCGAGCGCCTCTTTACCGTCACGAACTGGATTCGCATCATCACGCTCGTGCTCGTCGTGCTGCTCACCTTCGTGGCCTTCGTGTTCATCAACAACACGATTCGCCTCTCCATCTCCGCGCGCCGCCGCGAGATCGCAATCCAGCGTCTCGTGGGAGCGTCGAACGGCTTCATCCGCGGGCCGTTCCTCATGGAGGGCGTGCTCCAGGCCATTTTCGGCTCCGTGCTCTCCATCGCTGCGCTCGAGGTCATCCGCCGCTTCGGCCTGCCGATGCTTGCCGAGCGCATCTCGTTCCTCAGCTTCACGGTGTCGACTCACGCGACGCTCTCCACGTATGGCCTGCTCGTCGCTATGGGCCTCATAATCGGTCTCTTTGGCTCGATGATCGCCATGAGGCGTTACCTCAAGGTCTAGGGAGTTAGATGGCCCACAAGCGTCATAAAAAGTCGTTTACGAAGCATGCCGGTCCCACGCGGGGCCGGCATGCGGCGTTAGCGGGAACGCTCCACGTCGCGCGTCCCGGATCAGCCACGGTCGAGACTGCCGAGGGCACCTTCCTCGTGGCTCGCGGCGGCCTTCGCGAAGGAATGGACGGCGATGAGGCTACCGTCGTGCTCGTGCATCGCGGCCCGGGTGACCCTCAGGCCGTGGTCCAGGGGGTGCTCCGCCGCGCTTGCGAGCGCTTCGTGGGAACCTTCGAGGTCGCGGGTCCGCTGGGTGCCGTGGTGCCGCTCGACGAGCGTATTCGTCGCGACTTCTTCGTTTTGCCAGACGATAAGAGCGCCGAGGCCCTGGGCGTTGCCGAGGGCGATGTGGTCGAGGCGCGCATCCTCACGTATCCCGCTCGTTATGAGGCTGGCGTGGTTACGCTCGAGCGCCGTATTGGTAGGCCTGACGGCCTTGACCTTCCCATCGAACGTATCATCGCGAGCAACGGCCTCGCGGTGCACTTTGGCGAATCCGCGTTGAAGCAGGCAGAGGGGATTCATGAGGACGCGGCCGAGGTGCTCGCCGCACAGCCTTGGCGCGAGGACTTGCGTGACTTGCTTTGCGTCACGATTGACCCGGCTACGGCACGCGACTTCGATGACGCCGTTTCTTGCGAGAGGCTTGCCGGCGGCGGCTACCGTCTGGGCGTCCACATCGCCGACGTCTCGCACTACGTGCGTTGGGGCGATTCCATCGACCTGGAGGCTCGCGCCCGTACCTGCTCGACCTATCTCGTTGATCGCGTGCTTCCCATGCTCCCCGAGCGCCTCTGCGACGACGTTTGCTCGCTCATGCCTGGCCGAGACCGCCTTGCTATGAGCGTCTTTGCCGACCTTGACGCCGTGGGCAGGATCCGTGCGTCCCGCGCGTGTTGCTCGGCGATTCACTCGAAGGCGCGCCTTAGCTACGGCGAGGTCGATGACGTGCTCGAGGGGCACGCGGATGCGAGTGCCCTCGCGTGCGAGGAGGGCGTCCCGGCGAATGCCGCGGCAGAGGTGCTCCGCGCTCTTGACGAGGTCGCGGCGAAGCGTCGCGAAGTTCGCCGCAAGCGTGGCTCGATCGACTTCGATAGCGTCGAGGCGAAGGTGGAGCTCGACGACGAAGGTCGCCCGACGGGAGTCTCCGTGCGCGCGCGGACGCGCGCCACCTCGCTTGTCGAGGAGGCCATGCTCGTGGCCAACGAGGTCGTGGCCGGTATGTTGGCGGGTCGCGAGGAAGAGCTGCCTTGCGCCTTCCGCGTGCATGAGCAGCCGTCCCAGGACCCGCTCATGGCGACGGTGCCCGTCTTGCGTGAGCTCGAGTTGCTTCGCGCGGGCGAAGCCGAGAAGCTTGTCTCGGGAGACCCGTTCGTCATTCAGGCGCTGATTGACCGAGCGGAGGGAACGCCGGCCGAGGCGCCTGCGAACGCGCTCCTCCTGCGCGCGCAGAAGCGTGCCATCTACCTTCCTAGAAATGATGGCCACTACGCGCTGGGGGCTAAGGCGTACTGCCACTTCACCTCTCCTATTAGGCGCTATCCTGACGTGACGGTGCATCGCGCGCTTAAGGCGCTTATGGGGCACGGTGGAGACGCGGGCCTCGATAAGCGTGCACGCAAGTCCGCCGCTACCCTCATGCCCCAGCTCTGCCGCACTTGTTCTGACCGCGAGAGGGTTGCGGACGCCGCCGCGCGAGAGAGCCAGAAGGTCAAGATGGCCGAGCTTATGGCCTCTCACGTGGGCGAGAGCTACTCGGGCGTCGTGACGGGCGTCGCCAGCTATGGGCTCTTCGTCCGTCTTGACGAGACGTTTGCGGAAGGCCTTCTGCCCGTTCGCGCTCTTGGCGAGGAATGGTTCGCCTACGATGAGGGTAGGATGTGCCTCACCGGAGAGGCGTCTGGCAGGAGTTGGCGCTTGGGCCAGCGCGTCGCCGTTACGGTCTCCGGGTGCACGCCCGAGAAGGGCCAGATAGACTTTGTGCTTGCGAAAGGCGGCAACGCCGGCGCGGGCTCTCCCTGCCGGGCTTTGGGCGCGGCGCGAAAGGAAACGAAATGAGCGAACGCACTAACCTGACGGAAGAGCTCGAGGCCGCCGAGGGCCTGATTGCGGCCGGCGAGGGCGAACTTGCGATCGAGCTGCTAGAACGTCTTGCTGACGATGCGGAGGAGTACGCGGACCGCAATTGCGTCGCGAACGAGGACGAGCAGTGGTTCAGCTTCCCCACGCCGTTCGAGCGCCTCTGCTATCGCCGCATCGAGGGGGATCCGCGCGAGCTGCACGACGTGGGTGAGCCGTTCGACCGGCTCTATGCCGATCTCGCCTTCGTTCTTGTGAGCGAGGGCGACTACGCCGGCGCGACGGAGGCCCTCCGCCAGGCAGTGCGCTGGAATCCCGTCGACTGCGCCTATCGCCTTGACCTCGCCGAGCTCTATCGCACCAATGGTGACCTTGACGAGTACCTGGGCCTGACCTACTCGGTCTTCGAGCGTGCGAGCGACGTGCGCCACCTTGTGCGTGCCTTCTGCAACTTCGCCCGTCACTTCCAGGATACCGGTGCCGACGCCGCCGCGGCCGCGTGCCTGCGCTGCGCCCGCAGGCTCGACTGGCGCGATGACGTGCTCGACGGCCTTCTCTCGCGTGTGAAGGGCACCCAGTCTGACCCGGATCTCCTCACGGATGACCAGGCCGAGGGTGTTCTTGCCGAGCAGGGTCTGCCTACTGGTGCGAACATCGACGTGGTGGTCTGCCTGCTCTCGTGTGCGACGGAGGCCGCCTCGCAGCGAGATCGCAGCCTTGCGACGAACCTTACCGTTCGCGCGCGTGACCTTGTGGGGTCTCCCGCGGTGAAATCGCTCCTCGAGATGATTCGTGACACTGACGTGGCCGGTTATGGGAGTGACTACAATGCCGATGCCTAAGAAGCGCGAGCGTAAGAGCATCGCTCGCAACAAGTCGGCGCGTCATGAGTACGCGATCGAGGAGACCTTCGAGGCGGGTCTCGTGCTCAAGGGCACCGAGGTGAGGAGCCTGCGCGAGCGCGCGTGCCAGATCACGGACTCGTTCTGCCTCATCCGCAACGGCGAGTGCTGGTTGCATGGCGTGCACATACACCCGTTCAGCCACGGTTCGATCTTCAACGTCGATTCGGACCGCAAGCGAAAGCTCCTGCTCCACCGCAAGCAGATTGACTACCTTGACGGCAAGCTTCGTACCAAGGGCATGGCGCTCGTGCCGATCGAGATGTACTTTGATGAGCACAATCGCGTTAAGCTCGTGATCGGCCTCGCTCGAGGCAAGAAGCTCTACGACAAGCGCGCGGACATGGCGAAGCGCGACGTCGACCGTGAGATCGCGCGCACACTTAAGGAGCGCAACCGCTAGCGCCTAGGGCGTGGCCGTCGCCGCGCGCGGCGGCTCGCCGGCGTCCCCGCCATTTGGCGATTGCCACGTGCACGGGCGGCGCTCATGGGTATAGTTAGGCGCGTCAACCAGGGGCCTGCGGGCCCAGGCGAGAAGGGGGCCACCATGGCCGAAGAGTCCACGTTTGACCGCATCGTCAAGATCGTTAAGGAGCAGGACGGCCTCGAGGATGTCGAGGTCACGCCCGATACTAAGCTTGCCGACCTTGGACTTGACAGCCTGGCTATTGCCGAGGCGATCATGTCCTGCGAGGACGAGTTTGGCATCGAGTTCGACGGCGAGGAGATTCCTGAGACCTTCGGCGACCTCGTCGAGATGGTGGACGCGCTCGCCTAGTTCTGGGTAGAATCACTCCACGCGACTTCTTAGGTCGCGCGTGGCGGTGCGCCTCGTACGGCACTTAGGCGCTGCGTTCGTGGCACGCTTGCCTCGGCGCTCCGGCGCCACTTGTTCTTTGTCAACTCGCATGGTGGCCAGCGGCCGGGCAAGGCCCGCGCCGAGTCCCCGTCCACACCCGTGGGGGCGACTGGTTTCGACAGGGTGGTCCTGAGGTGGGCAGCAAGCCGTGGTCTCCTCGCCACGTTAAACAGGGGTACCGTCAAATTGAATTGACGACAACTCTTTCCAGGGCTCTTACGCCCTCGCTGCTTAATTAATTAGCGGCCGTCGAAGTGGGGGTTTCTCCTGCTCCCGCGGAGACGTCATTTTAGGGAGATGCTCGTGCGGACGTCGTTGGTATGCCGCTCGATAAGATTGAACCAACTGGGATGCAGAGCGCGGGTCACGGAGTGTGACGCATCTGAGACTTAATCGGTGACTGAGCTTGGAGACACCTGCCAGGGGACTGTTCTGGACCGGAGTTCGATCCTCCGCGCCTCCACCAAAAGAGGAAGCGTCGAACTCTTCTTTTACAAGAACGAGTTTGCGCTTGTGTATAGGTTGGGGGACGCCTGATGGCGTCCCCTTTCCGTTCGCATTGACGTGAAACGCCGTAATTTGCGTTCTGAAACGTTGTAAGCCCGTTGGGGTACTCGTGTACCCCTCGGGCTTTTTTCGTGCCTTAAAACGGCTCTGAAGCGGTCTGAGGGTATTTGAGCGCCCTTGTGCATCTCGCATCCGCTCGATGCAAGGGTGGCCGCCCTGCGGGCGGCAGTCGGATGCGGGTGGACGTACAGAAGGGGTGCGGCATGGGCTTGGGAGGTTATGCCTGTTTGCGCGTTCCGTCGTCCGTGCGCACCCCCGTCTGGTCGGCAACTACGGCGCTTCGCGCCTCCGTTGCCTCCGAGGAAGTACGCATGAGGTATGCGAAACCGTATTGGATGGTTTCCATGCTTTTCTGCGTACCCAATATGCGATGAGGCGAGCCGAGGGCGCAGCCCGAGGCGTAACTAGCCTGCATTGAGGACGCGAAGCGTCCGAAATGCGCACCTGCTTAGGACAGAAGAATCACCCGTCCCCTCGTTTATGAGCGTTTTGCCTGACCACATGCTGACCAGATGACCAGAAGAAAAAATGATGTGGTCACCATCTGGTCAGCCAAATCACTAGGCGCCATCAGGCTTTTTGCAATTCCTGACCAGATGACCACATAATTTAGGACTTATTTTTAAAAATTGAAAAGGACTACGTAATACGCGTAAATAAATAAAGTTTGTCGGATTTTATCTGGTCATCTGGTCATGTGGTCAGAACGAAAAAAATCCCTTGATAAAAGAGGGGATTTTCATTTCAAGAGCTGACCAGATGCCATTTTGATGTGGTCACACATGTGGTCAGCCCTCACGTGTACCTCTTGTTGCAGTCGTTGCTTTCCGGGCGGTGCGGAGGGTTGCTTTTTCGAGCCTTTCCATTCGTTTATGAGCGGAAATAGGCTCTGAGCTGCGGCTACTGGAAAATTGATATTGCTTCAATTGTCTCAATGGTGTACAATGAAATGCATATAGATGAATGGCTCAGCACCCGTCCCGTCCTTGATGCGGGGTTGCTATCGGGAATAGGAGCCGAGCGCTCGGTCGAATAGGCCGTGCGTCACGGGCGAAACAACGAACACGAAGCTCCCGTGGAAACCGAGATAGGCAAGGCTTTGCGCCTCTGTCCTTCTTTGGTTTCCACGGGAGCTTTTTTGTTTCGCGAAAAGGACTTTGAACATGGAGGTGGCTGGTTATGGCTAAAGGAAAGAAGCAGGTGAAAGAGGTAAAGCCCTCTTACATGACGACGCGCGAGGTGGCGGCGTTCCTCGGTTTGAGCGCGGGGACGCTCTGCACCTGGCGCTATCAGGGCAAGGGTCCGAGTTACTACAAGGTCGGAAACGCGGTCCGCTACAAGATTGATGACGTCGAGGCGTGGAAGAACGCGAACGTGAAGCACGTCGAGCTGACGAATTAAGGAGGTGAGTTTATGGCTGATAAAGAAAAGAGCAGCTCCCCCGCCGCCACAGCAAAGGGAACCGCTCCGTCTAACTATAAATATTTTAGCTCATTACCGCCCATTTTTCAAGTATCTGACCCGCAGACAAAGGATGAGATGAAGAGGGGGCGTGCGTATGACGAGGGGAATCAGGGCGAGGCGTACAACCCTGACTACCTGTACGGCGGGGAGAACTATCACAAGGCGCTCAGTGATGTGGTGAGCTATGTGCTGCGCGACTGCGCGGGCGATGGCCTGTCCGCTCTCTCGGACGTCGTGGTCAAGGTGACGAACGCCCTTGTGGCGTGGGTCAACCTGTCCGAGCCGCCATCTAATCCGGAGGCGGGCAAGATTTACGGCAGGGGCTTTCGCTGGCCGAGGCTCAAGAGCATCGACCCCGTGCAGGCCGCCGAGCTGGTGTTCGCGCGGGAGGTCATCCGCATGGTCTGCGTCAAGGAGACCGTGGACAAGCCGACCTCGGAGGGCGTGTTCGCTATGTACGACCCCGACGAGGGGATTTACCGCGAGATTGGCGACGGGCAGATTGACCTGTGGTGTCAGGAGGTCGTGGGCGCCGTGAACGGCAACTGGAAGAAGAACTTCGTCCAGAAGCTGCACGACATGGCATCGCGTCGGGAGAATCGCGTGTGCGAGTGCGACAACCCGTCTCTGGTCTTCATGGCCAACGGAATCTGGGATTACGAGGAGCGCGTCCTGCGCGAGTTTTCCCCCGGGGTCGTTGCTCTCAGGAAGAGCGCCACGCGCCTCCCCGACAAGGAGCCGCCCGTCCCCGAGCACACGATGCCGGATGGCTCGAAGATTGACTTCTGGCAGCTGCTGGACTCCTACGCCCCCTACGAAGGCGGGCGCGATTTGCTCGTCAAGGTGGCGGGGGCGTCCCTGCGCAGCTACCACAACTGGCGCGTCATGGTGACCTTCCACAACACCACGGGTCACAACGGGAAGAGCACCTTCCTCGACTGCCTCAAGTCGCTCGTCGGCTACGACGGGTGCATGACCTCAAGCCTCGCGCTGCTTGCCGGCGGCGGGGATGGCGGGCGGTTCGGCGTGTCGAACATCGTGGGGGTCTCCCTCATCACGTGCGAGGACTCCGACTCTGGTGCGTACCTGAAGGACAACTCGCGCCTGAAGTCAATCATTTCGCATGACGCGATAGGCGTGGAGCGCAAGAACAAGGGCATGTTCGACTACACGCCCCACGCGCTGATTGTCTGCGCCGCCAACGACATCCCGAAGACCCGCGACAAGGGGGACGCTTGGCTGGACCGCAACATCTACGTCCCGTTCGCGGGGCAGTTCGTCGGCAAGGCCGACGACAAGACCATCCGCTCCGAGTGGGTCGTGTCCCCCGAGTTCCGCGAATACCTGGCCTATCAGGCGCTGGTGAAGTGGGACCGGTATTACGAGCTGCCCGAGCCTAAGGAGGCCGCGCAGTTGAAGCACGAGTGGGTTCTCGGCAATGACACGGTGGCTGAGTTCTGGGAGGACGTCAAGGATTCGATTCAGGCCGACTTCGTGCCGAATGATTACCTGTCCATGCGCTACGACGAATGGCTGGACGCGGAGCACAAGGGCATGCGGATGCAGATGAGCCGCAAGGCGTTCACGGCCCGAATCGTCGAGCTTGCGTGCTCCGACGGCGAATGGACGCAGAGTAAGGATGCGAGCGGGTCTGTCCTCAAGACGAGTTGCGAGAAGTGGTGTCCCGGCTTGAGGGCTTACTGCAAGCACGCTGCTGGTTTTGGCGGCGCGGGCGGATGGGTCCCCTTCTTGGGCAGGCGTCGCGGGATTTTCCGCACGGTCGTCCTCGATTACTGCACCGCCCATGGCACGACTCCCGCAGACCTCGGTGCCGGTTACGCGGCGGTGAGGGAGCAGCTTGGCCTTGCGACGGATACAGAAGACGACGATTAAGGAGGAATAGATTATGGCAACGAAGAGGTTTGATGACGTGGCCGAGAAGGCACGTGCGTTAGAGGCTCAGGCGAAGAAGCTGCGCCGCGAGGCGCAGGCCGCGAGGACGAAGGCTTACGCCGACGCGCTCGTGGCGGTTTTCCCCGAAGTGAAGGACATGGGTTCGGCGGAAGAGGTCCTTGACTTCGTCAAGGGACTGAAGCCGGGCACCGGACACGGAACGCCGGTTGCGCGCGCCGCTGGCGCTGCGGATTCCGCGTATGCCCAGACCGCAGAAGCTGGAGAGTCGTCGGAAGCGCATGGCGGCTTTTCCGGCGCGGCCTACCGAGGGTAGCCGTGCCGGGTTCCACCGAGGGATTCGGGCTCCATGTCGGACAGGGGAAGTCGTTCCCGTGTCCGACATGGACGGGCGAGGCTCGGTGGACAAAAGTCGGGGGTTCGAAGGGGACGGCGCAGCCGCCCCCTCGCAAGCTGACGGAGTAGGGCAAATTGCGAGAATCGCAATTTGTACGTACGGAGTCAATGCTTGCTCTTTTCCCCTTTGCGCAGAGACGTTGTGAGATTAGCCGAAAACGGCATTTCGGATTGTCCGCCGCAGGCGGGCGTTTCGGATAGCAGCAAAGGAGGTGTTCCGCATGGCGGAAACGTATGAAAAAAGAAGCGGGAAGGCGACGCGCCAGAAGTACGTGAAAGACCGCCGTGACAAGGTGGTTCAGGTGCGTATGAACGACGCGGAGCTTTCCCTGCTGGACGAGCAGCGCGGGACGTGCTCGCGTTCCAATTTTCTTCGCGGTGAGCTGTACGCGAGTCGGTACGCGCCGCCCAGCCGCGAGGTGGTTCTGGACGTCCCGGCCCTGGACCGTGTCCGTGTCGAGCTGAACCGCATCGGCGTCAACATGAATCAGATTGCCCGAGCGCGCAACCGGCGCTTGAGCGGCATGGGAATGCTCGACGCGACGCGTGAGGAAATGAGGACGAAGGACGAGGCGGAAGCGTTCCGCGAGTTCCGCGATTCGGTGGACAAGCTCCGGGCGCAAGTCGATGGACTGCGTGCGGATTTGCAGGCGTACGTGGAGACGGGAGGTGATGTCTGATGTCAACGACGCATGTGCAGTCGCTTCCGAACGTGCGCGGGCGCATGTCGTACACCGAGTTCGGCGAGGGAAAGCGCAGACGCGCTCATCTGGAAAACGGCACGGACCGCATCGCCGCGCAGATGGGTGACGCCGCCTCAAGAGGGGACTTCATTGTCTACTGCGAGGGGCAGAGGCATCGCCACCCGAACGCGGTCAACGAGGGCTACGAGCTGCGCATCTCATGGGCGACCGACGAGCTTGACCCAAGCAAGGCCGACGACATCCAGCGTGGCATGGAGTACGCGTACACGCTGTGCCACGAGCTTGCCCCCGACTCCATGTGCTGGGTCACCATGCACGTGGACGGCGAGGGAGGCTGCGTGCATGCGCACGCGACCATTGCGAACCACGACGCCCGTACCGGTCAGGTCATCAACAAGGGGGACACGAGCCTCTACGCTCCGCGTGTGAAGGCGGTCAATGATGAGCTGAGCCGTGAGAATGGTTTCTCGGTGCTCGGGGCGGACAAGGAGATGTCCCTCTGGGAGCAGAAGCGCGAGACGTTCCAGCCCGGTTCTTTCGACCAGCGTCTCGGCGACAGGGTGGCGAATGCCCGCGACCGCTCCGGCACGCTGGACGAGTTCAGGCACAATCTTGAGTTGAGCGGCGTGACGCTGAAGGAGACCACGAAGACCGACGGGAAGACCGGCGAGGTCACGACGGGATGGTCCTACAAGGCTGTGGACGAGTGGGGACCGAAGCGCCGCACCCGCAAGCGCCGTGCCTCCAATCTCGCCGGCGACCTGACCCGCGAGGGCATCGAGGCGTACTTCGAGCAGAAGCAGCGCGAGCTTGAGGCACAGGAGCAGGACGCCCCGGCACCGGAGGTCCTTCCCGACGTGCCCGAGACGGCCGAACCGGCAGAACAGCCCTCTGCGGATTCCGCTCTCGACGTGTACGGCCTCGACCGGGCGTACGTGTCGGAGATGGCGTCCGACCTTCAGAAGGCGCACATCCACCGCTCACGCGAGGCGGGCAAGCCCTTCATGGACGAGCGCTACGAGAGGCTCGTGGAGGCGCGCAACCACCCGGACGAGCAGCTGGCGAAGCTGCGCGAGGACGTGGACGCCGCAAGGCGCGAGTTTTATGCCTCCAAGGAGGCACGCGACACCCTGCAACACCCGTGCCCGGGGCTTCTGGCCGGCATGCACGTGTTCGCCAAGGCGGGGCGCGACGCCAAGGACCCCGTGTCCCGCATGATGGCCGACATGACCGCCATGATGCTGCGCATGATGATTCAGGAGGCGCTCGCGGAGGAGCGCCGCAGGCAGCGCGAGGAGGCGGAGAGGCGCGTGTACGAGTCCCGCAAGAGCATGTGGGATGCCGAGAAGCGCCTCAAGGCGGCGGAGAAGGCGCTGTCCAACGAGGACGAGCGCGAGGCCAAGGCACACGCCAAGACCATGCAGGCGCGCTATGCCAGGGCGCGAAGTGCCAGCCCAAGCGCGCCGAGTTCGGCGGACAAGGACACGCAGTTCGGCGAGTAGCCGAAAAGATAAGGGAGCAGCGTCAGGCTGCTCCCTTTCTCAATGGATTTCAGGTGCCGGCACGTAGTCCCAGCTGGTCCCGAAGTGCGTGATTCCCCACACGTACAGGTCAAGCTCCTCGTCGTGGAACACCGGCTCGTCGGTGTGCTCCATGATAAACGACGGGTCCTGCACGATGTACCACTGGAAAATCTCGTCCCACGGTGCCCAGTCCCCGCTCACGGGTTCGAGCGGGCGGCTGGCAATCTCGTTCGCGAGCACCATCCCGCCACACGTCTCGGCGAGGTCGGCGTAGGTCTTGATGCCGTAGTCACTCATCGCCCTCCTCCTCCGCTTCCCGCTCCTCGATTCGCTTGAGGCATTCCGCCACGCAGTAGCGCATGGTGCGCAGGGTCTCGCAGTCGATGCTCTCCGCGAGGATGTCCCCGTCGAGGACGACCTCGCCCAGAGCGTTCACGAACCGCCACTCCATCACGTTGTCGATGCGCTTGAGCACGTCCTTCAGGGTGCCGCTGTCGCGCATGGGGGCGTTCCCGTCCACCTTCGCCATGCGCTCTAGCTCCTTGGCCTTCGCCGAGCAGATGCGGGCGGTGCGCCTGAGTACCTGCGCCCTCCACATGGCCTCCTCCTGCGGGCTGTTGGATTCAAATCGGTCTCTGTCCATATACGGACCTCCTTTCTCTTCGGATTGGCACCCGACGCCGCAGGCGTCCTGCATGGGTGCAGTCCGCTCGCGGGCTACAAAGAGACCTTCAGAAGGGCTGTTGATGGGCGTACGTGCAAGGGGCTGGAATCGGGGTTTTTCGGCGTCCGCTCATTTATGAGACGGATTCGGAAAACGCGGCGGAACGGACGGAGCGAAGCGAGGGCGTGAAGCCCGTTTGGAGACCAGCAAAAGCCCGGACAAAGCCCCTGCTCTGGTCTGCAAAAGGGCGTGCTCCGATAGCTACTACATATTGACATTTATTTATTCAGTAGCTATAATTTAGATATCGAGTATATATTTCTGATAGGATGGAGGTGCTGATATGAAGACAATCGCAGTCGTTTGCGAGAAAGGCGGCACCGGTAAGTCGGTGATAGCCAACGAGCTTTACGAGAGCTATGTGCGACAGGGCGTGCCCGCGTCGCTCTATTCTCTGGACGGTCAGTATAAGGACGCGTCGTCTTCGAAGAAGGTCGAGGACGCCGAGGTTGCTGTCGTCGATACGCCGGGCGTGCTGACGGACAATCTGAGCGACCTCGTTTCCGGTGCGGACGTCATCGTCATCCCCGTTCGACCGACGCCGAACGACATCGAGCCGTTTACGCGGACGGTCTCTATTGTGACGAAGAACACGAATGCCCCACTGGTCATCGTGGTGAACGGGACGAACCGTTTTCGCATGTGCGCGTCGTTCATGGCGTGGCTTGAGAAGAAGCCATGGGCGAAAAACGTTGTCAAGGTTCCGCAGTCCGAGGCAATCGTGCAGGCGCAGGGCATGCGGAAATCCGTCGTGAACGTGGACAGGCATGGTGCCGCCGCCGAGGCGGTCCGCACGATGTGCCGCAAGGTCAGCATTCTGGCGGGCCTGCCGTTCGAGAAGAAGCAGTTGAAAAAGATAGATACTAAATAGATACTTTTTAGATAATGAGTATCTATGCGAGGAGGTAGGATATGGCGAAGAAGCAAGATATGGCGGCATTGCTTGACAAGTTCGAAGCAGACGCCGCGAAGGAACACGATAAGAAAGAGGCCAAGGCGAGCGTTACTGCCGATGCATCAGAGGGGCGTGCCACGTCGTTGGTCTCCATGACGAAAAGCGATAAGGAGCGCCTGACGGCGATTGCGAAGGCTCACGGGTTGAGCCTGTCCGCGTTTTTCCGTCTGGCTGCCGACGAGTACATCGCGAACCATGACTGGTAAGGAGGGAAACGAATAGATGGCAAAGAATTTGACGGAGGATGCGGTACGCGATTTGGCGCGTGACATTCTCGGGCTTGTAGATAGCGATGCGGCGCGTGCGGGTGTCGGGCAGCTCACGACGTTCAATCAGCTGGGGTTCGTGGGCGTGGCCGATAAGCCGGACGGCTGGTATCTGCCTAAGAACAAGGCAGACGTGGCGTTGGTGTTGGAGACGAAGGCGACACGCATTGCCCTTGGCAAAGCACAGGTGGATGAGGTGCTGAAGAACGTCCGCATTGTGCAAACGCAGTACGAGAAGGTTGTTGGTGTTCTGTACAACGGCGAGGACGTGCGCGTGTTTAAGGGCGAGGAGGAAGTCAAGACGCCCGACAAGTTGCAGCATGCCGGTTATTACCTGTCGCTCTATACCGTCGATAGCATCGACAAGGAGCGCATTTACCAGCTGACGGCGCGTATCAACAACTGCCTGCACTTCGAGTTCGGTATCAAGAACCTGTATCACCGCATGATTTTCACGGCATGCGCGTTGGTTGCCGAGCGTTACGGTGCCGGATTGAAGCGCCTGAAGAATCTGGGATATGCAACGTTCCACACCGCGATTCACTCGACGCTCTCCAAGTCGCTGGAGGACAGCCGCAAGCAGAATGCGAAGATTGACATCTTGTTGGAAGAGTATTCCGACATCAAGATGAATACGACCGATAACCAGAAGGCAATCAACGATTTTATCGGCTGGGTCGTCGAGATTTCCGAGTGCGTCAACTCGAACGAATGGCGCGGCGAAGACGTGATGGGCATCTTCTTCAACGAGTTCAACCGTTACAAGAAGAAGTCCGAGTCAGGACAGATATTCACGCCCGAGCACATCACGGACTTCATGTACAAGATTCTCGAAGTGAACATGGACGACTGCATCTTGGACGCCACGTGCGGTTCCGGCGGTTTTCTGGTCAAGGCTATGGCGAACATGATTCGCGAGGCCGGCGGCATGGGGACGAAGAAGGCCGGTGAAATTAAGTCCAAGCAGCTCTATGGCATCGAGTTCGACCGCGAGATTTACGCTTTGGCGTGCGCGAACATGCTTATCCATAAGGACGGTAAGACAAACCTCGAGCAGATGGATGCACGTACCGAGGAGGCAGGTGAGTGGATGCGGTCCAAGCCGATTACGAAGGTGCTGATGAACCCGCCATACGAGAACAAGTATGGCTGCATGACCATCGTCGAGAACGTGCTGGACAGCGTTCCCGCGCATACCCAGTGCGCGTTCATCCTGCCGGACAAGAAGCTGGAGAAGGCATCGAAGGCGCAGATGAAGCGCATTCTGAAGAACCACCGCCTGCGCAAGGTCATCAAGCTGCCGGAGGACCTGTTCTTCGGCGTGGGCGTGACTACGAGCATCTTTGTGTTCGAGGCTGGCGTAGCACAGGATGGCAAGGAGTTTTTCGCTTGCTACATGGAGTCCGACGGCCTGGCGACGGTCAAGAACAAGGGACGCCATGACGTCTACGGCAAGTGGGCGGCTATCGAGGCGCATTGGGTCGATGTGGTTGAGAAGCAGTCCGGCGACGATACGTGCCAGTGGGTGAACCCCGCCGAGCACCTGTCCTATCAGGTGCCGCAGAAGCCGTTCGAGATATTCGAGGAGGATTTTCGTAAGACGGCGATGGACTATCTGATGTTCCAGCAAGGAATCGACGCAAAGGAGTTCGGCGAGAAACTGTTGGATACGACGATGTATTCGGGCCGTGTAAGCGCCGATGACGAGTCCGTGACTTTGACTATGCGGAAAGGCGGTGACATTGATGGCAAGGATTGATACTTGTGCGTGGAAGCCGTTTATTGTCGGTGACCTGTTCGACATTCATCCAACAAAGGCATACAAAATGATAAACGCCCAATTAATGGATGATGGGGATTATCCGGTTGTAGTTAATTCAAGCTATAACAATGGCATCGGCGGTTATTCCACGCAAAACGCCACCGAGAAAGGCGGAATAGTCACATTCAGCGACACCACAACAGCAGATGCGATTTTTTATCAGCCTTACGATTTTGTTGGGTATCCGCATGTACAGGGGATGTATCCAACAGGCGAATATGCGGCAAAGTGGGAGGAGAATCGACTGCTATTCTTTGTGGTCGCGTTTAAGAAGGCGGCGGTTCTTCGCGGCTTTGACTATGGCTACAAATTTACGCGTGAAATAGCTTCCGCCATGAAGGTGCCGCTTCCCGTCGACTCGTCCGGTGAACCTGATTGGGCGTACATGGACGAGTACATGTCGGCGGTCATGAGAGAGTCTGAGGCAAGCCTTGAGAGTCTGAGACAGGCCGATGGAGAAAAGCATGCGTTGAGTGTATCCAGATGGCAGGAGTTCATCATCGGGGACTTGTTCGAAAAGCTCCAGCTTGATGTCAAGAAAGAGGACTTCAACAAGACGTTCGATGTTTCTGAGGAACGTACAGAGGAGTTCAATCTTCCCCTTGTGAACGCCAAACATGGCAACAACGGCATCATGTATTACGGGCGCGAGGCCGATTTTGAAACCGCTGAGATGACGATTGATATTGTGCAGAACGGTGCTATCGCAACAGGCGATGTGTATGCGCAACCGCAGAGAACAGGTGTGTTATGGGATGCCTATCTGGTGAAGCCGAAAGCTGAGATTGATTCTGCATTCACGTTGATGTTTCTTGCAACTGTGCTCGAAAAGGCAATCAAGGACAAGTTTAGCTATGACGATAAGTGTGTATGGGACAAAGCGAAGCTGTTGACTGTGACATTGCCGTGCACCAGTGATGACGAGCCTGATTGGGCGTATATGGACGAGTACATGCGGACGGTGATGGAACGCACTAAGTCTGATTTGCTCGCCATGCAGTCAATCAGCTAAATGTCGGATAGCCCGCCGTTCCATCTGGGCGGCGGGCTTATTTCCAAAGGAGTGAACCATGAAAACCTATAAGCAGAAATTACAGGGGGTGGTAAACCTATGGCACGTAAGAAGAAATTCGCGCCGAACGACAACAACCTCGCGATAGCGTACTATCGCTTCTCGTCCCACTCGCAGAACGACGCGAGCATCGACCAGCAGCGCGAGCTTGCCCACGAATGGGCGGATGCGCACGGCTTCAAAATCGTGCAGGAGTATGAGGACGCGGCAATATCCGGCACCACGGACGCACGACCGGGGTTTCAGCAGATGCTGTCGGAAGTCGCAAAAATCCGTCCCCATACCCTCATCATGTGGAAGACCGACCGTCTGGGGCGCGACAAGTACGTTCTGGCGATGGCGAAGAAGAAAATCCGCGACGCGGGATGCGAGATTCACCTGTTGGCCGAACACATCCCGACGGAGGGACCCGAAGGCGTCCTCATCGAGGGGCTGATGGAGGCCATGGCGGAGTATTACAGCCGCCAGCTGTCGCAGAACATCCAGCGCGGCATGGACTACAACGCGCAGCACGCCCTGTACAACGGCCACAAGCTGTTCGGCTACGACGTGGACAGGTCCACGAAGAAGTACATCCCGGACCCGAACACGGCGCCGTTCGTGCAGTGGGCGTTCAAGGAATACGCATCGGGCAAGCCGCTGAAGACCATTGCCGAGGAGATGAACGCGCAGGGCCTGCGCACGCCGAGGAACGCGAAGTTCAGCGTGAACATGCTGAACAAGATGCTCAAGAACCGCGCCTACATCGGCGAGTACCACCACGGCGACATCACGGTCGCCGGCGGAATGCCCGTCCTTGTCGACGAGGCGACTTTCGACCGCGCGCAAAGGCGGTTCGCCGAGAACAAGCGCAAGGGTTCCCAGCGGGCGCACGGCATGGACGACGCCGAGGCCCCGCGCTATTGGCTCACGGGCAAGCTCTATTGCGGCGAGTGCGGGAGCACCATGCAGGGCGTGTCCGGTACGAGCGCGACGGGACGGACGTATTACTACTACTATTGCTCCGCCCAGCGCAGGAAGGAGTGCCACCTGCACAAGGCCCGCAAGCGGGACTTGGAGGACATGGTGCTGTTCGCCCTGCACAACATCGTCGACGACGAGGAGAACGTGACGGCGCTCGCTCTGGATGCGGCGGAGTATTACGAGAAGAGCCACGACGACACCGCGTATCTCGAAGCGCTGGAGGCGAAGCGCAGGGAAGTGGAGAAAAGCCTCGCGAACCTCGTGAAGGTCATCGAGAAGGGCGTGGTCAGCGATACGGTGACACAACGCCTCACGCAGCTCGAAGAGCAGAAGAGCGCCCTGAACGATGCCATAGGGACGGAAAACGTCCGCGTGTCGCTGTGCGAGGACAGGCACAGCATCCAGGCGTACTTCGACAAGTTCCTGCACGCCGACGTGAACGACCCGGAGATTCGAGACCAGGTCTTCGAGTATTTCGTGGATAAAGTCTATCTTTACGATGACAAGCTCGTCGTGAGCATGTGGTTCTCCGAGGATGACAAGCAGGAAATCACGTGGCGGGACTGGTTCTCGCTGGATGAGTATTGGACCGACGAATCCCCTTTTGTTAAAGGGGAAGCCGTCGAGTTCGACTGCTTCCCCCTCGGCTCCACCATGTCTGTTGCGCCCCGTCCGCGATTTGCGGGCGGGGCTTTTTCATGCCGCGACGCGCCCTTCTCGGCGGTGGTGTTTTGCGGAGCTTGTCGATGCATGGCCGAGATTATGTAAGGCGAACGGGTATAACCAAAACCAACGGATACTCGGGCGCTCGCGGCGCCATCAGAGGAGGCATCATGGCGTTTAGCTTGTTCAACAGGGGAGATAAGAGCGCGTCCGGAGTGGGCGTGAACGCGATGGGAGCTCCCTCCACGGGCGTCGACCTCGTGCTTGAGGGAGGCGGCATGCGAGGCATCTTCACCGCCGGAGTGCTTGACGTGCTGATGGAGCAGGGCATCTATGGCTTTGACACCGTGTGGGGCGTCTCCGCGGGCGCCATTAATGCCGCGAGCTACCTCTCTCGCCAACAGGGACGCTACATGCGCGAGACGCTGGCCTTCCGTGATGATTCCCGCTTCATGGGGTTCAAGTCGCTCGCCACGACGGGCGACATCGCGGGGGCGGACTTCCTCTATCACAAGATCCAGGACGAGATCGATCCGTTCGATTACGAGACGTTCGCCGTGCGTCGAAGCCGCTACATGGTCGTCGTGTCGGACGTCGTCTTTGGCACGCCGAAGTACCTTGAGGTCAAGAGCCTGCCGGAGGACATCGAGAAGATTCGCGCTTCCGCGTCGCTACCCGTCATCTCGCGTATCGTCGAGACCGAGGGTGGGCGCTATCTTGACGGCGGCACGACGGATTCCGTCCCCGTGGAGCGGGCCCTTGAGGACGGCGCACGCGCGGCAGTCGTCGTGCTTACGCAGGACCGCACCTACAAGAAGAAGGGCGGCTACGAGCTCCAGGCACTTGCCGATCGCCGCTATGCCGACTTCCCCTACTACCTCGAGGCGCTTCGCACGCGAGCGGGACGCTATAACGAGCAGCGCGAGCGCATCTGGCGTCTCGAGCGCGAGGAGAAGATCGCCGTTATCGCCCCGGGCGAGCCGGTGACCGTCGGGAGCACTTCGGGTTCGGACGGCGAGGGCCTGCTGCGCCTCTACCTTGATGGCCGACGCCAGGCAAGTGAGGCACTCGACGTGGTCCGAGCCTTCGGCGTGTAGGTGTCAGACGCGTCTTGAGGGCTGATGCGACGGGATTTTGAGCCCTGATTTACATTGCGGATGAACCTGGTCGCAATTCCCACACATATTTGCGAAAACTCGTGCGTTTTCCTTGAACTTCTCCGACCGCGCGCTACAATTTGAAAGCTACTTTTGCAGAGCCCCGTAACCTCGCATAAGTACAAAGCAACACGTAAGCACACGGAGGAGTCAAATGAAGTCGACTCAGTACGCCAAGCCCGGAGAGGTCACCCGCAATTGGGTCCTCATCGATGCTGAGGGTGCCACGCTCGGCCGTCTCGCCACGAAGGCTGTCATGATCCTTCGCGGCAAGAACAAGCCGCAGTACACCCCGCACACCGACACGGGTGATTTCGTCGTCATCATCAACGCTGATAAGGTCCAGCTTACCGGCGTTAAGGCCGACAGCAAGCGCTATTGGCGCTACAGCGGTTGGCTGGGCGGCATGAAGTTCGAGAGCTTCACGGAGGCCATGGAGAAGCACCCCGAGCGCGTCATCGAGCACGCGATCAAGGGCATGCTCCCCAAGTCCTCGCTTGGTCGCAAGCAGTTCACCAAGCTTAAGGTCTACGCTGGCCCGGAGCACCCGCACGCCGCTCAGAACCCCGTTCAGATTGATTGGAGGGCCTAACCGATGGCTGACAACACTGCTGTCTACACTGGCACTGGCCGCCGCAAGGAGGCTGTCGCCCGCGTCCGTCTCGTTCCCGGCACCGGCAAGGTCACCGTCAACGGCCGCGACGCCCTTAACTACTTTGGCCGTCAGCAGCTCGTCGACGACGCCTGCGCTCCTTTCAAGGTGACGGACACCGCTGAGCACTTCGACGTCATCGCCCTGTGCGACGGCGGCGGCATCTCCGGTCAGTCCGGCGCCCTTCGTCTGGGCATCGCCCGCGCTCTCCTCGAGGCCGGCGACTACCGCGCTGGCCTGAAGAAGGCTGGCTTCCTCACCCGCGACGCTCGTGCCGTCGAGCGCAAGAAGCCGGGTCTCAAGAAGGCCCGCAAGCGCCCGCAGTTCTCCAAGCGCTAAGCCCCAGAGGCATATTTGCTTGTCAGGTCCGTCAGCCTTTCGGCTGGCGGACCTTTTCTTTTATAACGAGAGGTGGACCGGCGTTCCGCACGGCGTTCGCCTGCAGCGCAAGCATCGCTTGCTGGTGTCGAATTCCCGACATGCCACTGTATAAATTCCGTGGTTGATATATCAAGCGATTAAATTTTACCTGCGATTATCCAGCTCCCCTAAATTCCAGTGCTACTTTTTCGCGAACGAAACCTCCGGACGGAAAATCAGCCGTTAGGCTATTTCCCCGTAGGTTTGTCACCACGTTGCGAGGTCTTCGATGGTGCGCCTTATCGCGCCAAATCGGAGCGCGGCACAACGGAGGGAGAGCGATATGTGCGGAATCGTAGGCTATACCGGCTCTGAAGCCGTAAAGAACATTCTCATTAATGGCCTGAAGCGTCTCGAGTACCGCGGCTATGATTCTGCGGGCGTGGCGCTTGAGGTGGGCGACGGCGCCGAGGTCCGCCTTGATGTGATTCGTCGCGTGGGTAAGGTCGCTGGTCTTGAGTCCGAGCTTGACCACATGGACGAGGAGTCGACTTGCGGCATCGGCCACACGCGTTGGGCGACCCACGGCAAGCCCTCTGTCGCCAATGCCCACCCCCACACGAGCTGCGACGGCCGCATCGCGATCGTCCACAACGGCATCATCGAGAACTTTGCGGAGCTCCGCGAAGAGCTCATCTCCCGTGGACATGTCTTCAAGTCCGAGACGGACACCGAGGTATTCGCCCACCTCATCGAGGAGGGATACACGAAGACCGGCGATCTCATGGCCGCCGTCCGAGAGGCCTGCACGCATGTCGTGGGTGCCTATGGCCTTGCCGCCGTCTGCGCCGACGAGCCTGGCGTGGTTGCCGTCGCCCGCAAGGATTCGCCCATCGTTATCGGCCGTGGCGAGACCGGTTCTTACGTGGCTTCTGACGTGATTGCCCTCATCGATGCAACTCGCGACGTCGTCGTTCTCGAGGATGGCCAGTTCGCGAAGCTCACTCCGGAGGGAATCTCCTTTACCGACGAGACGGGCGCCGCGATTGAGCCTGAGGTCACTCACATCGACTGGGACATCGATATGGCAGAGAAGGCGGGCTATCCGGACTTCATGCTCAAGGAGATCCACGAGCAGCCGCGCGTCGTTCGCGACACGCTTGTCGGGCGTCTGAGCGCCGCCGGCGGCATCGACATCGATGAGCTCGGCCTTTCTCTCGAGGAGCTGAATGACGTCGACCGTGTCTATGTCATCGCCTGCGGCACCTCCTACCACGCCGGCCTTATCGCCAAGAACCTCATCGAGTCCTGGGCGCGTATTCCCACCGAGGTCGAGGCCGCGAGCGAGTTCCGCTATCGCGATCCCATCATCACGCCTTCCACGTTGGTCGTTGCCGTGTCTCAGTCCGGCGAGACGGCTGACACCCTCGCCGCCATCCGCGACGCGCGCATCAAAGGGGCCAAGGTCTTCGGCATCACGAACGTCGTTGGCAGCCCGGTGGCGCGCGAGAGCGACGGCGTGATCTACACCAAGGCGAACAAGGAGATTGCCGTCGCCTCTACCAAGAGCTTCATCGGCCAGGTCGTGAGCCTCACGCTTCTGGCGATGCTTCTGGGCCAAGTGAAGTACCGCCTCACCACCAAGCAGTGCCGCATGCTCTTCCGCGAGCTGGGCGATACCGCCGAGCAGATTCAGCACATCCTTGACACCCAGGGCGATGCCATTCACGAGGCGGCTCTCGCATGCAAGGACGCGCAGTCCGCGCTGTTCGTTGGCCGCGGCATGGGTGCCGCCATTTCCTACGAGGGCGCGCTCAAGCTCAAGGAGGTCAGCTACCTGCACGCTGAGGCCTATGCTGCTGGCGAGATGAAGCATGGCCCCATCGCCCTGATCGATCCCGGCTTCCCGGTCATTGCCGTGACCACCAAGAGCCCGACGTATGACAAGACCGTCTCCAACCTCAAGGAGTGCGAGGCCCGCGGCGCCATGATTATCGCGATCGCGACCGAGGGAGACGAGGAGATTGGCAAGATCGCCGATCACGTCATCTGGGTCCCCAAGGTGCGCGACGCCTTCAGTGCTATCACGGCCACGGTGCCGCTGCAGCTCCTGGCTCGCGAAGTCGCGATTCTGCGTGGCTGCGACGTCGATCAGCCGAGGAACCTCGCCAAGTCCGTCACCGTGGAGTAGGGCGGCGACCTGGCAACTGGCGCCCGACAGCGTGGCGACTGGCGTCTGGCGGCGGCCTGGCGTCTGGCGGCGTGGACACCGGCTGCGCGCGTTAGCTATGTCGAGGGAGGGGCACACGCTGCCCCTCCCTTTTTGTTGTCAGCCTAGTCCGCTCCTTGCGAGCCTCCTCCTCGAAGCGGTCTTCTCGCGCTAGACTAGAAGAGATACCGAGAGGCTGGGAGGCTCATGGCACTGGCAGGAGTTGGCGTCGATATCGTCGAGATCTCGCGCATGGAGAAGATCTTGTCGCGTACCCCGCGTTTCGCCCTCCGCGTGTTCACGGACGAGGAGCGCGAGTATTGCGAGCACAGCACGCGTCCGGCGGCGCACTACGCGTGCCGCTTTGCCGCCCGCGAGGCGGTTCTCAAGGCACTGGGCTGCGGCTTTGGCAAGGGTGTGCGCTTTGATGACGTGAGCGTCTCGAGGGATGCCGCGGGCAGACCTCAGGCGGTCCTCAAAGGCCGTGCGGCTGAGATCGCCCAAGAGCGCGGCGTTCTGTCCGTTGCCATTTCGCTGTCGTTTACTCGTGAGATGGCAGTTGCGAATGCCGTCGCCACGACGGCGGAGACGGCCCCCAAGGTTGATGATGCACGCGATCCCCGCCGCGAGCTGGCGGAGTCGTTCAAGGAGGCACGCTCGATTATCGATGAGCTCGAGCGTGTCGATAACGGAAGGTGATCGGGTATGCAGCCGGTTCTTAATATCGAGGATATCCGTGCGGTCGAGAGGCGCCTCTCCAATGCGGGGGTGAGCGTCTCCGAGCTCATGCATCGCGCCGGTGGCGCGGCGGCTCAGGAGGTCATGCACCTGGGTGACGTCTCGCGCGTCGTCGTCCTTGCGGGCTTTGGCAACAACGGCGGAGACGGTTGGGTTGCCGCCGAGGACCTCAAGGCTTCAGGCGTTGACGTCCGCGTGGTGACGCCTTGCGAGCCTGAGAACCTGCACGGCGACCTCGCCCCCATGGTGGCCCGCGCCGCCATCGAGTCTGGCGTGAAGTATCTGGTGGGTCCCTCCCGAGACGAGCTCGACCAGCTGCTCGGTGCGGCTGACGTCGTGCTTGACGCCATGCTCGGCACGGGCTTTCATGACGCTCCCGTCGCCCCACTCTCCATCTGGATTGACGCGCTGAATTCCTCCGGAGCCCGCGTGGTCTCCGTCGATGTCCCGAGCGGCCTTTCCGCGCAAACCGGCCGTGCCCCGGGCGCGGTGGTAGTCGCCGACGTCACGATCACGATGCTCGCCTTGAAGCCCGGTCTCCTTTCTGACGATGGCCGCGATGTCTGCGGCTCCATCGTGGTGGCTCCGCTCGCAGAGCAGACGGCCAAGCTCGTGTACGAGGCGGATCCCGTGGCCTGGCGCTGTGAGACGGCGGATTACATCGACGTTCTCCAGCCTCCCACGTGCGTTGTGGATAAGTACACGCGTGGCAGTGTCCTCGTGGTTGGCGGTTCTACTCGCTTCCCGGGCGCTGCGATCATGGCCGCCAAGGCCGCCGCGCGTGCCGGTGCCGGCTACGTGACGCTCGCCGTGCCGGAGCCCGTCGCGAACCTCGCGCGCACGCACCTGCTGGAGATTCCCGTCGTGGGCCTTCCGGCGGATGCGGACGGCACCTTCTCCAATGCCGCGCGTGCCCAGGTGACGGAGCTTGCCGCGCGTCGTTCAGCAGTGCTCGTGGGTCCTGGCATGTGCGTGACGGGCGGCACCGTGGGCGTCGTCTCCACGCTGCTCGAGGGCAAGACGCCGCTCGTCGTCGATGCGGACGGCCTCAACAGCATCGCGCGCCTCACGAACAACGCCCTGGACGAGTTCCCCGAGCTCCTGCGTCGCAGCGCCCCTCTCGTCCTCACCCCGCACCGTCGCGAGCTGGGTAGGCTCGTGGGCCTCACGGGCGACGCCTCTCCTGACACCCTGACTTCGGCCCTCGACGCGGCGCGTCGCGTGGTCTGGGCAGATGGCGGCAGCGAGATCGTGGTGGTTGCCAAGGGTACCGCTACGGCTTGCGTCGGCGTTGAGGTGGCTCTGCTGCCCAAGCCGGGCCCCGCTTGCCTTGCGACTGCCGGCTCGGGCGACGTGCTTGCCGGCATCATGGCTGGTCTGCTCTCCCGTGGCGTCGAGACAGAGAACCTTCCCACGCTCACGGCCCTCGCCTGCGAGGTCCACGGGTGCGCCGCGTCTATCGCCCAGGAGCGCTTCGGTTCGAGGGGCGTCATGGCGGCGGATATAATCGATTCCGTCGGTGTCGCGCTTGATGCGGTCGAGGACCGTGCGACCTTCAGCGGCGCGGATATCGCCCCTGAGGCGGAGGGCGAAGAACAGTAGGACAGCGGCACCGCCGGCGATGTCGGTGGTCGAGGGCCGGCCTTGCCGGCGACACGGAGGCGCATACCCATGGTTCAGCATAGGTGCCCGGACACGCGTTGGTCCTGGGTCGAGATCGACAAGGGCGCGCTGCGTCGCAATACGCGTGCGTTCAAGGAGAAGCTCGAGCCGGGCGTGCGCATGATGGCCGTCGTCAAGGCGGATGCCTATGGACACGGCGCCGTCGAGTGCGTGAAGGTCATGCATGCCGCCGGCGCGGACCAGTTCGCCGTCGCCACGGTGGAGGAGGGCCTCGAGCTGCGCCGCGCAGGCGTCACCTGGCCCATCCTCATCCTCTCCGAGCCTCCGATGGAGTGCGTCCAGACCCTCATCGAGAACGACATCATGCCGAGCGTCTACACGCCCGAGTTCGCCCTTGCCTATGGGGAGTGCGCCGCGGCGTTCGACAAGGTGGGCAAGTACCATCTCGCCATCGAGACGGGTATGGCTCGCATTGGCGTGGGCTGGAAGGACGCCCTCGAATTCCGCCATAGCATCGATTTCCACCGCGGCCTCTCGTGCGCGGGCACCTTCACGCACTTTGCCACGGCGGATGTCCCCAATGACTGGACCTTCGGTCTGCAGTATCGTCGCTTCACCGAGGCCGTCGCCGAGATGCGTGCCGCTGGCGTTGACTGCGGTCTTGTGCACTGCGACAACACGCCGGCCACGGTGCTCCATCCGGAGACCCACCTCGACATGTGTCGCGTGGGCGTAGGCCTTTACGGCATGCAGCCTGCGGAGTCCACGCGCCCCCACATCTCCCTCGACCCGGTTATGAGCGTACGCGCCCGCGTGACGCGCGTCGTGTATCCGCCGGTAGGCTCGGGTGTGGGCTATGGCCAGACCTACTCCGTCGCCAGGCAGAACGTCCAGATCGCGACCTTCCCGATCGGCTATGCGGATGGTCTCGCGCGTTCGCTTTCCGGCAAGATGGACGTCCTGGTCCACGGCACTCGTTGCCCGCAGGTGGGAAACATCTGCATGGACCAGTGCATGTTCGCCGTAGACGTCAACACGACTCGTGCCGCTCGCCCGATGGACGAGGTCCACTACGGTGACCTCGTGACCGTCATGGGCGCGGACGGCGACGAGCGCATCACCGCCGAGGAGATAGCTGACCTGCGCGGAACCATCAACTATGAGGTGACGTGCAACTTTGGCGCCCGCCTCGAGAAGGTTTACATCTAGGAGGTTTTCCTCGTGTCCGTCATGAAGATCCCCGGCCACGTCAACCAGAAGCCTGGCGAGGTCATGCTCGAGGAGATCGAGAACCTGCTCGGCGACTGCAAGCGCTGCGAGCTCGGGCAGACGCGCTCCCACCTCGTCTTTGGAACCGGAGACCCCCATGCTCGCGTGATGTTCGTGGGCGAGGGCCCGGGCAAGAACGAGGACCTCAAGGGCGAGCCCTTCGTGGGCGCCGCCGGCAAGAAGCTAGATTCCCTCCTCTCCATCGCAGGTCTCACGCGTGAGGAGATATACATCGCCAACGTCGTGAAGTGCCGCCCGCCCGGAAACCGCAACCCCAAGCCGGACGAGATTGAGGCGTGTTCGCCCTTCCTGCGCGAGCAGATTCGCTCCGTCTGGCCTGACGTCATTGTCTGCTTGGGCAACTTTGCCTCGCAGTGGGTTCTCAAGACCGATCGCGGCGTGACGCAGCTGCGCGGCAAGCTCTACCAGCAAGGTCACTTCGTAGTGGCGCCCACGTTCCACCCGGCCGCCTGCATCTACCACTCCGATTGGCAGCCCCTGCTCGAGGAAGACCTCGCGCGCGCGGGTGCTTGGCTTGCTGCCAATCCGCGCGGAGAGGTCACGGCTGCTGCGGCGACCGCCCACAACGTGAGGCCGGTTGCGGACGCTGCCGGCAAGAAGGCGCCCGCAGGCGCGGGTCTTCCG
Organism: Parolsenella sp. LCP21S3_E11; assembly: GCF_052118165.1. Taxonomy (NCBI): domain Bacteria; kingdom Bacillati; phylum Actinomycetota; class Coriobacteriia; order Coriobacteriales; family Atopobiaceae; genus Parolsenella; species Parolsenella sp. LCP21S3_E11. The sequence goes on along the minus strand of NZ_JBQKHS010000004.1, from coordinate 111,913 downwards.
GAGGAGGCGGCGCGATGAGCGGATGCTTCGAGAGCACGAGCCCCGAGGAGACGCTCGAGCTGGGCAAGCGCCTGGGAGCTGCGCTCGAGCCGGGCGATGTCCTGGTGCTCACGGGGGACCTCGGCGCCGGCAAGACGCAGCTCACAAAGGGCATCGCTGCCGCCATGGGTGTCGAGGACGAGGTTACGAGCCCGACGTTTGCCCTCGAGGCCGTGCACGAGGGCGCGCGCATGCCGCTCTACCACTTCGACCTCTATCGTCTACATGATGCCGAGGAGCTCGGTGACGCTGGCGTGTGGGACGTGCTTGGCGGCGATGGCGTCTGCGTCATCGAGTGGGGCGAGCAATTCTCGGACGAATTGGGCGATGAGCGCCTTGACGTGTTCGTGACGCGTGACGAGGAAGGCGCGGCGCCGGACGAGGAGCCTCGCCGCGAGATTCGTCTCGTCGCGCACGATGCGCGCGGTGAGGAAATCGTGGCCGCGCTGGGGTAAGGCCTGCGTCGCGAGCGCGTGTTGCAGGCGCACGCTCTGTGTGCTGGGCCGCCGCTTGGCGCCATGCATGTCGTTGGCATAGCGCTTGATGTCCCGCGCGTGCGTCGCGCGTGCTAGACGGCTACACTTGATGGGTTAAACGCACTGCCGAGAGGGGCTGTAACCCATGAGCCTAGCCGCATCTTCACACAACGTTCTCGCCGTCGATACCTCGACGGATATGCTCGCATGCGCCGTTGGGCGCGTCGAGGGCGAGCGCGTCGAGCTGCTTGCCGCGGGCGATCACCTGTGCCGTCGCCATGCGAACGAGGAGCTTGTGAACACGTGTGCCGGCGTGCTCGAGCGTGCCGGCCTTACGCGCGGGGATGTGGACTGCGTCCTTGTGGGGCGTGGTCCCGGCAGCTTTACGGGAGTGCGTATCGGCATCGCGACTGCAAAAGGCCTTGCCTGCGGTCTCGAGTGCCCACTCTTTGGCGCCTCGACTCTCGATGCCGTCGCCTGGGGTGTCTGGAAGTCTGGCGTGCGCGGCCTCGTGGGTGTCGTTGGCGATGCTATGCGTCGCGAGGTCTATCCCGGCCTATATCGGGTTGACGAGAGCGGACCCGTGCGCCTTTTCGAGGTGGAGACCGTTGTCAAGGCCGTGGACGCCGTTGCCGCCTGGGCCGAGCGTCCGGACGCTGGGGAGTTCATCCTCGCGGGCGACGGCCTTGCCAAGTACCGTGCCCAGTATGAGGAGGCCGGTTTCGCGCGTTTTGCGAGCGAGGACGCCTGGCATCCGGTGGGCGAGGGCCTGATTCGTGCCGCCGCGGCGGCCGGGACGTTCGACGGCGAGAGCACCGCGCCGGCAAACAGCGGTGACCCCGCGCTCGTGCTCCCCGTCTACACGCGTCTCTCCGATGCCGAGGAGAACGAGGCAAAGCGCCTCGGCCTCGCCTCTCCCGCAACCGTCACCACCACGGGGTGCGATGACGCGCTTGCAGACCGTCACCTCCAGCTCCGTCCTGCCAATGCCAATGACCCTGCGGCGCTCGCGGCGCTCGAGCTCGAGGTCTTTGGCGATTCGAACCACACGCCCTGGAGCGAGAACCTTTTTGCGGATGACCTCGCGCTTCCCGGCCACATTTGGTGGGTCGCCCATGACGAGGGCTCTATCGTGGGTTACGCCGGAGGCGTCGTCGCCGGTGGAGAGATCCAGATCGACAATGTCGCCGTGGCCTCCTCGCGTCGCCGCGAGGGTATCGCTGCGAGGCTGCTTGCTCGTGTGACCTATGACGCGCAGATGCTGGGCGCCACGACCTCCGTGCTTGAGGTGGACGTTGATAACGCCGCAGCTCAGGCGCTTTATGCGGGTCTCGGCTATGCCGAGGTCGGCCGTAGGCCCAACTATTATGGACAGGGTCACGACGCTCTCATCATGGAGGCGCAGCTTCCGCTCGTGACGCCAAGCCGCCACGACACGCCCGATCCGCACGCTTCCGTCCGCCCGTGGCCCATCGTGGCCGCTCCGCGCGACGACGCCGCGCGCGAGGCAATCGCTGCCGCTGGCCCCCTGATCCTTGCCATCGAGAGCAGCTGTGACGAGACCGCGATGGCCGTCATTGACGGCGCGGGCGAGATCGTCGCCAACGTCGTCGCCACCCAGATCGACTTCCACGCGCGCTTTGGCGGCGTGGTTCCGGAGATCGCGAGCCGTAAGCATACGGAGGCGATTGTCGGCGTCTACGAAGAGACGATGGCGAAGGCTGGCGCTCACTTTGGCGTCGACACGCTCGTTCCGGCGGACCTCGCCGCCGTGGGCGTCACCCAGGGGCCGGGTCTCGTGGGTGCGCTTGTGGTGGGCATCGCGTTTGCCAAGGGCCTTGCCTCAGCCGCTGACCTGCCGCTTATTGGTGTGAACCACCTTGAGGGACACCTCTTCGCGAACCTCTTCGAGACGCCCGACCTCAAGCCGCCCTTCGTGGCGAGCCTTGTCTCGGGCGGCCATACCATGCTCGTTCACGTGCGCGACTGGGGCGATTACGAGGTCCTCGGCCAGACCATCGACGACGCCGTGGGCGAGGCCTTCGACAAGGTTGCCAAGGCACTGGGCCTGGGCTATCCGGGTGGCCCCGTCATCAGTCGCCTGGCCGAGAAGGGCAACCGCAAGGCGATTCACTTCCCGCGCGCGATGATGCACAGCGGCGATTACAGTTTCTCGCTCTCGGGCCTCAAGACCAGCGTCATCACCTACATCAACAACGAGAACCGCGCCGGACGCGCCATCAACCTGCCCGACCTCGCGGCGAGCTTCGAGGCCGCGGTCATCGACGTGCAGGTGGCGAAGGCGGCCGAGGCCGTCTCGAAGACCGGCGCCCGCGACTTCTGCGTTGGCGGCGGCGTCGCGGCGAACCCCCAGCTCCGTGAGGCATACAAGCGCAAGTTCGGCCGCATGCACGTGCGTGTCACCGTGCCGCCCCTCACTGCCTGCACCGACAACGCCGCGATGATCGCCCTCGTGGCCAAGCGCAAGTTCGACCTCGGCGAGTTCTCCGACCCATCCATGGACGCCACCCCCAACATGAGCCTGTAAAAGTTGACAAAGGGACAGTCCCTTTGTCAACTTTTGGCGTTCTACCTGCATAAAGTGATGCCGTTTTGTCAGGTTTTTTGCGAAGCGAACGGGTATAAGCCTCCTCACCTTAATCGACGGGTGGGGAGGCGTTCTTATGCCGAGGGTTGCGCGCGCAAGGTCAGAATCCGGCTTCTATCACGTGGTCGCGAAGGGGAACGGCGGCCAAAACCTGTTCGAGGATGCAAGCGACTATCGCGCATTTCTCGAGCTCGTCGCTGCGGCAGCCGAGAAGTGCGGCATGCTCGTCCACGCCTACTGCCTCATGTCCAACCACGTGCATCTCCTCCTCGAGGACCAGGGCGGTCGCCTCAGCGAATTCATGAAGTCGCTCGCCACGGGCTACGCCATGCGTTTCAACGCGAAGACGGGTCATATCGGCCACGTCTTCCAGCAGAGGTTCAAGAGCCAACCGATTGGGAGCGAGGCCTACCTGCTGCAGGCGGCGCGCTATATCCACAACAATCCTGCCAAGGCGGGCATTTGTTCGGCGGACGAGTATTTGTGGAGTAGCTACCACGAGTATGCGTCAGGCGTCCGGGGGATTACGACCGTTTCGCTGATACTCGAGTTGTGCGGCGGCAGGGAGGCCTTCCGGGCCTTTCAAGCGCAGGGGGAGGGCGATTATCGCTTTGGCCAGCGCTCGAGGATCGCCGATGGCGAGGCCCGCGAGGTCGCGCGGCGTATCCTTGGCGATATTGCCCCGGGAGACGTCAAAGCGATGGAGCGACCGCGCCGCAATGCGCTACTCTTTGACCTTAAGGATGCGGGCCTGTCCGTGCGCCAGATCGAGAGACTGACCGGCATCGGCCGCGGGACGATAGCGAAAAGTTGACAAAGGGACTGTCCCTTTGTCAACTTTTGGGAGGTATGAGATGCGAGACGGATTCATTAAGGTTGCGGCGCTGACGCCGGCGGTGCGCGTGGCGGACGTTGAGTTCAACGTCGAGTCATGCGCGGCGGCCTTGCTCGCCTCCGATGCCCAGGTCATCGTGCTGCCTGAGCTTGCAATCACCTCCTACACCTGCGAGGACCTCTTCTGGCAGGACGCGCTCCTGCGTGCCGCCGAGGAGGGCCTGGCGACCCTCGCCGCCAAAACAGCCGAGGCGGATGCCCTCGTTCTCGTGGGCGTGCCGGTGCGCGTCGCCTCCAAGCTCTACAACTGCGCCGCCGTTCTCTCGCGCGGCGAGCTTCTCGGCCTCGTGCCCAAGCGCAACATCCCCACCTACGGCGAGTTCTACGAGGGTAGGCGCTTCTCCGTCGGTCCTGAGGACGTGATGCTCGTGAGCTTCGCGGGCTTCGACGAGGTGCCGTTCGGCGCCGAGCAGCTCTTCGAGTGCGAGGACGTGCCCGGGCTCGTCGTCGCGGCGGAGATCTGCGAGGACCTCTGGGTCCCCAACCCGCCGAGCACCGCTGCCGCCATGGCGGGCGCGACGCTCATCTGCAACCTCTCCGCCTCGAACGAGCTCGTGGGCAAGGCGGACTATCGCCGCGACCTCGTGAGTGCCACGAGCGCGCGCCTCGTCTGTGCCTACGCCTACGCGAGCGCCGGTTGGGGAGAGTCCACCCAGGACGTCGTCTATGGCGGGCACTGCCTCGTCGCGGAGAACGGCCGCGTCCTCGGCGAGACCAAGCCACTCGATGACGAGCTCCTCGTTCGCGCCGAGGGCCATGCCTGCACTGGTGCCACTTCCATCGTTGACCTCGGCCTTATTGACCATGACCGCCTGCGCATGTCGACGTTCGAGGTCGACCCGATGGCCTCGGGCTACGTCACCACGCTCTTTTCGCTCGAGCCGCGCGAGACGCCCCTCGACGCGCGCTGCGTGGACCCGCACCCCTTCGTCCCGGCGGACCGCGCCCGTCGTGCCGAGCGATGCGAGTCGATCTTTGCCATCCAGGCCCATGGCCTGGCGAAGCGCCTCTCCCACACCCACTCCGCCCGCGCGGTCATTGGCGTCTCCGGCGGCCTTGACTCCACACTGGCGCTGCTCGTCTGCGCCCGAGCGTTCGACCTGCTCGGCCTCGACCGCTCCGGCATCCTCGCCATCACGATGCCCGGCTTTGGCACCACGGACCGCACGCACGACAACGCCCGCGCCATGTCCGAGGCGCTCGGCTGCGAGCTGCGCGAGGTGAGCATCGCCGCGGCGGTTCGCCAGCACTTCGAGGATATCGGCCATGACGAGGCGGACCACTCCGTGACCTACGAGAACGCGCAGGCCCGCGAGCGCACGCAGATCCTCATGGACGTCGCGAACAGGGAGGGCGGCCTCGTGGTCGGCACGGGTGACCTCTCCGAACTCGCCCTTGGTTGGGCCACCTACAACGCGGATCACATGAGCATGTACGGCGTGAACGCCGGCGTGCCCAAGACGCTCGTGCGCCACCTCGTGCGCTACGTCGCCGACGAGGTCCGCGCGAAGGGCGACGCCGCGCTCGCCGCCGTGCTCGACGACGTGCTCGACACGCCGGTCTCGCCGGAGCTCCTGCCCGCCACGGGCGATGGCAAGATCTCCCAGAAGACCGAGGACCTCGTGGGCCCCTACGAGCTCCATGACTTCTTCCTCTATAACGTGCTGCGCTGCGGCTTTGGCCCGGCGAAGGTCTATCGCCTGGCGCTCGAGGCGTTTGGCGGCCGCTACGCGAGCGGCGCGGATGCCGATGACGCCGCGGTTGGCACCTATGATGCCGAGACGATCATGAAGTGGCTGCGAAAGTTCTACTGGCGCTTCTTCTCGCAGCAGTTCAAGCGCAGCTGCCTGCCGGACGGCCCCAAGGTCGGCAGCGTGGCCGTGAGCCCGCGCGGCGACCTGCGCATGCCGAGCGATGCCGTCTGCACGCTGTGGCAGCGCGAGCTCGACGGACTGGAGTAGCCAATGGACGCGAGGCGGACATACCCTTGTCTCCGTCTCTCGGCCTTCATGCCGCTTGCGTGGCTTGCCCTGCTTGTTGGGGCACCTCAGGTGCTTGCGCCGCCGAGTCCGTTTGCCTGCGATGGGCTATCGCTTGCGTTCTCCACGCTAACGCCCGCGATGGCCCTGGCTGGGCTTGCGGGATGTATGGCGCCGCGTATCCGCAGGGAGCGCGAGCGCGTGCTCGTCGTGGCTGGTGCGCTGGCGATGCTCGCCTACCTGTCTGGTTGCTGGTGGGGAGCGGCTGGATTCTCGTGGGGGAGCGTGAACTCCACCCCGCGCGTCCCCAGCGCCCTGGCGCTGTCCTACGTTGGCTGCTTGTGTGCAGCGCTTGCATCGTTTGCCTGCGGATATGGGTTCTGACGACGCGGCTGACTTCCCCGCTGGCGAACGCGGCGAGCGTGTGTGGACGGTGGGGTGTGCGCTGCTCGCGGCCGCGTTGCTTGGGTTGTCTGCTCGCCTTATGCCCAACTGGACGCTCGTTAGAGTTTCGGCCGCCGCGGCTGGGTCGGATGATGAGCTACTGCTAGGGGCGTTCACACTGGGCGGGCTGGGCGATATGCCGGGGATGCGGCCGCTGAGCTCGGGGATGCCTTCCTGCGGATTGGCCATGCTGCTGCCGTCGGTCGCCTGGTCCGTTGTGACTCTTGGCCTTGGAGCTGCTGCATTGCGTCTGCGGGCCTGTTCGGCACGTTCAATAATCCGCGGCTACTGCGCGGGGCTATTTCTTGCGTGGTTGCTCAGCTCGCTCTTTCCCGCGCTTGGTCGTGCCTTGGTTTGGGACATGGCGGTTCCTCTCGTGCTGCTTGTGCTTGCGTTGACGGTAATGGCCATTGGAGCCGCCTCTTCTGCGCGCAAGGCGGAGGAATGCGATGAGGAAATAGCGGATACCGGGCGCATCAGAACGGCGTTTGAAGGTTCTGGGCTGTCGCCGCGTGAGTCTGAGGCTCTGCGGCTTCGCCTGGTGGGGCTCTCCTCTGCCAAAGTTGCCGTTCAAATGGGGATTAGCGCCTCTACGGTGAGGAATTTGCAGTCGCGTGCGTTAGACAAACTGCGCGTGGCATCGATTGACGAGTTGCGAGCCGGGACGCCCATGGATAAGCCGCACCATGCGGGTGACGAGGCCTCTCGCTCGTGGCACATTCTGCTTCTCGCGGTGATTTGCATTGCCGTAGTGGTGGGCTGGGCGCTCGGCCAAGACTGGGCTACGGATTACGCGGCAGTGATGTTGCTGAGTCTCTGCCTGGTGTTTTATGGGTTTGTGAGTCCCGGAGGTGACGTGTCGCGCACTGCTCTTCGCGTGGCACCGTCAATCTGTTTTGTGGGGTGGTTGCTGGGGCTTATTCCGCTGCTTGTTCTGATTCTCACATTGGCCATGGTCGTTGTCCGGCTCGCCGGCCATGGGGTGTGGCTCCTGCGCACCCCAGTGCTGGCGTTCTCGTGTCTTGGGTTGGGAATGCTTCTCGGCGGCTACTCGTCATGGCTCGTGCCTCGTCTACCGGCGCTTCTCGCGCTCATTTCGAATGATGAAGCCGCTATGGCATGTGCCATGCTTGCGGGCCTTGTCTCTGGGGCGTACGTAATTGCCGGGGCCGTCTCTCTCTTTCTCTCGGTGAGGGACGAACTTGAGTGGGTGTCAAGTAGTGCCGGGATGAGCGCCGATGGGGGACGGGGCCGTAGGCTGTCTGCCTATCTCGTGAGTCGTGGACTCAATGAAACCGAGGTAGATGTGGTAATGCTTCTGGTCGCTGGTTGCGACGGCGCCGAGATTTGCTCCAAACGCTGCCTCTCTCCCGGCGCCGTCAACTCCGCTCGTCGAACTGCCTATCGCAAGCTCGGCATCCATTCCCTCGTCGAGCTTGTTGACCTGTGTTGGGGTGCTGTGAAATGAAAGCCGCCCGATGATTGCCGGGCGGCTAGGTTCTACCAGGTCGTTATGAGAGCCGCTAGGGCGTGAGCATGGCTTTTTTGGTTCTGCTTAGCATGCTCGCTCCTCCTGTCGGTTCTCTTTAGTGCGCTGGTGCGCTTCCTCCTTTCTCGTAAAGCTCGTGGTAGCGGGCGGCACAGGTGTCGGTGTGGTTTCTTATGCGGTCGTGAAGCTCAACCTGTTTGTTGACGATGAAGGCGACGCGGTCGCAGGAAAGGTCAACGTTTGCGAGGTTGTGGCTCGACAGAACGATTGAGCGGCCGGTTCGCACGTAGGACCGCATGGCTCTTGTGACGGTTCCAACATTGGTGGGGTCAAGCGCGCTCATGGGCTCGTCGAAAAGGAGTAGGTCTGCTCCCGTTGCCATGGCGATGGCAATGGAGGCGAGCTGCGCCATTCCTTGCGAACACTTTCGGACGGGAAGATCGAGGAATCCCTCAATGCCAAGGCGGGAGGATAGCTTTGCAACGTCTACCTGCGATCCCCAACAATCTCTGGCAAATTCGATGTTCTGCCGAACGGAGGCGCGCAGGCTCAGAACGGATGGCGACGGCAGGTAGAAGACGACCCTTTTCCATTCGACGGCGCTCGGATTGCGTGTGACCGATGTGTTCCCGCCGTCGATCTTGCATGTGACGTGCCTGCTCCATGGCTCATAGATTGACTCGAGCAGCGTTGTCTTGCCGCTTCCGTTGGGGGCGACGAGCCCCGTGACGGTGTCGGTGGGTATTTCGATGCTGGCGTTGTCCAGGACAAGCCTGTCTCCGCGTCGTGCACAAAGGTTGAGGAAGCTAATCATGAGAATCGCCTCGCTAGCTGCTTTGTTGCCGTGCGCTCACGAGCCATGTCCGTAAAGAGGGCGATGGCCAGGAGGGCGGTCGTGAATAGGAAGAGCGTCACGAGCCCAAGCTCCCACGTGGTGCCTGGAATCGCCCGGATATCAAGTCCGTTTGCATAGGCCGGCAGTTCCACGACGCTTCCGCACGAGATGTATGAGCTGGGAAGATGCCTCGCGACCGCTCTCCATCTCGACGACTGCGACGTGTAAATGGGAATCAGGGGGCAGACGAGCAGCGCGATCGCAACTCCCAACCCGCAGTGTGCCCGGACGGATTCTGCCGCCGCGACGAGTGCGACTACCATAAGCGACGCAAACGTCATGAGCGTGGCGTCCTGTGCGAGCACATCCCCGATGGTGCTCGAGCTCACGACCCCATCGGTGACGCTCACGACGGGATATGCGAAGTCGCCGATGCCGTTCCTCATCGCTGCGAGAAGTGCTGCCGGGAGAAGCGTGGCCGCGAGGCACGCAAGCGACAGAGCGGACGCAGCGGCAGTACATGCCAGGCGCTCGGATGCTCGCGAGACTGGCGCCATTGAGACTAGAGTTCTGCCTCCGAGCCTCCTTTGGGAACCGCTCGTGAGCAGTGCTACCGGCAGCAGCAGAATGATTCCCGGCATGAGGCCCAGTACAAATGTTAGATAGTACAGGGCCGGCATCTCTGTCGCGCTGGCGTATACCTCGGGGTTTTCAAGACCGGCCAATCGATGGATGAGTTCAGAGCGAGCGTACAGACTTGGGGTCGACTCGGTGTGGCCGAGCTTTGCGCATTCGATCTCTACGTCGTAATACTGCGCGTAGGCGATGAAGAACTCCTTGCTCGGATAGGGCGCGTTTGAAGCGGCCGTGAGCGCTTCGAGCTCGCGTGCGTTGATGTCCTTGAGCGCGTCCGGTGCCGAGTCGTAGACGCCGCTCTCCATTCCGGTCAACAGGATCTCCAGGGTCTGGTTGACCTGCTCCTGGCCAATCGCCAGATCGGAGAGCGTTGGATAGCCCACGAGTCCCGGGAGCAAGAAGAGCGCCTGTGCAAGGATGAGCACGACAATGAGCGCCTTGCTGCTCAGGCAATCGCTTAGGGATGTGCGCACCATGGCTGTCATCGGGCTTCTGGGCACTTTGGCGTCATCGCGGTCAATGCGGGGGAGGTTTCTCATGGCTCACTCCTTTCGGCCTGCCGATATCGTCCGTCCGAGACGGCGTGTTGTCTGTAGACAGTGCATATGAAGTTATTAGCGTGAGCACATCTACATCGATGTTTGGCAAACAATCTGCGGCCTCTCATCGAGCTTCTGCTATGACGCATAAAACGGGCTGAACGAGGCTGGCGTGCGGGCCCTAGTTCATAAAACGCTCCAAGGCAATTACCGTTCGCGGATTTGCCAAATTTGAGCGAAGCGTCGCATTTTCCCTGCATAGGGGCGCTCACGTTCTTTACTCGAGCCGCTATCACAAAATCTAAGCGCGTTCTCAGAAGATTTTTTCAATCCGTCTGGTATAAGTCGGATCGTCTGGGTATCATTCTCAACGTTGGAATTGGCGATGCGTCAATCGCAATCGCACGTTGGATATTCGTGCGCCCAGGAGGGCGCCCAGAAGGAGGTTCTTGGATATGACGACTCTCAAGCCGCTCGGTGACCGCGTCCTGGTCAAGCCCGCTCCCAAGGAGGAGAAGACCTCGACCGGCCTCTACATCTCCAGCGGTGCTCAGGAGAAGCCGCAGAAGGGCGAGGTCATCGCCGTCGGCGCTGGCAAGTTCACCGACCACGGCGAGCGCATCGCCCTGGACGTCAAGGTTGGCGACGAGGTCTACTACGGCAAGTTCGGCGGCAGCGACGTCAAGGTCGACGGCGAGGATTACCTGCTTCTCCGCGCTGACGACATCTACGCCATCATCGAGGCCTAGCTCTTTCGCGGGTAACGCCCGCATTCCATGAAACTTCAACCGCGCGTGCCAAGACTCGGCGAAGCGCGGTCAACTCGAAAGGAAGCCACCAATGGCTAAGAACATCATGTTCGGCACCGATGCCCGTGCCAAGCTCGCCAAGGGCGTCAACACTCTGGCTGACGCCGTTACCGCCACCATGGGCCCCAAGGGCCGCTACGTTGCCCTCGAGCGCAACTTCGGTGCCCCCACGATCACCAATGACGGCGTCTCCGTTGCCAAGGAGATCGAGCTGAAGGACCATGTGGAGAACATGGGCGCCCAGCTCGTCAAGGAGGTCGCCACCAAGACCAACGACACCGTGGGTGACGGCACCACCACCGCCACGCTCCTCGCCCAGGTCATCGTGAACGAGGGCCTGCGCAACGTCGCCGCCGGCGCCGACCCGCTGGCCATCCGCCGCGGCATCGACAAGGCCGTCAACGTCGTTGTCGACTCCATGAAGGCCTCCGCCAAGACGGTCGACACCAAGGAGCAGATTGCCTCCGTCGGCACCATCTCCGCCTCTGACCCGCAGGTTGGCCAGAAGATCTCCGACGCCATGGAGGTCGTGGGCAAGGACGGCGTCATCACCGTTGACGAGGACAAGACCAACTTCGGTATCTCCGTCGACACCGTCGAGGGCATGCAGTTCGACAAGGGCTACATCTCCCCGTACTTCGCGACCGACAACTCCGCCATGGTCGCCGAGCTCGAGAACCCCTACATCCTCATGACCGACCAGAAGGTCTCCAACATCCAGGACATCCTGCCGGTGCTCGAGGCCGTTCAGAAGTCTGGCTCCTCGCTGCTCATCATCGCCGAGGACGTCGATGGCGAGGCCCTGGCCACGCTCATCCTCAACAAGCTCCGCGGCACGCTGAAGATCGCCGCCGTGAAGGCCCCTGGCTACGGTGACCGTCGCAAGCGCATGCTCGAGGACATCGCCATCCTCACCGGCGGCCAGGTTGCTATGGAGGAGCTTGGCATCAAGCTCGCCGACACCACCGCCGAGATGCTCGGCCGCGCCAAGGCTGTCAAGATCACCAAGGACAACACCACCATCGTCTCCGGCGCCGGCTCTAAGGCTGCTATCGACGAGCGTGTCGCCCAGATCAAGGGCGAGATCGAGCACACCGACTCCGACTTTGACCGCGAGAAGCTCCAGGAGCGTCTCGCCAAGCTCTCCGGCGGCGTGGCCGTCATCAAGGTCGGCGCTGCCACCGAGGTCGAGCTCAAGGAGATCAAGCACCGCATCGAGGACGCCCTGCAGGCCACCCGTGCGGCCGTCGAGGAGGGCATCGTTGCCGGCGGTGGCGTCGCGTTCCTCGAGGCTCTGCCCGAGCTTGACAAGGTCGAAGCCACGGACGAGGAGAAGATTGGCGTCGAGATCGTCCGCAAGGCGCTGACCGCCCCGGTCAAGAAGATCGCCGAGAACGCCGGCTTCGAGGGTTCCGTCGTCGTCGAGAAGATCAAGAACCTCCCCGCCGGCCAGGGCCTCAACTCCGCCAACGGCGAGTGGGGCGACATGATTGAGATGGGCGTGCTTGACCCGGTCAAGGTCTCCCGCGTGACGCTGCAGAACGCCGCCTCTGTCGCCAGCCTGATCCTCATCACCGAGGCCACGGTCACCGACGAGCCCAAGGACACCACCATCGAGGAGGCCATCTCCGCCGCAGCTGCCCAGGGCGGCCAGGGCGGCGGCATGTACTAAGCCTGAAGGTTTAGCCACCTGACGAAGCCCCGATCCGGCGTTGCCCGCAAACGTCCTCGCGCCTTTGGCGCTGCGGAATGTTTGCTTAGCAACACCGGTGTCGGGGCTTCTGCTGTTTACATCGCCGATGCGTACGGCTTGAGTGGCGTGCTTGGTTGTTTGCTAAGGCAAGGCCCGGGGCCTCTGCTGTTTGGCAATGCGCATAGATTGAGCTGTTGACGCTGAGGATGTCCTTTACGGAGGGGCATCCTCAGCTTTTCTTGGGTATGATTAAACAGTTGTGCCGCTGGGGAGCGGTGTGGTTGCGAGGGGAGAGACATGGCCGAGAAGCGCGACCTGCTCGATGAGCTCATCGACATCAAGAATGACTGGCAGTCGCTTTCCAATCCAGTCGAGGACATCACGAACGCCCTCGCGGCGAATCCCGAGGAAGTCGAGACGTGGAACCCGTCTGACTATAAGGACCGCCCCCGAGCTAACGTGAACAGCTGCATCGCCTGCCAGGGCAAGAGCACGAAGCTCTGCCATGCCTGCGCGGACGTCTGCCCGGTCAAGGCGATTGATTTCTCCGAGGGCTCGATTGAGGTCCTCGACAGCTGTCGTAAGTGCGGCCTGTGCGTGACGGCCTGCCCTGCCGGCTCCTTTACCTCGCCCCAGATCAACCCGCGCCGCCTCTACGAGCGCATCGTCCGCGCGGCGAGCGCCTACGAGCACGCGTATGTCACCTGCACGCGCGCCATCGGCCGCATGCCGCAGGAGAACGAGGTCGTTCTGCCGTGCATCGGTGACGTTCCCGCCGAGGTCTGGTTCGCCATCCTCGCGGACTACAAGAACGTGAGCGTCTACCTGCCCCTCGGCATTTGCGACCGTTGCCGCAACACCACGGGCGAAGAGATACTCGGCTCCCAGATTGAGCTCGCTGAGCAGCTCTCTGGCAAGGGCATCGGTCTCGAGGTGGACGAGAAGGACCTCGACTACACCAAGAACCACGATTTCGAGCGCAAGGAGTTCCTCGAGAGCATGAGCAAGCAGGGCATGGCCGCCCTTGGCGCCGCCAACCCCGCCCTTGCCGCCGCTCGCACCATCAAGCAGAAGCTTGACGAGAACACCCGCCGCATCAACGCCATCACCCACGCGGTCGAGGGCGGCGCCGCCCCGGCGCCCACTCAGCGCCGTCGCGTGCTCACCCAGCGCCGCCAGCTTGTCATGACGACGCTCCAGCGCCACCCCAAGCTCGCCGTCCGTCTTTCTCCGCAGCGCCCCACCTGCGACCCTGAGCGTTGCAACCTCTGCGGCGACTGCGCTGACGTTTGCCCCACGCGTGCGTGCGAGCTTGCGGAGAACGGCATCTTCAAGGTGGAGAGCGCCTACTGCATCGAGTGCGGCGCTTGCCTCAAGGCTTGCGGCGAACATGCCCTTACCTGGGAGAAATACGAAGGCGCGGAGCTTGTCGTTCCCGATAAGGAAGAGGTCGAGCGTAAGAAGCGCCAGGCCGAGCAAAAGGCCGAGATGGAGAAGCTCAAGAAGCAGGGTATGGCTCAGCTCAGGCGTGGTCTCGACATCCTCGAGAAGCTCGACACGGATAACTAGTACACTCCGGCGCGTGGCCCTGCGCCTGCGCCGAGCGACATCAAACCTCGAGGCCTCGCCTCGGAAAGCACGGAAGGATCAAACGTGGCACTCTCAATCGGCATCGTGGGACTCCCCAACGTCGGCAAGTCGACTCTCTTCACCGCACTCACCAAGAAGGGTGGCCTGGCGGCAAACTACCCCTTCGCCACGATTGACCCCAACGTCGGCATCGTCGACGTGCCGGATTCGCGTCTCCAGAAGCTCGCGGACATCGTGCATCCGGGCCGCATCGTGCCCGCCGCAGTCGAGTTTGTTGACATCGCCGGTCTCGTGAAGGGCGCGAGCGAGGGAGAGGGCCTCGGCAACCAGTTCCTCGCAAACATCCGCGAGACCGATGCCATCTGCGAGGTCGTTCGCTATTTCAAGGATCCCAACGTCATGCGTGAGGTTGGCCGCACTGCTGATTTCGTCGATCCTGCGGGCGATGCGGACACCATCATGACCGAGCTCATCCTGGCAGACCTCGGCACGCTCGAGAAGCAGCTCCCCAAGCTCGAGAAGGAGTCGAAGCGTGACAAGGAGCTCATGCCCAAGTTCAATGTGGCCAAGCGTCTCGTTGATTGGCTGAACGAGGGCAACCGTGCCTCCACTATGGAGATGACGGACGAGGAGCGCGTTGTCGCGAAGGGTCTCTTCCTGCTTACGATGAAGCCGATCCTCTACGTTGCGAACGTCGATGAGGATATGCTTGGCGACGATTTCGCTCCCATCGACGGCGTTACGCCCATTCCCATCTGCGCGAAGGTCGAGGCCGAGCTTTGCGACCTCGATGCCGAGGAGGCCGCGGAGTACCTCGAGAGCCTCGGCCTCGAGCAGCCGGGTCTCGACGTGCTTGCCCAGGCGGCCTACAAGCTCCTGGGCCTCCAAAGCTACTTCACCGCTGGCGAGATGGAGGTCAAGGCGTGGACGATTCCCGTCGGCGCCAAGGCTCCGCAGGCCGCTGGTGTCATTCACTCGGATTTCGAGCGCGGCTTCATTAAGGCCGAGGTCGCTAGCTATGAGGACTACGTTACCCTCGGTGGCGAGGGTGGTTGTAAGGCGGCGGGAAGGCTCCGAATGGAGGGCAAGGACTACGTCGTGGCCGATGGCGACGTGATGCACTTCCGCTTTAACGTTTAGACCTGAACGGCCGGGTCGGGTGGCCACTCTGCGAAAGGACATATCGCTTCGCGATCTCCCTTAGCCTTTCGTGCCGGGCCACCCGACCCGGCCTCGGTTTACGTTGCAGTGATACTCGCGGCTCGGACACTCGTGGATCCGGGTTACGGGCTTCTTTTTTAGCGGTTGTCTGGCTGGATCCGGCTTGCGCTTTGGGAATTGGGTGCTTGTAGAGTTGACTGCGGGCCTGTTTGTGCGGGTTTGCAAGTGGGGCGTACAACAAATTTGAGATTCTGCGGCTGGATATTGCGGTTCTGAGCCCAAAAACAGATATGAGACTACGAGCACCACAAATAAAACCCCAGTTGGGCTTTTGCCAACCGGGGCTAAGAGTTGAAATCGAGCCGCAGAATCTCAAATTTGTTGTCAGGCGGTGCTCCCGACGTCGTGGTAACGCGGTTTTTCCCGTGTTTCAGCGAGTCGGCGGCGCGGCGACGGTGTGTTTGATGGCCCGAGGCGGCTTCGCGTGCAGGTTTCTATTCCACGATTCCGGCGGCGATGCCGGAGGTGGGGTCTTGCGCGCCGTCGGCGTAGGGCGGCAGGCCTTGGCCGACGCGGCTCATCATCTCGGTCCAGGCATCCTGGTTGACACGCTCGTACCAGACGCCGTTCTCGTAGCTCGACACCGTGGGCTCGAGTGCGGAATAGAGATTTTCCGCCATATCGAAGCCGGCGAAGCGCGCGCCGAGGAACAGAAGGTCGAAGCCCGTAAGATCCGTATTGACGCTTGCAGATCCTGCGTTTAGGGTCGCCAGCAGCATGAACGGGTTGCCTGAGAGGGACTTTTTGAGAATCGCGCCAAGGACCATGCGCTGATTCGTCGTGCGGAAGTAGTCGCCGGCGCCGTACTGGTCATAGGCGTGGCGCGCGCGGCAGAGCTTGAGCGCGTCGTCACCGTTGAGTTCCTGGACGCCGGCCTTGATATCCGCACCGGTGTAGTCAGGGTCATACACGTCAACCGGTACGTTTACCGTAATGCCGCCGATGGCATCCACCACGGAGATGAACTGATCGAGGTCAATCTCGGCATAATGCGAGATGGGAACACCTGCGAGGTCTGATACGGCCTTGATGAGCATGGGCGGACCGCCGTAGGTATAGGCGGCGTTGATCTTTTGCTCTCCGTAGTCTCCGCCGAGATTGACGCACGTGTCGCGTTGGATGGAGACGAGCGTGAGCTTCGCCGCGATGGGGTCGACGCGAGCGAGGATGATCGAATCCGTGCGATATACGCCGCCCGTCGCCCCGGTCTCCTCGCGGTACGCGTCCTTATCCGTGCCAACGAGCAACATGTAGAAGGGCTGACCCGGAAGGACCGGTCTGAGTGCGAGGCGCGTCTCGAGCGACACGCCGAGGTTCATGCGGACCGTGATGAGAACGGCAAAGGCGAGAAGTGCCGCAAGCGCGACAATAAGCACGCGCTTTGTGATCTTGAGCGCACGGCGTGGATTGAACTCGCGTCGCTGGGGGAGATTGGCCCCGCCAGCCTGCTCGCCGTAGCTGCCCCGCGAGTCGCCGTAGTCGTTGCGTGTCCAATCCGAGCCACCCGCGTGACGGCGCCTGCGCAGAACGCCGCCGTTGTCGCGCTCCTGACGCATCTGGCGGTAGCGGTTTACGTCCTCCGCCTGTGATCGCGTGACGGTGCGCGGTTGCTCGACCCGGGGCACGCGGGCGCGGGGATCGTCAGCGGCAGAGTACGGCTGGCGCGTGGTCTGCGGGCCGGGCGTGCGCGAGGGCTGACCTGCGTCCGGATAGCCGGCTTGCGAGCTTGGCTGATAGCCCGCCTGGTGCGCGGGCGTCGCATTGCCGCGCGAAAAGCGTGATCCAGACTGAAACGTGCCCTCGGCATGACGGCTTTGGGCCGCAGCGCCCCTAGCGCGCTGTTCTTCCTCGCTCATCTGCCTGTGCTCGCGCCTGGGCGACATAGCGCTCTCCTTTGGCGACCAAAGCTGCTAGTTGTTGGCCATGTCCGCGCCGAGTACCACGATGACGTCAGCCTCGCCGGCGTACGTGCCGTCGTCGGCGACGACGTTCGAGAGGCCAAGCGTGTCGGCGACCGCCTCGGCCTTGGCGCGGTTGCCATCGCCTACGTAGATGATACGGGTTGATGAGTAATCGAAGGAGTCCGCCGTGGCGGCAGTCGTGTCAAAGCCGTGATTCGAGAGCGTGGACGCAACTCGGCCGGCAAGACCCGAGACGCCGGCGCCGTTCAACACCTTGACGGAACCGGAGTACTCGGTTTCTGCGGATTCACCGCTGCTGTCAGAGGAGGAAGCAGCCGCGCTGCCGTCAGAGTTCTTCGTGGCGGTACCAGCGCCAGCGATGCCCAGCGCAGTGTCCTCCTCCTCGCTCTCGTAGGGGGAGAGGCCCTGGTTCACGCGAGTCATCATCTTCTGCCAAGCCCGGGTGTCGCAGATCTCATACCAGGTGTCGTTCACGTACTTGGAGTTGGTGGGCTCCATGCCGCTGAACATGTCAGTGTCCATGTTGAAGCCCTGGAACTGCGTGGCAAGAGACAGGATGTCTGCCACGGAGAGGTCGGTAGAGACGGAATCCGCAAGCGTGGTGACCGTGGAGGCGATGGTTGCCGGGTCGCTCGCGAGAATCTTCCTCAGGATGGCGCCGATGACCATGCGCTGGTTGGCGGCACGGTAGACGTCGCCGTCGCCGTACTTGTCATAGGCATGGCGCGCGCGGCAGAGCTTGAGCGCCTGGTCACCGTTCAGGGTCTGCTGGCCAGCCTTGATGTCTGCACCGGTGTACTGCGGGTCATAGACGTCGACCGGGACGTTGACTTCGATGCCGCCGATGGTGTCGACGACGGAGATGAACTGGTCGAGGTCAATCTCCGCATAGTGGGAGATGGGAACGCCCGCAAACTTGGAGATGGTCTCGACGGTGTAGGACGCGCCGGAGACGTTCTGCTCGCCTGATTCCTTGCGCTCGGCGCCGATGGAGTAGGCAGAGTTGATCTTCTGTTTGCCGTAGGTGCCGAAGTCCACGAGCGTGTCGCGGTGAATCGAAACGAGCGTGACCTGCTTCTCCGTCGGGTCGACGCGGGCGAGGAGGATGGAGTCCGTGCGATAGGCGCTCTCAGCGGAGCCATACTCGCTGCTATCGGAGCGATACTCATCCTTATCGATGCCGATGAGAACCATGTAGAACGGGTCGCCCGAGCTAGCTTCCGTGAGGGTGCCGTGAAGGGCGGAGTCACTTGCCATGCCAAAGCTGCCCGAGATGCGCGTCATGAGGGCCCAAGCTGCGGTGGAGGCAAGAACGGCGACAACACCAAGAACGATGAGGAACACCTTGAGACCCTTGCGGCGACCGCGCTTGCGACGGGCTCCGGAGTAGCGCTCCATTGCCTCCGCACGGGAGTAGTCGCTGGTGCGGTTCTGGGGGGTTTTGTTCCTGCGTTTGGGCATGCAAGCTCCCTTGATGGACGTGCCTATAACGAAACAATGGTACTAGCGCGGGCATCACGCTGCGAAAAGTCCATAGGAACGTTAGCGTATGTTCACAAACAAGAATCGCGCGCACGTAGATGCATTGATGTGGCTGACGTATTATTGTACGCGTCAAATTCGTGACTTTGCTAGCGCCCACGGCGCGCGCCGGATCAGCGATTCGTCGTGGTTCCTGCTTCCAAGTCGCGCGACTCTCGTAAATCTCGAGCCCACATGCTCGTGACCCTTGCAACCCTCGTCCCACGGAGGAGCCCATGCAGAACAGCCAGCAGAAGGTCATCGTCCTCGACTTTGGCGCCCAGTACGGCCAGCTCATCGCGCGCCGCGTCCGCGACTTGAACGTCTACTCGGAGATCATGCCGTGCGACGCCACGGCGGCCGAGATCGCTGCGGAGAATCCCAGCGCCATCATCCTCTCCGGCGGTCCCGCGAGCGTGAACGCCGAGGACGCCCCGCGCGTCGACCCCGCCATCTACGAGATGGGCGTCCCCGTGCTCGGCTTCTGCTACGGTCACCAGATCACGGCCGTGACCCTGGGCGGCAAGGTCTTCCACCCCGAGGTGGGCGAGTACGGCCCGGCCGAGCTCGAGCGCGAGGCGAAGAGCGCCCTGTTCAACAGCACGCCCATGAAGCAGACCGTGTGGATGAGCCACTTCGATGCCGTCTGCGACGTGCCGGAGGGCTTCGTCGTCACCGCCAAGACCGCTACGTGCCCCGTGGCCGCGATGGAGAACGCCGAGAAGCGCATCTACACCACGCAGTTCCACCCCGAGGTCAAGCACACCGAGTATGGCCAGCAGATCCTCTCGAACTTCCTCTTCGATATCTGCAAGCTCGAGAAGAACTGGTCGATGGACAACCTCGTCGAGACCATGACGGCGGACTTCCGCGAGAAGGTGGGCGAGGACCGCGTCATTCTGGCCCTCTCCGGTGGCGTTGACTCCTCCGTGGTCGCCGCCCTTGGCGCCCGTGCCATCGGCAAGCAGATGACCTGCGTCTTCATCAACCACGGCCTGCTCCGCAAGAACGAGCCCGAGCAGGTCGAGGAGGTCTTCACCAAGCAGTTCGACGTCGACTTCATCCACGTCCACGCCGAGGACCGCTATGCCGAGCTCCTGGCCGGCGTGACCGAGCCGGAGGAGAAGCGCCGCATCATCGGCACGCAGTTCTGGAAGGAGTTCTTCGCGGTCGCCCAGCAGCTCGAGACCGACGGCAATCCCGTGAAGTACCTCGCCCAGGGCACCATCTACCCCGATATCATCGAGTCCGGCGCGCGCAAGACGGGCGGCAAGGCGAGCACCATCAAGAGCCACCACAACTTGATCCCGTTCCCCGAGGGCGTGAGTTTCGACCTCATCGAGCCGCTTGACCACTTCTTCAAGGATGAGGTCCGCGAGCTGGGCCTTGCGCTGGGCCTGCCGGCGCACATCGTCTACCGTCAGCCGTTCCCGGGCCCGGGCCTGGCTATCCGCATCATTGGCGCGATCGACAAGGAGAAGCTCGAGATCCTGAAGAACGCCGACGCCATCGTGCGCGAGGAGCTCGACGCCTACAACCAGAGACTGTTCGAGGAGACGGGCGACCGCAACTCCGAGCACAGCTGCTGGCAGTACTTCGCCGTGCTGCCCGACATCAAGAGCGTGGGCGTCATGGGCGACGAGCGCACCTACCAGCGTCCGATCATCCTGCGCGCCGTCGAGTCCAGCGACGCCATGACCGCCGACTGGGCGAAGCTGCCCTACGACGTCTTGGCGAGGATCTCCGGCCGCATCGTCGCCGAGGTCCCTGGCGCCAACCGCGTCTGCTACGACATCACGAGCAAGCCCCCCGCGACGATCGAGTGGGAATAGCCCGATAGGCTATTTTGCGGCGTCGTTTCTCCGTCCGCTGAGTACCGCAGAGTGTCGCAGCATACAGAGGAAACGCAAAGCCCCAGCAAATTGGGAGAATGAATTAGACGAGATATCCCCGATTTCCGAGCGGAATCGGGGATATCTTTTGTCCGTTTACCTGCAATTTTAGACATATTTACTCCCAATTTGCATATAGGGCGTACGCGTCGGCTCCCTATGAACAGAGAGCAAGCGTTTTGTTGAGGGAGTAAATTGTTTGCCAGCAGCCTCTGACCATGCTGTATCTGTCTACTATTCAATTCCCTTCATTTTGATTTTGGTACTACCAGCATTTGAACAGGGCAAAGCTTCCATCTTCCATCTGTACGCGACGAGCATAGCGCCCTGTTGCCACATAATCGCAGCCAAGCTCTTTGCGGCGCTGCTGCAGCAACGCAAACTTCAAATGCCGGTTGCAGGCAATGCAAGGGTTGGGCGTTTTACCCTCCAAATACGAACGACAAAACGGTTCAATAACATACGAACTGAAATGCTTTGAAGCATTAAGCACATAATGCGGAAAACCCAGCGCGCGCAACGCGGCCGGCCCCTTCCCTTCCTGCCGAAATCCACACGCCTGCGGTTCACTTTTTCTATGCAAATATCCACAAACACGCGAAAAAGGAATACAAATGCCTTATCTATTTTTTGAACGAGAAAGGAAACACAATGGGTAGACTTGAAGGCAAAGTTGCTATCGTAACGGGCTCCACCAGCGGCATTGGCATCGGTATCGCAAAGGTGTACGCAGCCGAGGGGGCAACGGTTGTTATTAGTGGTCGTCGTGCCGAAAAAGGCCAAGTTGTAGTTGATCAAATTGTTGAAGCAGGCGGCAAGGCAAGCTTCCACTATTTCGACATTACCGAACCAGCAAGCATCGAAGCGCTTATTGCAGACACCGTAGAGCAATACGGCAAGCTCGATATTTTGGTAAACAATGCAGCAAACGTTGCCCTCAAGGACGGTCGTGTTGACGAGCTCACCCTTGAAATGTGGGACGCAATTTTGGAAAGCGACCTGCGCGGCACCTTCTATGCAACGAAGTGCGCTATCCCCTACATGAAAGAAATTGGTGGCGGCGCAATCGTAAACATTGGCTCTATGGCATCATGTGCAGGCGACTTAGGTTCTACCGCTTATGCATGTGCCAAGGCGGGCGTAGACATCTTCACGCAATACGTTGCTTTGCAATACGGCAAAGACAACATCCGCTGCAATTGCATCCGTCCAGGCTTGATTGTTACGCCGGAAAACGAGGCGAAGGTTCCTCAGATGCTCAAAGATATCTTCTTGGGTAGCATCATGGTTAACCGCTACGGTTGCCCAGAAGACATTGCTCATGCAGCCGTATATTTTGGCTCCGATGAAAGTACCTACACCACAGGACAGATCATCAACGTTGACGGCGGCATGAATTCGCACGCTCCAACCGTTGCTCAGTTCCGCCAGATGAATTCCCGCACGTGGTAATTCGTACAGGCGAATAGACCAGTACGAAAGCGCGAACGCGAGAATGCGGAAAGCGTGGACGCATGAACGTGCTAGAGTGTGAAAGCACGAAGGTGCGCATGACTGAATGCGCGAAAGCACACCACGCACGCAAAAGATTTCTTGCAGATAAAATCTACATGGCCACCATTTGCGGGTGGCCATGTTTTTTGTGCAGGCAATCTGTTGGCTAAGGCTTTTAGGACAAAAAGTGTGTCCACGTTGGGGGCATCGGCGCAGGTGACGCCCCTTTTTCAGCCGTATTAATTCCGTGCCCGCTTTTAACCGCTCGGACAGAATGCGTGTCCGGTTGCCTATCGCTCCCGCAGGCAGATAACCTTTTCCGGAACCGTTAAATACCCTTTCGGAGGAGGTGCCCATGAAGGCCGTCTATTGCCCCTACTGCGGCGGTCGGGCCAAGCGCAACGGCAGGACCTCATCGTGGTCCCGGCGGTGGAGGCGCACGGCCCGCGGCGCATCGATGACGGTGAGGTGCGATGACACCGCGGCGGGGCTCGGGGAGTTCCTCGGGCGGTTCCTCTCGAAGGGCTCGCAGGCCACGATGCCGGGCGGCGGGCGGTCCTTCAGGCGCAGGACGGCCGAGTTCCGGGAGATCTGGCCCACGCTCGCCCCCGACGGCGGGGGAGGGTTCGCCAAGACCGTGCGCGAGAGCTGGCCGCAAACCATGGTCCGGCGCTGCCTTTGGCATGCTTTCTCCCAGGAGAACAGGCACACGACTAGCAGGCCGAGGCTGAGGGCGGGGATGCTTCGTGGTCTTGATGGGGTGGGCGCCTGGTTCGAAGGAGGCAGAATCTGGTTTTGTGGTGCTGAAAAGTTAGGAATATCTTTTATTAGAGAGGTAACTGCATTCAAACGACGCATAACCAACAAAGATTCGGTTATTTTTTTCCATATGGAAAAAACGCAGCAAACACACTGTACGTTGTGTTGCGTTTTACGTTGGTTCAATTCTATGCGATTGGAGCAGACATGAGCTTCGTGGATGCCAAATTCTCCAAATGGGGAGAGGTCGCAACTGCAGTTTTCTCCCAATCGTTTGCGAAAAGATTAGCGAGGGTGATGCTGGCGGCAGTGCTGGCAGCATCTTTTCTGCCCGTTGTGGCTTTCGCTGATGAGGGCGGGGCGGCAAGCGATCCCGTTGAGAATGCATTCAAAGGCCCTGATAAGATTCAGTACGGCATGACTGAACAATATACCTATAACAATGGAAAACCAACGTCTAAATATAGATGGAGCTATGTTCCTACCCAAGAAAACGGTGGAGCTATCACAATCTCGAGTGTTGACAACTCGCCTAATGGGCAGATCGTTTCCGTAACGGGAACTAAACTCGGCTACGTGATTTTGAGGGTTTCGGAAGATGGTCAGTTTAAATGTGAAAGGAAGATCCTGATTTCACGGCGTGATATAACATTGACTTCCGGTAGCCTTGAGAAGGTGTACGACGGCGAGGAACTTACGGGCGGATATGTAAGCGTCGATGGCGGAGATTTTGTTGGTGACGACGAAGTTGATGTCACGTGGACCAACTCTCTGACGGATGTTGGCGAGGTTGATAATGAGTTTAATGTAACTTTCACTTCAGGTACTCCCGCCAACTACAATATTACCTATAGATACGGTAAATTGAGGGTCACACCACGTGAGATAACCCTGAAGTCCGCCGATTTAAGTAAGGAATACGACGGCGAGCCGCTGATCAATGGTGCTGCTGCCATCGCCATTGAGGGTGCGGGTTTCGTTGAGGGTCAGGGCGTAAGTTATACCTTTACCGGTTCGCAGAAAATCGCCGGTTCCTCCGACAATGCTTTTACCTACAAGCCAAACGATGGAACCGATTTGGATAACTACGATATCAAGACCAAGTTCGGAAAGCTGGAAGTCACCAATCGTAGTACCAAGTACGAGATTACCCTTACTCCCAATTCCAAGTCCGTGACCTACGATGGCACCGAGAAGTCCGTATCCGGTTTCGAGACCCTGGAGTTCCAGATCAATGGTCAGACCTTCTACGTTTCCGGCGTTGAGGCTTCTGCAACGGGCACCGATGCAGGCGAGTACCCTGTAACGAAAAGCGGTCAGGCGGTCGTGACCGATGTCGAGGGCAACGATGTGACCGAGCAGTTCATCGTGAACATCGACGATGCCAAGCTGACCATCGTCGAGGGCGACTCCGATAAGTCTGCATCCAATCTCCCTCACACCGGCGATAGCGCCGCCCCCTACGCGATGGGCATCTGCGGCGTGGCGATCACTGCCGGTGCCGTGGCATTCGTCGCCCGCAGGAAGGGCAGCAGCAGGCGCTAGCCGCGCACTATCCGCGCAGCCTCTTTATCCAGACACCCTAACGGGTCCTAGCCGTATGTCTTTCTTGCACATCATCGGCGGATACGTAATGTGCGGTTGGCGGAATCCCTTGTGCCCTGGATCACTCGCGAATACGGGCTGACCAAGCGCGAGGAAGTACTGCTGTCGCTCCTTGAAAAGGGCGCATCAAACAAGGAGATTGCTGAGCAAGAATGCATTTCCGTCAACACGGTGAAAACCCACATAACGAATATTTACGCCAAGCTTGGTGTGAGCAGCCGAGACGAGCTTGCGCAAAAACTTAGAGAGGAACTGCGCGGCCGCAAGAGGGCCGGGCTCTGAGAGCCTGGGGGTCGGTGCGGCTATGCGGCCGCCCCCTACGGGATTGGCCGTCTACGGCCGTTCTTCATCCCTTCCAGAACAGCTGGGTGAGTTCTTGGCGGGTGGTGGTGCCGGTTTTCTTCAGAATGTTGTGCACATGGGCCTTCACAGTGCCCAGGACCACTTGCAGCGAACTGGCGATGTTCTGGTTGTCCTTGCCCTGCAGCACCTCTTTCAAGATGACGCACTCGCGCGCGGTCAGGTGATAGTGCTCGCAGAAGGCGAGGAGCAGCTCGTCTACGTATTCTTGGGTGTCGGGCGCGCCCGCGCGAGGGGACCGCCGTGAGGTTGGCGAGGCGCCCGGCGGCGCGCTCCTCGTCCACGGCGAGCCCGCAGACGATGGCGGACATGAGCGGCATGAGGGCGCCGAGGAACTGGGCGTAGGCGTCCGCGCCCAGCGCCGGGTCCCATCGGGCGACGGAGAAGTACTCGCCGCAGGCAAGGCCGGCTGCCAGGCCGCAGACGAGGTGCACCGCCGTGAGCGGGGAGCGCGCCAGGCGCAGGGCCTCGGAGAGCAGGGCCCGCGGGAGAGTCATGCGCGGCGTCGGGCCGGAGAGTCGTGTCATGGCCATCACCTCTCCTCGGAGCGCGCGAACCAGGCCGCGCCCGCCGCCGTGAGCGCGGCGAACGCGAGCGCGCAGACCGCAAGGCCCGCCAGTGTGAGCATGCCGTCCGCCGTGAGCGCCCCGCCGAGCGCCATGTCCGCCGCGAGTGGCTCGCCGCTCGGCAGCACGGGGATGAAGCTCGTGGGGATGACCATGCTCGCCGACGGCGGAAAGAGCTGCGGCAGCGGCATCAGCGACCAGGCGAACCCACCCACGAGCTTCGTGGCGAGCGGGCAGAAGATGCCCGCGAGCATGCCGAGCCGCGCCGTGAGGAAGAGCCCTGCGGGGATCATCCACGCCGCGGTCACCGTGTTGGCGAGCGCGCAGAGGAGCATCGTGAGCGTGCCCGCGGCCGTGAGGCCCTGCGAGGAGAACGCCGAGCCCGCGAGGTAGATGCCGAAGACCACGAGGTTCGAGAGCGTGCAGAGCGCGAGGCACCAGAGCGCCTTGGCCCACCAGGCGCGCCCGAGCGGGAAGCCCAGGCCTAGAAGCCCCCGCATCCGCGTGCGCGCGTCCGCCCGCGCGACGCAAGCCACCACGAGCGAGAGAGCCACGGGCAGGAAGAGCGCGTACCAGTAGTTCCACGCGCTGAAGATCTGCACGCCCCGGTAGGGCATCGCGCCGAGCAGCGGCATCGGCAGCGCCATGAGCACGGCCAGGCGAACCGGTGCCGCGTGCCGCGACTTCAGGGCCTCAGCGCGCAGGCCCGCGAGCAGGCCGCCTTTCTCGCCTGTCATGCCGCCACCTCCCCGCGCGCTCGTCGCCCCTCCCGGCAGACGCTCATGAAGAGTTCCTCAAGGTCCTGCCCGGGTCGAAGCGCATCCTCGTAGGCGAGGCGCCCCCCGTAGATGATGCCGATGGTGTCCGCCATCTGCTGCACCTCGGAGAGGATGTGGCTCGAGACGATCACCGTCGTGCCCGCCGCCGCGAAGCCGCGGATCTGGTCGCGCAGCTCCTTGATGCCGATGGGGTCGAGGCCGTTGGTGGGCTCGTCGAGCACGAGCAGGCGTGGCCGGGCGATCAGCGCCAGCGCGAGCCCCAGGCGCTGTCGCATGCCCATCGAGAAGCGTCCGGCGCGCTTCTTCCCGGTGTCCGCGAGGTCCACGGCGGCGAGCACCTCATCTACGCGGCTCTCGGGAAGGCCCAGCAGCGTGGTGCGCACGCGCAGGTTCTCGCGCGCGGTGAGGTTGGGGTAGAGCGGCGCCTCCTCGATGAGGCTGCCGATTGCGTAGAGGTCCTCGCGGCGCCAGGCGTGCCCGGCAAAGAGGATCTCCCCGGTCGTCGGCCGCAGCATCCCGCAGATCATCCTGAGCGTTGTCGACTTGCCGGCGCCGTTGGGGCCGAGCAGCCCGTACACCTCGCCCTCGCGGATATGAAGGCTCACGTCGGCCACGGCATCCTGCGCCTGGTCGCCGCGGCCGAAGCGCTTGGTGAGCCCGCGCGTCTCGAGCATGTAACCCATGGGTTCGTCCTTTCTCTTCCGGGCGCGCGGGCCGAGTCGCCGTGCTCGTGCGCCTTACCTTTCGGGTTCACCATCCATGGTGGGGCGCGTTTCTAACGAAGTTGAAACGGCCGTTGGGCTCTTTTGGCGCCAGCCCTTCTCGACCCGTACGCCACTCATGGTGTGTTTATCGCGATAGCTAGGACGGAGGTGCCCGTGGCACGCAATAAGTACCCGGAGGAGACGGTCGAGAAGATTCTCGACGTTGCCGAGCGGCTCCTCGCGGAGCGCGGCTACGAGCACACCACGATGCTCTGAAGAGCAATACGCTAAATCGAAAAAGGCAAACCCTGGAGACGTGATTTTCGCCATAACGAGCAAGAATATCGAAGATGTCTGCACACCATTGGCGTAGGAAGGGGAGCAGCCGGTTGCAATCAGCCTGAAATAAGGCGACGACCGGGATCCTCTAACTCGGATTTCCCGCTCGGTTCCTAAGGCGCTTAGGGCCGGCTCATAAGGGCGAAAACAAAGCCACCCGCGACGATTCTTTCAGTCATCGCTCTTGCGCATCCCTCATGACCCGCGGAAATGCAAGACGATAAAGCCACTGGCTACGATTCACTTTGCCAAACGGGTGTCGAAGAGGATAGTCGGCTGTTTTGGCGTTCATATCGGACGTTTCAGGGCCTCAAAACCAACCCGCTTTTGTCCCCGGGTCAAAAATGAAACTGCGGGCTCGTGGTTTCGAAATAGTTTGCGAATTTGTCCCAGGGCTTGTCCCAAACGCCTACGCGAGGACACGCGGAGGGATTCGGCGGCAAGACAGTCAAGCCCAACAGCCCAACTGGAGTTGACTGGAATGACACCACAGCAAATGGGCGTGAAAGAGTGGGAATAACTGACAAAACCCGCAAAGCCTTGAAAACACTGGAGTCTTAAAGCGTAAACGGGGCATTTGATAGCAAATTGATAGCAGATACCAAAACCGGATTTACTTTGTTCACTCCCGTATAGCGGGTGGCTTGCGGGTAAATCCTCCATATCCTAAGAAAAAGGTCTTGCTGACTTTCACCAGTCGGCAAGACCTTTTTTGCTATTTGTCTTTTCTCTGTTTCTTCAATCCCTTTATCAGAGCATCGCTTAATTCCTTCGAGGGGACTTTGGCCCACCGCTGGGTGGTGTCATACTTGGGGTAGTTGTACCGCCAGCGGTCATAGTCCTCCTTGGTGATCTCCCCGGCCTCCAACTTCGCCGCCTGTTCCCGCCACGCAATCAAGATTTTGTTCAGCTCACTGGCCCAAGCCCTTATGGGCGAAGATCGTCAAGGTGCTGCGGTCTGTCTACCGGGCCTACTGCGACCTCAAATCCAAATTTGAGCGGCTGCAAGCGGACTATGGCCGGGAGGTCAGCAAAAATAGTTCCTTATCAGAAAGGATTTACGAGGTCTGCGCCGAGAGGGACAGTCTAAAGGGAAAGGTCAGGGACTATGAGCGGGTCAGGCGGGCCATTGGCCCGGAACAGGCGGACAGAATATTAGAGGCCGCTTACCAGCAGGAACAGGCTGAAAAGGAACGGAAACGGGACGCAAGGCAAAAAGCAAGATTAGGCGCACGATAATCACCAAAAACGGAGGGTGTTCCAGTGAATGCCCTCCTGATTTATTTGGGGAATCGGGTAAAATAATTTCTTGTTTTTTAGAGTGTACTATGATATACTGCTATTAACCTGATTTGAGGAGTCTACCAAATATGCGGCAAGGTATTCTTAAATAAAATTTGATAATGGGCGCAAAAATGATTGCCCCTTGCAGGGGCTTAGTTTTTGTACCCAATTAAAGAATACTTTTGCCTTTTTAGTAAATATCGTGACGGACAGCGGCTCATGTAAGCCGTCATACTTCTGTTTGTCCGAAGTCATGATCCCCAGCGGTAAAAGTATTAGCCGCTGGGGATTTTTGCGCCCATTTGGGCCTTGTATGGAGGATAGACATGAACATTATCAATATTGGGATTCTTGCCCATGTAGACGCTGGAAAGACAACCTTGACGGAGAGCCTGCTATATGCCAGCGGAGCCATTTCAGAACCGGGGAGCGTCGAAAAAGGGACAACGAGGACGGACACCATGCTTTTGGAGCGGCAGCGTGGGATTACCATTCAAGCGGCAGTCACTTCCTTCCAGTGGCACAGATGTAAAGTCAACATTGTGGATACGCCCGGCCACATGGATTTTTTGGCGGAGGTGTACCGCTCTTTGGCTGTTTTAGATGGGGCCATCTTGGTGATCTCCGCTAAAGATGGCGTGCAGGCCCAGACCCGTATTCTGTTCCATGCCCTGCGGAAAATGAACATTCCCACCGTTATCTTTATCAACAAGATCGACCAGGTTGGCGTTGATTTGCAGGGCGTGTATCAGTCTGTTCGGGATAAGCTCTCCGCCGATATTATCATCAAGCAGACGGTGTCGCTGTCCCCGGAAATAGTCCTGGAGGAAAATACCGGCATAGAAGCATGGGATGCGGTCATCGAAAATAACGATAAATTATTGGAAAAGTATATCGCAGGAGAACCAATCAGCCGGGAAGAACTTGCGCGGGAGGAACAGCGGCGGGTTCAAGACGCCTCCCTGTTCCCGGTCTATCATGGCAGCGCCAAAAAGGGCCTTGGCATTCAACCGTTGATGGATGCGGTGACAGGGCTGTTCCAACCGATTGGGGAACAGGGGAGCGCCGCCCTATGCGGCAGCGTTTTCAAGGTGGAGTATACAGATTGTGGCCAGCGGCTCATCTATCTGCGGCTATACAGCGGAACGCTGCGCCTGCGGGATACGGTGGCCCTGGCCGGGAGAGAAAAGCTGAAAATCACAGAGATGCGTATTCCATCCAAAGGGGAGATTGTTCGGACAGACACCGCCCATAAGGGCGAAATTGTCATCCTTCCCAGCGACAGCGTGGGATTAAACGACGTATTGGGGGACAACACCCGGCTTCCTCGTGAAAGGTGGCGTGATGCCCCCCTCCCCATGCTGCGGACGACGATTGCGCCGAAAACGGCAGCGCAAAGAGAACGGCTGCTGGACGCTCTTACTCAAATTGCGGATACTGACCCGCTTTTGCGCTACGAGGTGGATTCCATCACCCACGAGATCATTCTTTCTTTTTTAGGCCGGGTGCAGTTGGAGGTCGTTTCCGCTTTGCTGTCGGAAAAATACAAGATTGAAACAGTGGTAAAGGAACCCACCGTCATTTATATGGAGCGGCCGCTCAAAGCAGCCAGCCACACCATCCATATCGAGGTGCCGCCCAACCCGTTTTGGGCATCTATCGGACTGTCTGTTACACCACTCCCGCTTGGCTCCGGCGTACAATACGAGAGCCGGGTTTCGCTGGGATACTTGAACCAGAGTTTTCAAAACGCTGTCAGGGATGGTATCCGTTACGGGCTGGAGCAGGGCTTGTTCGGCTGGAACGTAACGGACTGTAAGATTTGCTTTGAATACGGGCTTTATTACAGTCCAGTCAGCACGCCGGCGGACTTCCGCTCATTGGCCCCGATTGTATTGGAACAGGCATTGAAGGAATCGGGGACGCAGCTGCTGGAACCTTATCTCTCCTTCACCCTCTATGCGCCCCAGGAATACCTTTCCAGGGCTTATCATGATGCACCGAAATACTGTGCCACCATCGAAACGGCCCAGGTAAAAAAGGATGAAGTTGTCTTTACTGGCGAGATTCCCGCCCGCTGTATACAGGCATACCGTACTGATCTGGCCTTTTACACCAGCGGGCAGAGCGTATGCCTTACAGAGCTAAAAGGGTATCAGGCCGCTGTCGGCCAGCCGGTCATCCAGCCCCGCCGTCCAAACAGCCGCCTGGACAAGGTGCGCCATATGTTCAGTAAGATCTAAGGATAATAGGTATCAGGAAAAATCAAATGATATCAAATCCCCCAAACAAAAGCGTTTAGAATTAAGTTTCATTTTGCGAGTGGGAATAACGGGAACTGGCTTCTGAACTCGTGTTTTGGTGCTGCTGAGTACCGCCTGATGCCGTTTCGGCGTCGCCATAGAGCAAAGCCACCAGCGAAATAACGGGAATAATAGCCTTCGGACCCTCTGGTTCGGAGGCTTTCTTTTTTTCATGCTTACCTGGAAAAACGGCTCAATTGTTCCCGCATACCCCTACTGGGCGGTACGGCGGAATACTCGGCGGCACGGGAATAATAGTGCCCTGCGGGAATAATTCACAATTCGTGTCCCCCGAGGGCCGATTTCGAACGGCCGAAACTGAGTTGAAACTGCGGGGCGGATTCAAGCCCTCTTCGGTTGCATCTGCCCAGGTCAACAAACGGGAATAAAGAAACACGAAAATCGGTTTCCGCAGTTTCGGTGACCCCGAATGCCGCCGAATGACGCCGTGTATCTTGCTGTATTTTGGCGCGCGATTATTCCTCGAACGGGGCTTCCGGGGCGCCGATTCCACGCGGGAATAACGGAACAGCCCCGGAGAACCGGAGGCTGTTCGCAAGGAAGTATCAATTCACCTGGGAAGATGTCAGAAAGAGGCCTTCCAGTCGGCGTAAGCGTCCTCGTCGAGCTCGCCGCACTCGAGCTCGACGCGCTTTTCCGCCCAGGCCTTGATCGACTGCGCGAGCTGTAAGCGCCAAAATGACCGCGTCTTAACAACCCACTGGGCTTGAGGCAGAACCATCGCATCGACTTATCCTGGAAGAGGAGGCTGCGGTGACGCAGGCGAGCATAGATCGCAGGAACATGTGAGCGGAGCGCATCGAGTGGCGCCTCTCGTCGAGCATGAGAATAGAGCGCTGGTGCAAGTTAAACCATGTGGGCAGGTCAAGTCTGTATGCATGGTTGGCCAGGTTCAGGGAAGAAGAGCCGGGCCGCCCCCCCGAAGAAACGCAGCCGCCTTGAACTGGATCGAACTCACCAGGGGCGGTCTGGCGGATTCCAAGCTTCGTCGTAGGGCGCAAGAACTGGCTCTTCAGCGATGGCCGCGCGGCGCGCGGGCGTCTGCGGCGATATACAGCGTCACCACCACGGCCAAGGCCAACGGGCTCAATCCCAGGCTTTACGTCGAGTGGCTGCTGACCGAGATGCCCAACACCGGCGAGCTCACCGATGAGGTTGTGGACTCGTTCCTGCCGTGGTCGGATAGGGTGCCTGAGTCCTGAAAGCTCGACCCAGCCGCTGCCGAGAAGGCCAAAGAGATGCCTGACGACTTCTTAATTAACATCGACCCCGATGCGTTCGACGACGAGATGGCGAACAACGCCGAGGAGGGCCTGTAGCGACATGGCGGCCTAAAGCATACCATAACGCAAAGATGGAAACGTCCAGGACTTTTCCATCCGTATGCCGGAATGGTCCTGGACGTTTCCTGCTACGCGGTCATTTTGACGCTAACGCTCTAATGCCTCCACCGCTTGTCGCGGGCGGGGTAGACGATCCAGGCGGATGCGTAGCTTGCGATAAGGCAGACAATGACGCAGACGATGCTTGTCTGGAACCCGAATGAGTCATTGATAACGCCCCAGATTACGCTTGCGAAGCCAATGCCGAGGTCATTGGCGAGCAGGTACAGGGCGTTTGCGGCGCCCCAGCGCTCTGGCGGGGTGTTCTTTACCGCTACGCTTTGATTAAGTGGCATGCTTATGCCAGTGACGAGACCATAGAAGATTCCGGACGCCAGGAAGACAGGTTCCCCGTACGGTGCGGCAAGTAACATAAGGCAGCAGAGGATGCCACACGCGACGGCTCCGGTCATTGTTTTGATTGCAGGTACGGTGTCCATGAAATGCTTCGAAATCATGCGAATGATAATCATGCTTACCGCGCTGATGGTGTAGAAGAGACCGGCGTGGGTATAGCCGAGAGTAGTACCGTACAGACCAGCAAAGAAAACGCCAAAGCCAAAAGTGGGGCATATGATCATCTGTGGGATGGCGCCAGGCAATGCGCGCGGCTCGAAGATGTTGAATGAGTCACGCAGGGTTCTCTTGGACACCTGGTCGCCTTCAGGATACTTTTCACTGTGATTTGTTTCGGATGTAGTTACCGTGGTGGGGCTGGGCGCCTGCCCGTCTTTTGAGTCGAGTTCGAGCCGGGTTTCCATTTTGATTCGGTATGCGCTGGAGCTTGGCAGAGTTTGCCATTTACTTTCATAGCGTGCGTTGAGGGCGATTACAAGCCCTGCAAACCCAACCAGGGCAAGGCCGACATAGAGGTTCGTTGAGGGATCGGTTCCTACTAGGTAAAGTGCGAAGGCTGGGCCGATGCTCATGGCGATAGCCTGTCCGAGGCCGTGGTATCCAATGCCTTCGCCAAGCCGTTCTTGCGGTAAGACGCTTGCTGCGGCGGTCGCGGCTGCTGTTGTTGCTACGCCAAAGCCCACACCTTGCAGCAAACGGCTGATTGTGAAGAGGGGGATGCCTTGAACGACAGCGGACAGTGCTGTTCCTGCTGTGAGGATAGCGATGCCGGCGATGATAACGAGTGAGCACTTGCCGTTGTCGATAACAGGGCCGATGAACAGTCGTGCTAACGCGGCGGCAATGGAGAAGACGAGTGCAAGTACGCCGGCAAGGCTCGCACCGTAACCTTGGCCTGCCAGGAAGACGCTGGTTCCACTGTTGAGCCCTTGGCCCATGGCGAAGCAACAGAAGGTTAGCGCGATGATAAGCAC
The DNA here is from genome assembly GCF_052118165.1 of Parolsenella sp. LCP21S3_E11. Classification (NCBI taxonomy): domain Bacteria; kingdom Bacillati; phylum Actinomycetota; class Coriobacteriia; order Coriobacteriales; family Atopobiaceae; genus Parolsenella; species Parolsenella sp. LCP21S3_E11. The sequence goes on along the minus strand of NZ_JBQKHS010000004.1, from coordinate 78,399 downwards.
GAAAATAAGCGACCACAGCTTCGGATGGTCGTCCTTACCGATATTTCGCATGAGAATCCCCCTTTGATTCCAATACTCGTATTCTACGTCTGCAAAAAGTGAGATGTATGCGCCAAAATGACCGCAACGCAAAGATGAAAACGTCCAGGACTTTTACATCCGTATGCCGGAATGGTCCTGGACGTTTCCTGCTACGCGGTCATTTTGACGCTTACCAATTATTTCTCGATTTGAGAGACGAGAGTAATAAATGCGTCTTGATCCTTGAGGTCAGGAAGGAAGACCTCGGCCGAACCTACAATTTTGGCGTTGAGATCCTTCATTGTTACACCGATCGCGTTGGCCTCAAGCGCATGGCTGAAGGAAGGAAAAGAAACAACCCGCTGCAAGTAATCGCTTCTAACCTTCTGGCCAGGCCGGATAATCATGCTGCCAGTGCCACAAATCAATCCGTCCGTTTTAACTACGGCGCAGCGTCCGATTTCGCCTCGACGTCCTAATATAACATCACCGGGAAGTAAATGATACGACGCTAAACTTTCGTATTTGCCATCATCAATAGTCAAATTCTCATCAGGTCTAATTGCGCCACCAATAATATGCGAAGGATTGACTAAAGGGCGCCCGCCCGTTATGTAGTCCTCTTTGTGAAAACGCTACCAAAAGGACCAATTCGAAGCTCACAGAACGAATCGATTCTGTTTTTCGCGCTGCTGCTTCCAGGATCGCAAGGATCCCCGAACATCTCGACAAACCGGGATTTGACGAGGTCGTCGAGGAGGGCGAGTTGGCGGTTAGCCGAATCAAGAAGCTCGCATGCTGAATGAAGCAGACTGCAAATCCATCCAGTATTCGAACCGTAGCCCTTAATGGAGAGGTTGGTTAAGTCGTTCGCTTTCAAATTGTTGATATTACTGCCGGTAGAGGTTTCTTCGATTGCCTTCCTATAAGCATTGCTTTGAAAGTAATAGGAGAGATACTCGGCGTTGATTCCACAAGGCCTCATCACACAGCAGAACGCTCCGAACGTTACATCCATATCCTCAGGTACAAAAGCAGCCTTGCCCACGAGCCTCTTGCTCCCGCTCGAAGCGCAAATCAGGATGTCACCCTTCTTGAGCAGTTGGCGTGGCTTGACCTTCGCGCGGTCAACGTACTGGACGTCGTCGAGAACCAGCTTCCCGTTCTGGATGTTGTTCGCTCGAAGCAAGGTAACGTATCCTTTGCCCAGTTCGGCGCTCAGGTCCTCCCCGGCCTTATACGTAACTCCTCGAACGTATTCGGCAACTTTCCCTAGCCGCACCCGCTCCTCGCCAAATTGGGGTTTGCTCAGTTTGCGGCAATCTTTTAGATGGCTTTGTCTGCTTCTGGCTCTCTGAGGCACGCATGCATCTCAAATGCGATGATGAGGCTCAGGCATTCCTTGCTTTCAGTTCGCCTAACACTGAGGTCTCTGGAAGATGATTATCTTTCTGTAGCGTTTAATAAGGATAACTTTAGCGGCATGGATTCAACGTTGCAAACAAAGCCGCCTGCGACGATTCTTTCAGTCATCTCTCTTGCGTATCCCATCTGACCTGCGGAAATGCAAGACGATAAAGCCGCTGGCTACGATTCACTTCGCTAGACAGGTGCTAAAGAGGAAGACCACCCGTTTTGGCATCCATTTCGGGCTGTTCCGATCCTCAAAACCAGCTCATTTTTGTCCCCGGGACAAAAATGAAACTACGGGCTCACGGTTTCGAAATAGTTCGCGGATTTGTCCCAGGATTTGTCCCAAACGCCTACGTAAAGACACGCGGAGGGATTCGGCGGCAAGACGGTTGAAGCCGACGACCGAACTAGAACCAACTGGAATGGTGCGGCGACAAACGAGCGTGAAAGAGTGGGAATAAATTCCGCCTGATTTTCTCCAAAACTGGCTCTATTACGGCCTTATTTTCGCCATCTTGTGCGAAAATAAGGCCGTAACCATTTTAGGGGAGGAGCTTGCATGGAACGATTCCTCATGGACGAGCTTGTTGCCTGGAAGGACAGGCCCCGCCGCAAGCCGCTCATCCTCAACGGCGCGCGCCAGGTGGGCAAGACGTGGCTGCTCAAGGAGTTCGGCAGGACGCAGTTCGAGAACGTCGCGTACGTGAACCTCGATGACAACCCAAGGATGCGCGAGCAGTTAGAGCTGGGCTACGACATCCCGCGCATCGTCTCGGCCATCCAGTTCGAGACGGGGGAGGTCGTGTCCGAGGGCGGCACCCTCATCGTCCTCGACGAGATCCAGGCGTGCCCGAAGGCGCTCACCTCCCTCAAGTACTTCTGCGAGGACGCGCCCGGGTACGCGGTGGCCGCAGCCGGCTCGCTTCTGGGCATCACCGTGCACGAGGGCAGCGGGTACCCCGTGGGGAAGGTGAACACGCTCGATCTCCATCCCCTGAGCTTTCGGGAGTTCCTCGCCGCGACGGGGAATCGGACGCTCTGCGACCTCATCGACACGGGAGACACGAGCCTCATCAACGGCTTCTCAAGCAAGCTCGTTCCGCTCCTTCGCCAGTACTACTACGTCGGGGGTATGCCGGAGGCAGTGAGCGTCTTTCTTGAGCGAGGCCTCTTGGAGGATGCGCGCGAGGTGCAGCTTGAGATCCTGCGCGGCTACGAGCGCGACATCTCGAAGCACCTGAGCAGGGCCGAGACCGAGTATGCGCTCGCCGCGTGGCGCTCAATCCCGTCGCATCTCGGTCGCGAGAATAAGAAGTTCGTGTTCAGCCACATCGCGCAGGGCGCGAGGGCACGGAACTACCGGGCGGGCATCACGTGGCTCACGCAGGCCGGCATCACGACCCTCGTCCGCAGGATCTCGAAGCCCGGCATCCCATTGGCCCCCTACGCCGACGATGCGGCGTTCAAGCTCTTTCTGGTGGACGTCGGCCTGCTGGGCGCGATGGCGGGGCTGGACAAGGAGACGGTCGTCGGGGGCAGCGAGATCTTCGAGGAATTCAAGGGCTCCCTCACCGAGCAGTACATCTGCCAGCAGCTCGTCTCCGACTGCGGGCTCACGCCGTACTACTGGTCGGCCGAGAACTCATCGGGCGAGATTGACTTCCTGGCACAGGGCGCGAACAGCGTCTACGCCATCGAGGTGAAGGCAGAGGAGAACCTGCGCGCCAAGAGTCTCAGGGCGTTTAAGGAGTCCCACCCGGAGATCAAGTCCGTTCGTTTCAGTCTGTCGGGCTACCGCGAGCAGGACTGGGTGAGGAACGTTCCGCTGTACGCGATGTCGAACATGGGATTGTGGGGATAGCCAGTCGCTCACTTTGGGGTTCTTGCTGCAGACGCAGAGAGAGGTGATTGTATGCGTGTTTTCGATGAAAAGAGGGTTGTTTATTACGGTCGCAATGATTATGCGGCGGGTGTCTATAGAGATAGATGCCTGTCTGTGCTAGCAAGCGCGGAAATCGTCGACCTCACTTCGATAAACGAAGCTATTGAGGCCCATCAAATATAGTTGACGGTCGAGGGCATTCCCGAGTTATTTCTAGGCCAATCAATCGAGGATCATCCGAGACGAGCGACAGTTCTTTTTTCTAAAGCATGCGGGTTTGTGTCCTCTGAACTGGAAGATAAGAGCATTGGGGAAGTCTACGATCAAGTTGAGTTCCAGTACGGGAAGGAATTCTGGGAACTCATGGAGGCATGCGGCGCATGGCAGAAGATGAGGGCGCACGACTTCGAGAAGTTGTTGATGGATCACCCGGAATGCCTTGGCACAGTCTTGCAATACAAGAAACCGGTTGAGCGCTTTGCGGGCGAGATTAAGCACGCTCTGATCAACAATCCGAGATATTCTGCTGAGCTCATCGTAAGCCGTCTTGCTGCTGAGGCGACAAGTGAGAAGGCCTTCTACTTGCCACAAAATTTAAAGAATTCGGAAATAGACGACATCATGCTTGATTACATCAATAGTGAAATTGCAAATCCGAATTACGTGTCTGCTTTGCGAAATTGGCCGTCAGGTAAGGCGGCTCGGTACAATCCGTCTCCGGAGGTTCGCGTAAAAGCTAAGCGGCAATACGACGGATCTATGGATGATTTGTTCCGGAATGGGACCGGACTTAGGTACGACACGGGCGTAGTAATAGATATGAGGCAAAAAGCCTGTAAGAGAGTGACGAGAGAAGGTTTTAGCCTAACGCACTCTTTCAGTGGACGCTGGCTGAAAGAGTACATGGATCCCGCAACCGTGATGAACAATCTGATTTATGTATTTGCTTTTGTTGATTCGCATGGTCTCATGCAAGCGCCGGCGCGGCAACATGAGGAGCATGGAATTCTAGCGACTTTAGGTATGCATGTAAAAGGGGAGTATCGTAAAACTGCTGGATTTCAAATGCGCAGTGGCCTAACGTATCTCGAAACTATGGCGTATGCGAATTTCCTTGAGACAAACGGTGGCCGCCTGGAATCGGCAATCGAATGGGTTTACAACCAGTATTTTGCAGAGGAATTCGCCATAACTGGTTTTTCGCTTGCGCTACCTTCACAGAAGGCAACGTGGTGGACAAATGTAAGGCGATTGGGCCTGAGATAGAGCGAGCCGTTAAGGCATACTCTCTGTATTCAAAATATGGAAAGATAGACGATGAGTATTTTCCTCATGAGAGCATGAGGTCCTTTTCATCTCTCGCGGCTTTGGACGGCAAGAAGTATGCCATTGCAGGGTTAAGTTTTGAGCGATTTGGCAGCCTCTTGTTTTCAGATCAGTGCATGCTCTCGTATTTACATGCAGAAAAGATAAGTGAATCGAGTTTTTACGAGATGATGGTGAACCACCATGTGACGCGAGGTGACTACCCAGAGTATTTACAACCGGACCTGAATGAACTCATAAAAAACAAATTTGTAATTGAACACGATGAAAATGGGAGGCTGGAGCCAACGGATTATGCCGTTTGCCTCAAAATCATATGGGAGCATGATGCGTTGCCCCTGCTTCGACTTGGAAAAAGAGATCTTGAAATTGTCGAGTCATTGGCAAGCCGACATACTATCAGCTACTGCGATAAACTGTTTGCGCCGTTTGAGGCCGACTATCTTGACTATATGTTCGACGATGCGTCTTTTTCGAATTCTGCTGGTCTTCGTAATCGATACGATCATGCCAATTCATCTATTAATGATCCTCAAGCAGATGACATTCGAGCAGACTATTTCAAGCTTCTGTCGTTGCTTATAGCTATTACCTTGAAAATCAACGAAGAACCGATGAGGAAAAGTGGGCTTGGAGGCTTGGATTCATTCGTTGATTGGCCATACTACGATGAAAGCGTGTTTCGCTTGGCGAGCGAGCTTGGGTTGGCGAAGTAGGGAGAGACAGCCAAAGGCAACCTATAGATGGAGGGGGAGATGATTGAATAGGGTCCGTAACGAATCTTTCCGCAGTCATCATTTTGTCGTTTGAGCCTAGGGTTATTTTCGGCTTGAGTTTAGGGCTAACGACAAGCGTTGTTTTTGGATGGTGGATTCCATTTTGCATTGCGCCATCACGAGGAGGTGATGGTCGTGTACTGTCTCAGCGACAGGGCGCGGGGTCGCTGCGCGGGGGAGCTCGAGGTGGAACTCGTGTTCAGGGGCAGCAGGTGCCCGAGGAGGCGCCGCTCGCTGCCGCCCGAGCCTTCGCGCGCGGTATCTGGGTCGAGGGCGCCGGGATCTCGTGCAGGCCGCTCGGGGCCGACGGCTGGGCCGTTTCCGGGTACTGGGAGGACGGCCTTGTGGTCGGCACCGACGGCGCGACCTGCCTGGTGACGCTCGTGGAGCGCTCGACGCGCTTCCTACTGGCTTCCACACTCTGCGAGCATATCACCCAGACCGTGGTTGGCCGCCTCGCAGAGATGGTGGCGGGCCTCACGGAGGCTCTCAGGCGGACGCTGACCTGGGGCTAGGGCGTCGAGATGGCCCGCTGAAGGGAGTTCGCCGACGCCACGGGCTTCGAGGTCTGCTTCTGCGATCCCAGGGATTCGTGTCAGCACGGCACTGAAGAGAACACCAACGGTCTGCTCAGGTAGCACTTCCCCAAGGGGATGGGCTTCTCGGGGGTGACGGGCGAGGCGGTGCGCGAGGCACAGGACCAGCTCAACGGCAGGCCTTGCAAGACCCTCGGCTGGTCGACTCCGACAGAGGCGATGGCGCGCACGTTATCGGGATAGCGGCGCAATGACCATGTGAACCCGTCGTTGTGCCACGCGCATCTGGCTCGACGTTATGCTGAAAAAGAGTTAGGCCTGGCGGTGAACTGAAGCCTCATCGACAAGGGGGGATATCTACTCACCGTGGAGTGCGACCCCGCCCGCGGCACCGTGAGCAAGACGGGGCTCGAGGAGGCCATCACCGACAAGACCGAGGATCGCCAAATCTGCAGAAGGGCATCGGTGCCGACTGCAGCTACGGGGGCTAAAGTATACACAGCATGGAAGAGCCGCAGCATTAGGAAAGATCACAATAATGATGCATCCTTCGTACAAAGCATGGAAAGACGCCTGCAATGCCATGATGTGTCAAAAGCGCCGCCTCAAATACTATTTCCAATGGTATCCATTCTCCGTACTCTCTATGACCGACTGGGAGATCCTTTCGTCGGAAGCGTTTTTCTCCACTTACATTCAAGACGGGGCATTCCTCATCTGCCACTCAATGCGCTTCACCACCAAAGGCTTTGTCCAAAAGCAGGGGATTGCGTTCCGAGATTCGGTTTTAGTTTCTCCCGTCCTTTTTCTTTATCTGCTCGCTTACGGAATCGAATACCAGAGCGCCTTCATTGATCCTCGCTCAGAAATGGTATGCGAGTATGCGGGGGATATCGCCAAAAACCAAGCTCATTACTGGCGAAGTTACCAACACTATCGCGCTCATATGAGAATCGCAAAAGGATCCTATTCCTACTACCTTAAAACTGACATCGCGAACTTCTTCGGCTCTATCAACGTCGACAAGCTGATATCGAAAATGCAAGACTGCTCCAGTGGGAGTTTCTCGGCTACAGACGGGATTTTTCTCCGCGCACTTCTGCTGTATTGCGGAGAAGGAAAATTCCCAACGATTCAAAACCACACTACCTTGAGTTTCCTTGCCACAAAGGTATTTCTTTCCGACGTTGATGTGGGGCTGTCTCGAAACATGCAAAAGAACGCCTCTGTTGATTCTTTCAAGCTCGTCCGATACGTAGACGACCTTTTCATCTTTTTCGATGTCAAGGATGGTGTATCCCCCTTTCAAGTAAAGGAAGGGCTCCTAAATAAATACGCAGACATTCTAAGGCTAAGCGGGTTGACGCTAAATCAAGGTAAGGTTGAATTCGGGCTTACGAGTACTCTCTCGCTGACGGAGGCTTCCGAATCTTGCGTTGATTTCTCGGAGCTTCAAACGGAAGAAGCGATTGATAACGTTGCCGGGCGGACAGCGCGTTTGTTCGAGGAGATTGCAAAACGAGCAAGCGGCCGAGACTATCTCCAGCGAGACTTCGACGAAGCGGTCGAATCCGCCTTTGCCCGAGAAGAAGAGACTGCCTCGCCAATATATGCATTCCGATTCTGCCTTTATCACGAACAAGGCAGTTTTCGTGAGCGAATCGTAGTCGATTCAATTCGAAAGGCTCTAGATAGCAGTAAGGCTGTCCTGTCGTACAACACAGCTGAATTGACGAAGTGCATTCTCAACACTAATGACGGCGCCCTAATTAAACAGATGCTCAACATTCTCTTCAGGTCACATAGGGATGGTACTTGGTCGAGCATCGATGCGCTGACGGCGATCAACTACCTTATCGGCAGAGGAATGATGCACGAGGATCTTCTAAAAACCTTAAGAGAGGCAGCGCCTGGACTTGATACATTCATAAGAATGTTTTGCATAGACGAGCGGTTTGTAGCCAGTCCGGCTTCGGAAGTTGAATCGAAACTGATTTCCGTCATCTCCGGTGACATTCCGAGTAAGATTCAATTTGCAAGTCAGTTGTACCATAAAGTGACTCACAACTATTTTGAGCAGGTTTCCTATATGAGGGCTTTTTTCGATAGGTTCTCAACCCTCTACAAACGCAAGGTGCTTCATAAAAAGCAGAAAAGCTTCCTCTTTAGAGAAAAGGAAATAATCCCAATCTACTCCTCTATAGATAATTCAAAGAAAATTCTTCATGAAGCAGAAATGCTCAGACAGCACAATCCGCTGATTCATGCAAGTTCGGAATTGATAACAGATTCGTACAAGAAGGATATTCGAGAAGTAATCGAATCTCTGGCCGAGCTCATCTCCGCACTTCTTAAAGACACCGACTTGCCGATTGGGAAATGACGCACATTAACGCCAGTACTAATCTGGCTGACAGGGCTAATTGTTGTCGAAAGCCGCCACCCGTCATGTATGCGGGTGCCAAACAGGTATTCTTTATGAGTCAACGAGAGGACCTGTCTGAGATGGGGCTGCATGGGATAGCACATGCGACTATCAGTGATGCGGATTGTCCCATCAAGCGGGAGTATAATTCCGCCTATTCCTCTCCAAAATTGACTTTGTTACGGCCTTATTTTTGCCAATCTGCGCGAAATGAGGCCATATCTTGATTCGAGTTATTCTACGAAGCCTGTCTTCTGCTATTGAGAAAAAATGCCGTATACGGCAAAATTTCTCAATAGAAGTCAGGCAGGAATCAAAACGAGGCGCACATGGAAATCAAGCGGGACCGATATCTCAACAGGCTCATCGACCGCATGCACAACGGCATGGTCAAGGTGGTCACGGGCATCCGTCGCTGCGGGAAGACGTATCTGCTCTTCAACCTCTTCGGCGACTACCTGCGCTCGGAGGGCGTCGGCGACGGGCGCATCATCGAGGTTGCGCTCGACGTCGAGGAGAACGCCGCGCTCCGCGACCCCGCCGCGCTGTCCGCGTACCTGCGCTCGAAAATCGCGAGTGGGCGCGAGCAGTACTATGTCTTTCTCGACGAGGTCCAGTATGCCATCTCGCGCGAGGAGCTCAAGAACCCGGACGTCCCGCCCCGGCTCTACGGCGTGCTCAACGGGCTTCTGCGCATGCGCAACGTCGACGTGTACGTGACGGGGAGCAACTCGAAGTTCCTCTCGCGTGACGTCATGACGGAGTTCCGGGGGCGCGGGGACGAGGTCCGCGTGCGACCGCTGTCCTTCTCCGAGTTCATGCAGGGCTTCGATGGTGATCGCTACCAAGGCTGGGCCGAGTACACGGTGTACGGCGGCATGCCGCTTGTGGCATCAATGCGCACGGACGAGCAGAAGGCGCGCTACCTCGAGCGGCTCTTCGAGGAGACGTATCTGAGGGACGTCGTGGACAGATATGGCGTCAGGAGGCGAGGAGAGCTCGATGACCTCGTGAACGTGCTTGCCTCCGGCATCGGGACGCTCACGAATCCGGGCAAGCTCGAGAACACGTTCAGGAGCGTGCTTCATTCCAAGATCTCCTCGAACACGATTTCCAGCTATATAGGCTACCTTGAGGACGCCTTCGTCATCGAGGAGGCGCGGCGCTACGACGTGAAGGGGAGGGGCTACATCGGCAGCCCCCTGAAATACTACTTCGAGGACGTGGGGCTCCGAAACGCGCGGCTTGGCTTCCGTCAGGTCGAGGAGAGCCACATCATGGAGAACGTGGTCTACAACGAGCTCAGGGCGCGCGGGTACTCCGTGGACGTTGGCGTGGTCGAGAAGCGCGTCCGCGAGGAGGGCAGGGACGTTCGCAAGCAGCTTGAGGTCGACTTTGTCGCCAACAGAGGCTCCGACCGCGTCTACATCCAATCGGCGTTGGAGATGAGGACTCCCGAGAAGGCCGCACAGGAGAAGGCCTCCCTGCTCGGCATCAATGACAGCTTTAAGAAGGTTGTGCTTGTGCGCGACGTGGTGAAGCCCCTGCGCGACGAGCACGGCGTGGTCACGATGAGCGTGTTCGACTTCCTGCTCGACGAGAACAGCCTTGCTGGGATATAGGTTGGGGTGTGCCACGTTGAGTTCACTTTTGAGTTCAGCTCGGGTGCTTAAGAACCGGCCGATTCCGATGAATGGGGAGACGGCGGTACACCACGTAGACGAGGGACCATGGAAATGCGCGATTTGATTACTGAGTGGGAGTAGGCTGATAGGGTTCTGACCTGCACTTTTGAGTGCCGCGCTGTGCCGCTGAGTTTCGTTTCGTACGAGAGTCATGGCAAAGCCGCCAGCGACGACGGTGAGTAAAAACGAAAATCGAGCCTCCGTTCCCGCGTTGGGACGGAGGCTTTTTCTTTGCACTTTTACTCCCTTTCACCTGCGATTTCGCTATTTACTCCCCGTGTTTCAAGACAGCAAGGTACGGGGCGGCATTCGGAGGAATGGGAGTAAGGATTCATCCCAAGTGAGTAGGCGCACGGTTTTTGTCCCCGAGGGCGAAATGGCGCCGTTTCGGGGCCCGTGAAACTCAAATCGAACTCAATGGGCATTTTTGCGGTCTCCGTACGGCGTTTCCCCAGGTGGTTAATGGGGAGTAAAGAATCTTGCTGTCTCAACGAAAACGGGAGTAATCAGGGGAAATGCCGCGGCGTACCGCCGTGTGCCGCCGTGTAAGCCACCACTTCATTTACTCCCCAGGTGCACGGAAAATGCCTTTGCATGCAATGGGGAGTAAAAACTCAGCATACGCAGGAGCGGGCGGCGATCACCGCCTAGCTTGGCGTCCTGACTCGGTTGCGTTGATTGCGAAATGCGGGGAGCCGCTACAGCGAGGCTTTCCAGTCCTCGTACTCGGCGGCGTCGATCTCGCCGTTCTCGAGCTGCGCGCGCTTCTCTGCCCACAGCTCGATAGCCGTCGCGGCTTTGGGGGCGCGTGGAGCCTTTGGGTTCAGGGAGAGGCCCGAGCCGTCGGCTGCGGGAACGATGCCGAATGAGTCCTCGAGCCGCACGAGCAGCGATATGAGGTCGCCCGCGGTTTCGACGCCGTAATCCTTGAGGGCGTTGACGGATACGCCTAGTGCTGCGGCGATGGATTCGAGCAGCTCGGGCTTCACGGCGCGGATGCCGCTCTCGTAGTGGCGCACGGCCCCCTCGGTCAGGCCGACCGCCTCGGCAAGCTGCGCTTGCGTCATGCCGCGCGACTTGCGGTACCGCCTTATGTTCTCGCCTACGGACATGCGCCCTCCTCCTGGAATTACGTACCCGCACATCTTACCAGCGTACGCAAATGTACGCAATTCTATTGACAGTACAGATATGTACGTTTACTCTGAATCTGTAAACCGTACGTATCTGTACGCTAATGACAGGAGGAGCCATGGACGAGAAGGTGGCAAAGACGCCGAGACCGCACATGCTGGATGCGGACGAGGTTGCGGAGCTGCTGAGGATCAAGAAAGGCAGCGCCTACGAGGTGATCAGGAAGATAAACGCCGAGCAGGAGGCGCGCGGGCGCGTGGTCATCCGCGGGCGCGTTCGAAGCGACGTCTTCGACGCCCTGTACTTCCCGGAGGTGGACTGACATGCCCGTGTACAAGGACGACGGCAACGGCACGTTCTACGTGCAGTGCTACTACCGCGACGCCCGCGGCTCGAAGCGCCACAAGACGAAGCGCGGCTTCTCCTCCGAGGTGGAGGCCGCAGTGTGGGAGAGCCAGTTCAAGAGCCTTAACGGCGGGGCCATGGACATGACGTTCTCCGAGTTCGTCGAGGTGTACGCCTCCGAGGTGAAGCCGCGCATACGCGAGCACACGTGGATCACCAAGGAGTACATCATCAACGACAAGCTCGTGCCGTTCTTCGGGGACATGCGCATGTGCGACGTGAGGCCGATCGACGTCATCAGGTGGCAAAACGAGCTCACCGAGCACCGGGACGCCGACGGGAAGCCCTGGGCACCGACGTACCTGCGCACAGTGAACAACCAGCTCAACGCCATCTTCAACCACGCCGAGCGCTACTACGGCCTCAGCGACAACCCGGTGCGCAGGGTCGACAAGATAGGCTCGAAGAAGGGCGGCGAGATGCAGTTCTGGACCAAGGACGAGTACCTGAGGTTCAGCGAGGCCGTCATGGACAAGCCTCTCTCATTCCACGCCTTCGAGCTGCTTTACTGGACGGGCATACGCTGCGGCGAGCTCCTGGCGCTCACGCCGTCCGACTTCATGCTGGAGAGCTCGCGGCTGCGCATCAACAAGTCGTACCAGAGCCTCAACGGCGTTGACACCGTGACCGACCCCAAGACGCCCAAGTCCGTGCGCACGATCGTCATGCCCGCCTTCCTGCGCGACGAGATGGCGGACTTCATCGAGATGCGCGACGACGTCGCCCCCGACGAGCGCCTGTTCGCCGTGACCAAGCACTTCCTGGCCCACGAGATGGAGCGCGGGTGCAAGGCGTCGGGCGTGAAGCGCATCCGCATACACGACATACGCCACAGCCATGTGAGCCTGCTGATAGAGATGGGCTTCTCCGCGCTGGCCATCGCCGAGCGCATGGGCCACGAGGCGGTGGACATCACCTACCGCTATGCGCACCTGTTCCCCACGAAGCAGGACGAGATGGCCGCCGCGCTCGACGGGGCGAGGGGGTAAGAAGGATGCCGTGCGAGAACAGCGCCCGCAAGCGCAGCAAGACGATGGCGTTCCGCTGCACGCCCGAGGAGCGCAAGCTCATATGCGAGATGGCAGCCTGGAGCGGCATGAACAGGCAGGACTACATCATCGCCAAGCTCACCGATACCCAGGTCGAGGTGAGGCCCTCCGTGAGCGTGCAGAAGGCACTGAGGGACTCGATGGCGGAATTGGCCAAGGAGGTGCGGCTGGCGGCCTCCTACGGCGAGCTGAGCGAGTCCCTGCAACAGAGAATTGAGCACGTGATGAGGTTCTTCCTAGCGCTCGGCGAGCCTGTTGACGCGCCGACGGAAGAGACATCGCCACGAACTACGTTTTTGGAAGAGCCGGTTCCATCCGTCATCGATGCGGGTTCCGACACCGCAAGCATCTTCGAGATGGGACGCAGGTAGGGCCTAGCGCCAGACCTCCAACGCCTTGTCCGCAAGCCATTCGGCGCGATCGGCGATATCGCCCTCGTTCCAAGACTCCTTCTCTAGGGCGCCGGCCATGGTCGCAAGGCCGGCAGCGCAGAGGGCAAGGCCGTCCTTGTATCCCTTTCCCTGCTTCTTGGTGGGCCAATCGGCATCGCGGATGGAGGCGTTGAGCGAATGCGTGATGATGGCGAGGTTGCCGAGCGTGAGGAGCTTCCGGTCCCTTCGCGTGGCAGCCTCATCGTCGAGGGCTCCCCATTTGTTGCGCCACTTCTTGGGCATCATGTGCTCGAGGGTGTACTGGTTGAACCCGAGCAGGGCCGTGCTGCTCATGCCCGGACGAATGGCGCTTTCCAGCAGATAGAGGACGCCCTTGGACTGGAGGTTGTACAGACACGATTCCTCGAATGCCGCTCGAACCTCGGCGTCGCCGGGCATGTACGTCGTCGCCTCGTCATTGGCTTCGAGAGCCTTCCTCAGCGCCTCCGCGTCCTTCACCTCGTTCAAGATCAGCGAGGTGAACAGCCTGTTGTAGTTCTTCGTGGTCGCCTGAACCAGCATTCGGCGGACGATGTAGCTCTCAAGCAGGGCGTAGATCTTAGATTCCTCGCTCGAAGACTCCGCGTTCTTTCGAACGTAGAGCACGTACGGGATGAGCGTCGAGTTCTTGAGGCCGAATATCAGCACGTTCAGGCGCTCGACGCCGGAAGCGGAGGGGATGTCCGCGTCGCAGTAGCCAGGGTCGAACGTGGACTCGAACGCCTCGGCATACGCCTTCATGTTGTCGAGAATCTCGACCTTGTCGCCGTTGCAGTACCTGCCGATGAAATCCTTGTAGGACTGGAAGAGGTTCGAAGTACGCGAATAGAAGAGCTTGTCCTCGGTCGTGACGCCACGCCTCTTGTCCTGGACCAGAATCTGGAGGAACGCGTCGAAGAAGAGGTCGACGAGCGTGCGCTTGATGCGCCCGGTAACGATCTCCTGCTCCCAATACTCCCTCTTCTCAGCCGTGGGCTCGAAGACGTCTTCCCAGCACTCCTTGAACGCCTGCTCGTTCTCGCGGTTGAAGAAGTAGTTCTTAAGGAGCTCCGCCGTCGTCAGGCGCACCCCGAGCGAGTTGATGGTGTCGAATATCTGCTGCTCGTCCTCGCCCTCGGTAAGATCGATGCAGACGAACTGGACGTTCGACTTGATCGTGTTCCTGTCGACCTTCTCCGGGTCGATATTCTTGAGGAAGTAGTTGTAGGCAAGGACGATGGCCGAGGAGCCCTCGAGGGGTTCGCAGCCCGTGGCGCTGACGACCTTTTCGAAATCCTGCCGGTCGTACTTGCCGTGCCGCAAGGCGACATCGCCGGTCTCCAGGACGAAATCTCGCTCAAACAAATTGTTGGTGCCGTTTTTTGCACAGAGTGCCTTGAAGAAGATGACCATGGTCGTGAGTCGCTGCTGGCCGTCGATGACGGTGCGAACCTCGGAGACCTCGGACCAGGTGTTGCCGGAGGAGGCCTGCTTCAGGATGATGGAGCCCAGGAAATAGGGCCGCTTCGAGGCCGTGACGAACTCCATGTCGCCGAGGAAACGCTCCCATTGCTCTTCTCCCCAGACGTACGCCCTTTGGTAGAAGGGTATTTCGAGCAGGCGCGATCCGTTGAACACGCCGCTTATCGTTGCTTTTCCTGCATCCATCCTTAAAGCCCTATCTATCCTTTGCGGTTATTGCTGGCGGGGTCAATTTTATCAATACGCTGCTTGACCCTTTAATGTTCCCGGTCCTTGCCGTCTTCTCCCCAGAAGGTGCTCGAAGATGATGCGCAGGTCCTCGTCATCAAGGCAGCCGCCCTCGAGGCAGCCACGGTCGATGGCGTCGATCATCGTCTGCCCCTTCTTCTTCGAGCGGTCGTAGATCACTGCGTCGAGGGATAGCTCCCTGCCGTCGCGCGTGAACATCTCGTGCATGAATTCGGCACTGTTCGCTTGACTTCAATCGCGTACCGCGTGCTCGAGCGGGCCGCTTCCCCTCGATATGGCGACATCCCAATGCTCGCAGTTAAGCAGAAGAAGTCGGTTCATGAACTCGACGCCCGAAAAACCGAGTCTCGCAAACGGCGGAAATAGAGGGTCATCCGAAAAGACCGCAGCATACTCACTGCTCAACGGCATATACGCGAGATGAAAATCATACGAGTCGTCCTCGGGCCCGATGATGAACATGGGCATCGACGTCGTAACGAACCCTGAGCCGACGGGTGCCCTAAGGATGGAGAAGCTCTTCTCAAAAAAAGCCTTTCGAATACGGTTAACTGGCACAATATCATCGTTGGAGAAGAGCATGGTTGCGGCGGCGGCAAGCTCGACCACCACTTGGGAATCCCCGCGCCAATCCGACCAATCGAGCAAGCCGAGCTCATAGGGTGTCAGATGAACGTTTCTGAGCAGCTCTTCGGCAGTCTCGCGTGACCATTTCTTGTCGACGCGCATGCTGATAGGGTGCCGGACGATGATATTTGCTGCCAGCTCGCAAACGGCGGCTTTCCCATCAGAATACCCTTCGTCTTCGCACTGGTCTTCTTTCTGGCGTTCCAAAAAGCGATCGTAAAGCGGCGCGATGCGGCTCTCGAGCTCAGATAGCTTAACCTCGATGAGGTTCTGCGCATAGAATCTGTCTGTCGCATCGCCTGTCGCATCGGCATGCTCGACCTCATAAAGATCGCGCATGCTGCAAAGGTTCTCGCAATTCGTGCGGAAGAAGGAGCCCTTCTGTCTGCTGTAGGCATGGAGCTGCCCGGAGGAGTCCGCGAAATGGCGCAGGTAGAACCGCGGCACCCAATGCTGCTTTCGCGTCATCTTTCCGGGCAGCTTCGACATCCTAAGCCTTCACCGCCTCGTATTGGTAGGTCGTGCGCACGTTGTAGTGGAAGTCGTTTCCGAGGTCCAGCGCCTCGAAGTGCTTCTTGGCGCAGCCGATCTTGATCTTCTCCGCGTCGCGCAGGGCGGGCTCGCCGTTCTTGCCGCCCTTGGTCTCGGTCACGAAGTACACGCGGCGCTCGCCATCAGCTTCCTCGACATACGCCCAGTCGGGGTTGTAGCTGCCGAGCGGCGTGTCGATCTTGAACGTCGAAGGGAGCTTCGCGAAAACGAGCACCTCCTCCTGCTTGTCGAGAGCCTCGGCAAAGGAGCGCTCGACCCCCGCCGAGTCGTAGACCACGTAGTTGTACAGGCTCTTGCTCGCCATATCCGGCTTCCACGCGTTCTGCCCAAGGTAGGCCGTGTAGTCGTCAAGCTCGAGGTCGCGCATGGTGTACCACTCGTCCTCGGGAAGGCGCACGTACTTGATGCCCTGGGCGATGAGGTCGTTCTTCACGCGGTTGATCTTGTCGCCGACCTGCGCGAGGAAGGTCGCGGGGTCGATCTCGAACTCGTCGAGGCGGCTGCAGCCCTCGAGGATCGCCTTGATGGTGCCGCGGGTGAGCCCGACGGCGTCCTGCAGCTCTGCGATCGGGTCGGGAAGGTCGTATTTCACCTTTCCCGAAACGGACACCACGGAGGCGCCCGTGCCCTCGGCGCTCACGCCCGCGTCGTCGATGCCCAGCGAGGCACGCTCGCTCGTCACCTGGGGCGGGCGCACGGCGAGCATGCCGTCGACAGCTTCGATGGCATGCTCGATGAGCTTGCCGGAGTCGACCTCGACCTGGAAGCGCGTGCGCTGGCGGATGCGGTCCCACAGGGCCTGGAACGCAGGGTCGAGCGTGACGTCCTTCTGCAGCTCGACCGAGACCTCCTTGGCCTTGTCACGGATCTGGACCCTCTGGGACTTGTGGATGATGATCGCCTCGACCTGCTCCTTGGCAGGCTCGAGCTCGGCGGGGAGCTCGACCTTGCCCTCCTCGGCGGCCGCCTTCAGCTCGGGCGTCACCGCGCCCTTGCCGTCGACCATGCCGGTCGCGACGAGGTGGTCGTAGACCTGCCTGGACTTCTCGTAGCCCAGGCGCTCCTCGACGCCATCATCGCCCTTGACCGTGACCTTCGTGAAGCTCTCCGGAGTGATGACGCCGAACTTGAAGTCCTCAGCCTCAAGCTCCTTCTGCAGGCCGTTGGCGAAGTCGTCGTAGCTCTCGTTCGCGATGACGGTGAGCACGTTCGCCTCTGGGTCGTACAGGCGCTCGCCATCCTGGTTCACGCACAGGCGCAGACCGCGGCCGATCTTCTGGCGCTTGGTCAGGTTGTCCTTTGTCTCGACGAGCGTGCAGATCTGGAACACGTTGGGGTTGTCCCAGCCCTCCTTGAGCGCGGAGTGGCTGAAGACGAAAGAGACGTCCTTGTCCGCATCCTTGCCGTCCGGGAAGGAGATGAGCGTCTCCTTCTTCTGCATGATGAGCTCGAAGGCCCCGGCGTCGTCGGCGGTGCCGGCGGCTCCCTTGGAGTCCTTGAACTTGCCCTTCTTGTCCTTGGCGAAGTATCCCTGGTGCACGGCGTGGGGGTCGCGCACCAGCGGGGCGCCGACGGCTTCGTAGCACTCGAGCCACGTGCCCTTGCCGATCCCCGCCGCCTTTGCGATGCGACGAGGCGCCTTCGAGTTCAGGGCACCTGCGTACTCCTCCTCGAACATCAGGGCGTACAGGCCGCCGTGGACTTCGGGCTCGTAGACGCGGTATCGGTCGACGCGGTCGATGAAGAAGAGCGAGAGCACCTTCACGCCGCGCGGCCACAGCTCGAACTGGCGGGCCAGGTGGTCCTCGATGGTGCGGCGGATCTGCGCGCGCTTGACGACCTCCTCGTTGACGTCGCCCAGCGCCTCGCCGAGCTCGAGCACCTCGCCGTTCTGGAACTCTATGAACTCGTCGCCCACTGCGGCGCCGATGTTGTTGACCACCCAGCCGCTCTCGTAGTCGCTGTTCTCGCCGCTCTTCTGGTAGAGGTCGTTGCCGGTCTTCACCGTGACGGCCTTGCGCTTCTGCGTGCCGTCGGCCTGGCGCACGTCGATGGACACCTTGGCGGAGAACGGGTCGGACTTGACGGACTCGAGCCTCACGTACGCGCCGTTGAGGTTCGCCTCGGCCTTGATCGAGTCCACGCAGATGCCCTTCACCAGGTGGCGCTCGAAGGCGTCGACCGGCGTGAGGCGGTAGATCATGTTGTAGGCCTGCTTGTGCGTGGCCGAGTAGCGCAGCACGAACAGCGGGTTCAGGCTCTTGATGGCGGCCTTGGCCTGCTTGGTGTTGTCGACGCTCTGGGGCTCGTCGATGATGACGACGGGCTTGCAGGCGCTCACGAGCTCGCGAGGGCTGAAGCCGCCGGTGAGCTTCTCGCTGGGACGGTGGAAGAGGTTGCCCTCCTTCGCGGTGCCATCCTTCTCGAGGCCCTTGTTGAACGCGTCGATGTTGATGACCATGACCTGGATGGAGCTCGACGTGGCGAAGTTACCCACCGGCCCCATGTCCTTCGAGTCGTACACGAAGTAGTCGAGCGGCGTGCGGTCGTAGAGCGTCTCGAAGTGCCTGCGGGTGGTCTGGAGGCTCTTGAGGACGCCCTCGCGGATGGCCACGCTCGGCACGACGATGACGAACTTGGTGATGCCGTAGCGGCGGTTCAGCTCGTAGATGGAGCGGATGTAGACGTAGGTCTTGCCGGTGCCGGTCTCCATCTCGACGGTGAAGTCTCGCAGGCGCCCATCGGTGAGGACGTCGGTTGCCGGGAGGCAGCCCTCCTCCTGCACGGCGTGCAGGTTGTCGAGGAGCTGGCCCGGCGCCACGCGAAGCTCGTTGCCGTGGCCGACCATGAGCTCGCCGATCGCCGTCTGTCCTTTGCGGCCGGAATCGGCGGAGAATACGCTGCCGATAAATTGTTGTCCGCGGAACAGGTCGCAGGTTGCTTCGATGGCCTCCAGCTGGTGCTGCTGGTCGGATGAGAACTTGAACTCGAGCGCCGCCATGCTAGACCGTCCTCAATTCGATCTCACAGCCCATGCGCTCGCCGGCGTGCTTGAAGATCTGCACGGCGTTGAGCTTGAGGGTGTCGTCGAGGACGGAATCGAGGATGAGAACGCGCCTGGGCTCCATGTCGGCGATGGCCTCGAGCGCCTCAATGGTGAGGCCTCGGGACATGCAGCAGACGAGCTCGTCGCAAGCGACGGACCAGATGGGATAGCCCGCGGCTTCAGACTTCTCGACGGGCAGCGTGAGCTCGAGGCCCCATTTGAGCATCATCTCGAAGACGATATCCATATCGGAGCGATCGGGCTTGACCACGTCGAAGAGGAGCTGACCGGGCTCGGGCTTCTCAATGCCGGACTCATCGAGCTCGAACACACGGAAGCCGATGTCGGGAAGCTGCTTGGGTCCCTCGCCAAGCTTGAGTTGACGGTTGGATTCCTCGAGCTCGGTTTTGATTTTGTCGCCTGCGCGGCGGATGCGTTCTTCGCCAATGTCGCAGAGAGTTAGATAACCTGCCTTGTAAGCAAATGAGTCCTCATTGAGCACCTCGGGCAGCTGGACTGCGATTAGACGTCTATTTCCGGAATCCTCGTAATTAGCCTCGAACAGCGCTTGGCCAGTCGTGCAGGAGCCAGAGAAAAAATCAAGGACAATGCAGTCTTTGTTTGTAGCTAGCTCCATAAACCTACGAATCAAACCCACGGGTTTCGGGTTGTCGAAAACCGCAACGCCGTCAAATAGCTTCTTTACGAGCTGAGTGCCATTTGTGGTTGTCTCTACATCGTCCCACCAAGTTTTTGCGACCTTCCCGCGGTTAACCGCTTCCGTCAGAAACCTTTTTCTTTGTGGCCCACCCTCTCCGGTAGACCCAAATACGATACGCCCGTCTTTCTCTAACTCAAGGAAATGAGCATAATCATTCTTCCAGCTACATCCTGGGTTCGGCGTATATACAACGCCGGTATTAGGATTAGTAATTTCATATTGTTGATTAGGTCGCCATCCTCCGACTTGGAAGGGGTCTGCTTTCCAGGGGCCACGTGGGTCGTTATCTGGGTTGGAAAAGCCCTCTCCATCGTCACGGAGCCTAAACTCGGATCTATTCCTGACAAAGTAGTCCATGTTCTTGAAATAAATGAAGTTATAGGTATGCGAAACGGAAATTAGTGCAGTATTTGTTACCGACTTGGTTGAATTCCAAAGAACATCACCGCAGAAATTTTTTTCGCCAAAAATTTCGTCAAGAAGAGACTTTAAGTTAGAGCACTCGGCATCACTAATGCTGATAATAATGACGCCGTCATCGCTCAATAGCTCCCGAGCCAGCTTAAGTCTGGGATACATCATCGAGCACCAGTCGCTGTGGTAGCGACCGCTTGTGTCCGCGTTGGACTGGCCGGTGAGCCCCGCCTGCTCCTTGTAGTTCTCGATGGTATCGCCGAAATTGTCCTTATAGACGAAGTCGTGACCCGTATTGTACGGCGGGTCGATGTAGATCATCTTGACCTTGCCGTGGTAGCCGCGCTGTAGGAGCTTCAGCACCTCGAGATTGTCGCCTTCGATATAAATGTTGTCCGAGTCGAAGGACCCATCCTCTCCATCGCGGCTGCGGCTTTTCTCGATACGGGGACGCAAAGTAGCAGTGCTGGACATCTGCGACTGGCGGATGGCATCGGCCTTGCCGGGCCACGTGAACGCATAGCGCTCCAGGCCCTCGTCTACCTCGTCGCCAAGCTCCAGCCGCAGTTTGTCGAAGTCGATTCCGCTCTCGGAGAACACTTCGGGCATCAGCTCCTTGAGCTTATTCAGGCGGTCGTCAATAAGACTCTCCGATTCAAGAGTCATCTTTTCTATCTCGCTCATGAGGTCTCCTCCTAGGAAAGTTGAGATTTGATTAGTTGAACTATGTAGGGCATGGCGGCAATAAAAACGTCGGTGCCCTTGCCGGCAAGCCAGCTCAGGAGTTTGTCAAGCTTGCTGCCCCGTTTGCTTTTATCTTTTGTGTTGAGATCGCCCATCATCCCTTTGAGCAGCGTCTTCTCGTCATCGGAAAGCGTTGTCTCTGGCAATTTGTCAATCTGTTCAAAGGTTGCCTCTAACGTGACCTGTACGTTGCTCGTGGCGGATGCCGTGAGGCTGACGCTAGCGCCCTGCGCTTCGGCGATTTTCAGCTTACGGAGCTCCTCATCACGGAAATGCTTCAGTTTGTCGATACGTAGTTGCGTCTGTTCATCGTTGAAATCATTGCGATTGGAAGACCCATAGGAATAGGAGGCTAGTCCGTCCGTGTAGGAGTCGTAGCCCCTCGCGTTTGCGTAGACGTAGTCGATTGAGTCGTATACGGCTTTGAGCTCGTCGCCTTTCACGCCCTCTTCAAGAGCTTGCTCCAGTCTCCTGATATGCTGCGTTATAGTTGCGCAGAATGCGGCACCGAACGCTTTGTCGTCTGAGTCTTCCCGCTTTAGGCGCAGCTTCTGGAGAATCATCCCTAGGTCGCTTTTCGAGTAGCGAAATGAGCTTGAGGAATTGATATATTTTAAAGCCTCGGGGTTAGTGTAGTCGAGGTCGAAGACCTGCATGATTTCACGGCAGAGCGCATCAACATCCTCATCTGCAGCATCACTCAAAAGGCGCGCCGCTCGCAAAATATACTCATCTAGAACGGCCATTGCAGATCTCCTTTATCTCATCGGCGACCGCCCTCAGGCGTCGCTCCTCTTCCTTCATTTCCATCCTCAGCTTCGCGGACTCGTTGAGCGTTATGTCCTTCGACCGCCGCTGCTCCTTCAGCCGCTTGACGGAGGCTCCCATCTCATCGTAGCGCGACGTGAGGGCGATCAGCTTTTCCCGGTCTCGAGCGGGGCATACGGGGTAGAACCCCAGGCCGCCAATCGCGCGGGACAGCGCTACGGTGCGCGACAGGTCGACCAGGTACTCCCAGAGGTCGCCCTGCGAGAGCCGCCCGAATGCCAGCGCGCCTAGGAAGTCCGCGTATTCTGAACGGCCAGGATCGAACGCGCCCGTCGACTCGACTCGGTCGACGACCGTCGCGCCCTGCTCGGCCTGGCTCCTCCGCGTGAGGGCGACCGATATGCACGCGCAGCCGCCCGCCTCGACCAGGAGCACCGTCGGGTTCGGGAAGCACTTGTGCACGAGCTCCGCCACCTCGGCCACCGCCATGGTCCCGGCTGTCATCTCGCAACGGAGGAAGACGACGCTCTGCACGTTGCGCTCGTCGTCCTCGTACGGCGGGATGCGCGTCGTGGACTTCTGGACCGTGGCGAAGTGCTCGAGGCGCGCGACCTTGTCGAGCCTCTTCTGCTCGGTCTTGGTGAGCATGGCCTGCTTGACGAGCACCGTCTTGGGGATGCGGCGGCATCCCGCGAGCGCCGCTTCGGGCAGGCGCAGGATTCCGT
Organism: Parolsenella sp. LCP21S3_E11; assembly: GCF_052118165.1. Lineage (NCBI taxonomy): Bacteria > Bacillati > Actinomycetota > Coriobacteriia > Coriobacteriales > Atopobiaceae > Parolsenella > Parolsenella sp. LCP21S3_E11. The sequence goes on along the minus strand of NZ_JBQKHS010000004.1, from coordinate 56,009 downwards.
TCCAGTCGATGCCGCTCATCGCAGCACCGCGAAACATACCAGCGAGTAGTCGCTGAATCCCATGACGGTGCCGCTGCCGACCTCGCCCAGGCTGAACAGGCTCTCGATCCCCTTGTCCTGCTGCGTTCCGGTGATGGCCGCCACCACGTCGTCGAGCAGGTCGGTGTAGGCGTCCATCCTCGTCCCGTCGCGGGTCTCGCGGTTGAACTCGCGGCACAGCTCGGCGATGGGCTCGGGGTGCCCCGAGCAGACGGCGCGCATGATGTCGAGCGCAGGCTTGGGCTGAGTGTGCTTCGTCATGACCTCGCCGTCAGCCGACACGTACACCACGTAGTACGGGAAGACGGGGTTCGTGTCCCTGGGGTCGTTGCCCTCGTCGTTCTGCTTGAGGCAGAAGACCACGCCCGGCTTCACGTCGCCGCGAAGCTCGTCAGGGATGGGGGCCACGGCGTGCAGTCCCGCCGGCGAGTTCTCCAGCGCGCCGGGATGCTCCTTGGCGTAGCGCTGGAGCTCCACGCGGAAGTCGTCGAAGGCGAAGTCCGTGATCGAGATGCCGCCCGAGATGTCCTCGAGGTCGAGCACCTCGCTCTTGAGCTGCTGGAGCTGCTGGCGGCGGTACTTGAGGTCGTTCATCTCGCCGTTGCCCTTGGCCTCCAGCACGTTCTCCTCGCCGGTGGCCGACGCGTCGAGCAGCGCCATGCGGCCCTTCACGCGGCCCTCCAGCTGGATGTACTCGTCGAGCGCGATGTCCGGCCAGAAGTTGACCAGCTGGATCTGGGAGTTCTTCGATCCCAGGCGGTCGATGCGGCCGAAGCGCTGGATGATGCGCACGGGGTTCCAGTGGATGTCGTAGTTCACCAGGCAGTCGCAGTCCTGCAGGTTCTGGCCCTCGGAGATGCAGTCGGTGGCGAAGACGACGTCGATCTCGCCGAGCTCCCTCTGATTCTCCGGCAGCTCCTTGGAGACGGGAGAGAACCTTGCGAGGATGTTCTCGAAGGTGGTCCTGGGGAGCTTCAGCGAGTAGGTCCGGTTGGAGCTGCCCGCAACCTCGGCGCACTCGATGCCGAGCTCGCGCTTCAACCAGGGCGCCAGCTGCTCGAAGAGGTAGGCCGTCGTGTCGGCGAACGCGCTGAACACCAGCACCTTGCGGTTGCCGGGGTTGTACGGCTCGCTGACCTTGCCCGCGATGAAGTCCCGCAGCTTCACGAGCTTGGCGTCGCGCTCGGGGGTCACCGCGTCGGCGTAGGCGAGCAGGGCCCGGAGTACCTGGATGTCGAAGTCGAGGTCCTGACCCAGGCGCAGGGCGTCGACATCTCGCAGGTCGACGCGCACCTTTCCGCCGGCCTCGAACTCCTCGGCATCGTCGTCGTCGAACCCGTCCTCGAGGCCCTCGGTGCCGTAGGCGACCCCCGAAGCGTCGTTATCGAGCCTTGAGCGCAGGTCGACGCAGCCGTCGAGGATGCGGCGCAGCGTGATGCGGAAGCTGTTCACGGAGGACTCCATGCGCTTGAGGACGTTGATTCGCATGAGGTTGGCCACCGCCGTCGTGCGGTGGACCTGGCTCTCGAAGTCCTTGCCCCACGTGTCCCCGTAGCGGTCCTCGTACTTGCGCCGCCGGTCGGCGCGCACGTAGGAGAGCACCTGGTACTGGGCGAACGTGAGCTGGGCGATCATGTCGTTGAGCTCGGCGATCGGCGGCAGCTCGCCGTCGAGGTCGATGGGCGTCTGGAACGACAGGGGCGGCCGGCGCGCCGGGAAGGTCCCGCTCGCGGCGCCGTAGTACTTCGTGATGTGCTTGCGGCTGCGCGCGATGGTCAGCACGTCGAGCAGCTTGAAGTAGTCGGCGTTCACCGCGTTAACGAAGCTCTCGGTCGTGCGCTCGGAGTCGGAGAGCTTGCTCCACTCGTTGAACCTCTGCTGGGCGACGCGCGTCACGTGGGTGATCGACGGGATGCCGTCGGTATCGGCGAGGTACGCGTCGTCTCCCTCGGTGATGAGCTCGATCTGGTTGCGCAGGTCGAGCAGGCGGTTGTTCACCGGGGTGGCAGAGAGCATGAGCACCTTGGTGCGCTGGCCCGACTTGATGACGTCCTCGATGAGGCGCGTGTAGCGGTCGGTCTTGTCCGCGTCGGTGCTCTTGTTCCTGAAGTTGTGGCTCTCGTCGATGACGAGGAGGTCGAAGTGGCCCCAGCGCAGGTGCTCGAGGTCCACCTCGCCGCTCATGCCGTGGTAGCGCGACAGGTCGGTGTGGTTGAGCACCGTGTAGCTGAAGCGGTCGTCGGCCAGCGGGTTGCGGTCGTCGTTGTCCTGCGTCCACAGGGTCCAGTTGTCCCGCAGGCGCTTCGGGCACAGCACGAGGATGCGGTCGTTGCGCTCCTGGTAGTACTTCATGACGGCGAGCGCCTCGTAGGTCTTGCCCAGGCCCACCGAGTCGGCGATGATGCAGCCCTTGTACTTCTCCAGCTTGCGGATGGCGCCCACGACGGCGTCCTTCTGGAAGTCGTAGAGCTTGCTCCAGACCACGGACTCCTCGAACTTGAGGCCGGGGCGGATGCCGTTGTCCTCGTCGTCCTCCATGAAGTCGCGGAACAGGTGGTACAGGGTCAGGAAATAGATGAACTCGGGCGGGTTCTCGCGGTAGAGCGTCTCGACCTGGGCGGCCACCTGCGCGGTGACCTCCTCGACCATGGCGGGGTTGTCCCAGACCGACTCGAACATCATCTTGAGGCCGACGGCCTCGGTCGCGTTCTCGAAATGGCTCACGCAGGTCACGGTTCCCGGGCGGCGCTCGTAGCCGAGGCCCTCCTGCGTGAAGTTCGCGGCGGCGCCCATGAAGGCGTGGTCGTCGCCTGAGGGGTTCTCCACGACGTACGTGCCGCCCGGCTGGATGGCGCCGGACGTCTTGGCGGACTTGAAGACGCCCTTCTCGCGGATCCACTCGGCGCATTCTCGGGCGAGCGCGCGCTGGTTGAGGTTGTTGCGCAGCGTGAGCTCGAGCCCCGAGCCGCCGACGCCGACCTCGCGCGCGCGGCGGGCTACCTCGAACTCGCGCGGCTCCTTCGAGTCGGCCATTCGCTTGATGAAGGTGGGCTCGCTGAACAGGAAGCGCACCTCGTCGACCTTGGAGAGCTCCTCTTTGAGCTCCCCGTAGGCGAACACGGTGAAATACGAGCTGATTATCGACAACTTCGCGCCGTCGTCGATGGATTCGCCGAGGGCGTCTCCCAGGCGCTCCGCGCCGACGTTGCTTAGCGACTTCACGCCTCTACGCCCCCTTCTTCGCGAGCTCTTCGATCATGCACGTGCGCACGAAGGCGGAGAAGCTCATGCCCCGCAGGGCCGCCTCCTCCTTCGCCGCGTCGCGCAGGGTGTCGGGGATGCGCAGGGTCACGGAGACCTGGTCGCCGTCCACCAGGAAGCTCCTGATCTCGGTCTCGTCGGGATTGCTCTTGATGAGCTCCTTGTAGCTGTCAGGCATCTGCGCTCCCATCGCTCGAAATGCAATACAAATGCGTTTGCAGCATTATAACGCGACGGCACGCGGCGGCACTGGGAATGCGAGGACAGCCGATGCCCAGGCTTTATATGAGCGCGGACGGCGAAGGACGCCCTGATCGGGCTTGGATGGCCGCTTTCGTTCGGGTCCTCATCGCTCGTTTTCGCGAGGTTTGGCGTTTGCCCATTCCTCGGCGTAGAGGACGTCGTTCTGAGCCTCCAGAATGCGCGCGGCGTCCCCGATGCGCGCGGCGCACTTCTCGCTTATCGACCTCAGGGCCAGGATCCCCTCGACGTCGAGCGGGTCCAGCTGGTCGGCATGCGCCAGGGACTCGAGCAACTGGTCAAGGTCCCTCGCCAGCCTCTCGGCATCCGCCACCGCGTCGAGCAGTTCGAGGCGCTCTACCTTCTCTTCGTGGCTCAACATCTGCTTGCCTCCTTCTCTCAACGGACGTGTCGCGCAGCACAGTAGCCGTTCCGCGCAACGAAAAGCCTCACCGCCAGCGGCCCCGGTCCCCGTGCCATGAAAGCGTACATATCCGTACGTTTTCATGGCACACTCCGCTTGTCGGACAAATCCGTACGGTTTTGTCCCGACGCTCCGAGACTTGGGGCGCGCCGGACCGAACGCGGCGAGGCACGCCCCACGCTAGAGAGGACGCGGCCCTATTGCCTTCTCGGTTTCGAAACTTTAAAAGATCTTAAGTTTCGAAACCGAGAAGGAGGGTTTAAGCGAGAGACGACATCAGCCCCGAATCGACGCTCGAGAGGAGGCTCGCGCCACTTCTGTCTATCAGGGACGCGCTCCCGAAGGCTCTCGTTGCCAGCACGAGGCACGAGCCTTATACCCGGGAGGGCGTGGTCGCGCTGGAACTCGCGAGGTGGCTGCTCAGCGAGCAGGGGTTCTGAGCGTAGGGCTAGCGCAGAACTGTCGGTAAGAAACTCGTATGGGAATGGAAATACCTTAGTTATGGGGGCGTTAATCGAAATATCGACAAGAAGTGGCCCCATAAGCGTCTTATCAATGCATGCACGCCGGGCCTTACGATGGCGAGCCGGCATCCATAGACGCAATGCGCGCATTCATAGCTGAGCAGGGCTATACACCCGACTCCGGCGGCGCTCGTCTCCACCATGAGATCTACCTCTCCGACCCGCGCAAGTGCGCGCCAGAGAAGCTCAAGACCGTGATTCGCCGTCCCATCAAGCCAATCTAGTGAAACGAAGCGCCGCAGCGCACTCGCGCCTCCGCTTTTGCGGTTTCGTAATCGCCGGTCGGCGAGGATTGTGCAGGCGTGATCCTACGCAAGGCTATTTGGTTTGAGCAAAGAAGCACTAAGCGGGCGATTGAATAGCTCCATCCGCTTTGGTAATAACAAAAAGCAGCGTGTCGCGCTCCTGCGACACCGGGAGAGGAGAGCCCTATGAACATCGTTGTATTGAGTGGTAGCCCGCGCAAGGGCGCCAACACTGACACCATGGTCGATACGTTTGCTGAGACTGCACGCGAGGGTGGCCACACGGTCGAAGTCGTGCGCGTTGCCGGCAAGAAGATCGCCGGTTGCCTGGGGTGCCAGTACTGCTTCGAGCACGAGGGCGCTTGCGTGCAGAAGGACGATATGGCCGGCGTGGTTGAGTCGCTCAAGAACGCCGACATGGTCGTGTTCGCTTCGCCCATCTACTGGTTCGATATCACCGCACAGGAGAAGGCCGTCATCGACCGTCTGTACGCCTTCGGCGCTACGGGTTTCCCGTTTACCAAGACTGCCCTTTTGCTCGACAGCCACAGCGAGGGCGTCTATGACGCGGCGATCGCTATGTACAAGGCTACCTGCGCGTATTGCAAGTGGGATGATCAGGGCATCGTCACCATCAGCGGCATGACCGAGCGTGACAGTATGGCATCGTCACCCAAGCTCGAAGAGGTGCGTGAGCTCGCTCGCAAGCTCGCTTAACTTTGCGTTGCTGGGTATCTGTCGAGTATATAAGACGGACTATCATATAATCTGTCGAGTATAAAAGACGGGAAGAGGACGGACCCATCGAAAAGGATGGTCTGATAATAGAAGTGATTCCGGCTTGGAGATTTTTGCTTGAGCTTGCAAGCAGATAATTCGAACCGTATGCAAGGGCCCCGGAGTGCGGTTAATCGCGCTTCCGGGGCCATCGTTTAAGGATTTGTGGCGGTTCGACTTCCGCGGTTTCAGCCGGTCGCGCTAGTCGAACAGGCTCGGCATGTCGCTTTCCTTCATGAGGGCACCAGCGCAGGGGAGGGCCTGGGCGCAGAACTTCTCTGCCCAGACGTCGCTTCCCAGGAAGTCCTCGATCGCGCCGACGGCGGTGACGATGCGGCCCTTCTTGGCCGTGAAGGCCTGGACGCCCTGGGTGTTGGTGGTCGTCTTGGTCTTGAGCAGCGACGTGTTGAAGTTCATGAGGCGGCCGTCGTTCGAGACGAGCGCGAGGTCGCGGTCCTCCTTGAGCACCTGGGCGAACAGCAGCTTGGACCCGCCATAGATGGCGTTCTTGAGGCGCTTGCGGTTGGTCTTGGTCACGTATCCCGCCAGCGCCACGCGGACGACGCGGCCGTTCTCGAAGGCGAAGAGCACGTCTGCCTTGTAGTCCTCGGGGTCGATCACCCAGATAACGTTCTCGTCCGGCTCCATCTCGAGGTCGGTCGGCAGGTAGGAGCCGAGCTGGGCGGACTTGGTGTCCTCGAACGCGGCGACCTTGCACTTGTACACCTGGCTCTTGTCGGTGAACACGAGCAGCTCATGCGTGTTGGAGGACGGGAACTCGATGAACGGCTCGTCTCCGTCCTTGTACTTGAGCGCAGCACCCGTCTTGAGCACGCGGTCCGTCATCTTCTTGAGGTAGCCGTCGCGCGAGAGCATCATCGTGACCGGGTACTCCTCGACCTCGGGCTCCAAACTCACCTCGACGACGTCTGCCGGGTCAACGCGGCCCGTCCTGCGCGGCGTCACGTACTTCTTGTTGACCGCGGCCAGCTCGTCGCTGATGACCTGCTTGATCTTGTCCTCGCTCGACAGGATGTCCTCGAGCTCGGCGATCTCGCCTTCGAGCTTCTCGATGTCCTTGGTGCGGTTGAGGATGTACTCCTCGTTGATGTTGCGGAGCTTGATCTCGGCGACGAACTCGGCCTGGGTCTCGTCGATGTCGAAGCCCTTCATGAGGTTGGGCACGACCTCCGCCTCGAGCTTCGTGCCGCGGATGATGGCGATGGCCTTGTCGATGTCGAGCAGGATCGCCTCGAGACCGTGTAGCAGGTGCAGGCGCTCGGACTTCTTGTTCAGGTCGAAGCTCACGCGGCGACGCGTGGACTGGACGCGCCACTCGACCCACTCGTGCAGGATCTGGCGCACGCCCATGACGCGGGGATAGCCGTCAACCAGCACGTTGAAGTTGCACGAGAACGAATCCTGGAGCGTGGTCATGCGGAAGAGCTTCGCCATGAGCTCGTTGGGGTTGACTCCTCGCTTGAGGTCGATGGCGATACGCAGGCCGGAGAGGTCCGTCTCGTCGCGGATATCGGCAATCTCGCGCACCTTGCCCTCCTTGGAGAGCTTGACGATGCGTTCGATGATGATGTCGGTCTTGGTGGTGTACGGGATCTCGTAGACCTCGATGATTCGCTCCTCGGGGATCCAGCGCCAACGGGAGCGGATTTGGAAGCTGCCGAGGCCCGTCTCGATGATGCGCTCCATCTCCTCGCGGCGGTAGATGATCTCGCCGCCGGTGGAGAAGTCGGGCATGGGCATGTACTCGAGCAGGTCACACTCGGGGTTCTCGAGGTAGTGCATGGTGGCGGTACAGACCTCGTTGAGGTTGAAGCCGCAGATGTCGGACGCCATGGCGACGCCGATGCCCTTGTTGGCGGACACGAGGATGTTGGGGAACGTGGTAGGCAGCAGGCGCGGCTCCTTCATGGCGCCGTCGTAGCTGTCGACGAAGTCTACGGGATCCTTGTCGATGTCCTTGAAGATCTCGGCGCAGATGGGGGAGAGCTTCGCCTCGGTGTAACGGGAGGCGGCGTAGCTGAGGTCTCCCGAGTAGTACTTGCCGAAGTTGCCCTTTGACTCCACGAAGGGTGCGAGCAGCGCTTCGTTGCCCGTGGCGAGACGAACCATCGTCTCATAGATGGCTGCGTCGCCGTGGGGGTTGAGCTTCATGGTCTGGCCCACGATGTTTGCGCTCTTCTGGCGCTCGCCCTTGAGCAGTCCCATCTTGTACATGGTGTAGAGCAGTTTGCGGTGCGAGGGCTTGAAGCCGTCGATCTCCGGGAACGCTCGCGAGACGTTGGTGCTCATGGCGTAGGGCATGTAGTTGGTCTCGAGCGTCTCCGTGATGGGCTGCTCCGTGACCTCGGAGTGCAGGCCGATGACGTTCTCGTCGTTGACTTGCTTCTTTTTAGGCTGCGTCTTCTTCTTTGCCACGATTCCCTCTTGAAACGTCTGCTTTGGCTGGTCTGTTGGGTTGGCGTGGTTGGGCTGCGCTGCCCTTGCCGCACTTTCACGTTGCTGCAAGGCCGGATTGTGTTGCCCTGCCACGGCCTCACGTTACTGTAGGTCCAGCTGGTCTAGATACTCTTTGCCGTGCTCGGCGATGTGACGCTTGCGCCCCTCGTCGTCATTGCCCAGCAACAGGTTGAACATGGTCTCCATCCTTGCGATGTCCTCGGGTTCGACCTTGATTAGGCGGCGCGTCTCGGGGTTCATGGTGGTGAGCCACATCATGTCCGGATCGTTCTCACCAAGACCCTTCGAGCGGTTGATGGAGCACTTCTTGTCGCCGATCTCCTTCAGGACGTCGTTCTTTTCGAGCTCGGTGTAGGCGAAGTAGGTCTTCTCGCCGCAGTTGATCTCATAGAGCGGAGACTCCGCGATGTAGACGTAGCCCTCGTCGATGAGCGTGGGCACCAGACGGTAGAGCATCGTCAGGATGAGCGTGCGGATGTGGTATCCGTCGACGTCAGCATCCGTGCAGATGATGACCTTGCTCCAATTGAGGTTGTTCAGGTCGAAGGTGGCGAGGTTCTTGATGCGCCTGTCGCTGATCTCCACGCCGCAACCGAGGACGCGCATGAGGTCCATGATGATGTCGGACTTGAAGATGCGCGGGTAGTCCTCCTTGAGGCAGTTGAGGATCTTGCCTCGAACCGGCATGACGCCCTGGAACTCCGCGTCGCGAGACGTGCGGATGGCGCCTGCCGCGGAGTCGCCCTCCACGATGTAGATCTCGCGGCGGGTCTTATCCTTCGAGCGGCAGTCGATGAACTTCTGCACGCGGTTGGCCATGTCGGTCTTCTGCTGCAGGTTGGTCTTGATGCTCTGGCGGGTCTTCTCGGCGTTCTCACGAGAGCGCTTGTTGATGAGCACCTGGTCCACGATCTTGCTGGCGGCGTCCTTGTTCTCGATGAGGTAGGTCGAGAGGCGCTCCTTGAAGAAGGCCGTCATCGCCTGCTGGATGAAGCGGTTGTTGATGGCCTTCTTGGTCTGGTTCTCATAGGAGGTCTGGGTGGAGAAGCAGTTGGTCACCAGCACCAGGCAATCCTGGACGTCTTGCCACTTGATGGAGCTCTCGTTCTTGTTGTACTTGCCCTGGCTCTTGATGTAGGCGTCAAGAGCGCTGGTCAGGGCGCTGCGGGCCGCCTTCTCGGGAGAGCCGCCGTTCTCAAGCCAGGAGGAGTTGTGGTAGTACTCCTGCATCTGGAAGGTGCGGGAGAAGCACATGCATGCCGTGATCTTGACGTTGTAGTCTGGCAGGTCATCGCGGTCGCGGCCACGGCGGTCCGCCTCGATGAAGAAGGGCTCGGTGAGGTAGTTGGCGCCGACCTTCTCGAGCACGTAGTCCTCGATGCCCTTGGGGTAGCAGAAGTCTTCCTCGGTGAAGCTGCCGTCCTCGCCCTCGATGCGCAGGCGGAAGGTGACGTTGGCGTTGACCACGGCCTGGCGGCGCATGGTCTCGCGGTACCACTCGTCGGGGATGTCGATCGAGGTGAAGACCTCGAGGTCCGGGCGCCACTTGATGGTGGTGCCGGTGCGCTGCTCGTCGGTGGGCTCGACCTCAAGGGCCTTCTTCTTGGAGCCTACGACCTTGCCCTTCTTGAAGTGCAGCGAGTATTTGTTGCCGTCGCGCCAGACGGTGACGTCCATGTACTCCGAGGCGTATTGGGTGGCGCACGAGCCCAGGCCGTTGGTGCCGAGCGAGAAGTCGTAGTCGCCGCCCTGGTTGTTGTCGTACTTGCCGCCGGCGTAGAGCTCGCAGAAGACGAGCTCCCAGTTGAAGCGCTTCTCGGTTGGGTTCCAGTCCAGCGGGCAGCCGCGGCCGTTGTCCTCCACCTGGATGGACTTGTCGGCGAAGGCGGTGAGGGTGATCAGCTTGCCAAAGCCCTGACGAGCCTCGTCGACCGCGTTGGAGAGGATCTCGAAGGCGGCGTGCGCGCAGCCGTCGAGACCGTCCGAGCCGAAGATGACGGCGGGGCGCAGGCGGACGCGCTCCTCATCCTTGAGCTGACGGATGCTGTCGTTGCCATAGTTTGCGGTGTTGTTTGCCATGCTCGCTCTCTCGGTGCTCCCTGCCGGCGCCCGACTCTCATCGGGCGTGCGTATTGGTTGCGACCCCAGCGCCGCGGCGCGATGCGCCAGCCGCTGCGTTTTTGCGCGTTTGGGGCCGGGTAATTTGGTTTAGATAAGCAACTTAACATAGCCCGGCGCGCCGGCGGCCCCTTCTGACACGAAATCCATCGAACAATCGTTCGAACTCGAGCGCGGGCAGAAGGGGCTGGACCGATCGCGACGCCTCGGCGTTCGTGCTACTCCGTCGCTGGCGCCTCGCCTTATTTGCGCGGCAGGAATCTCGCGCCGGCGATTCCCTGGGCGACAAGCGCCACGCCGGCGATTGTCCAGAGCGCAAAGTAGCCGCCGCCGGCAATGGCAATGCTGCCGAGGCTGCTGCCAATGCCGCCTCCCGCGAAAACGCCCAGGCCGATGAGTCCGGTGCAGAGACCCGTGTGCGAGGGGTCGATATCCATGGAGAATGAGACGAGCGTGGGCTGTACCAGTATGTAGCCCAGGCCGAGGCATGCCGCGGCGGGGAGCGCGGGCATCCACGAGCCCGTGATTGTCGACGCCGCTAGCAGGGCCGTTGCGATGACGCCCGAGGTCTCGCCCACGGCGATAACGCCACGTTGGCCCCGAGCCTCGCCGATGCGCCCGGAAATGCTGCCGCCGGCGAGGCAGGCGAGGCCATAGAACATCATGAGCAGGCCCGCCTGAGTGGAGGAGAGGCCGCACCTCTCGGCCAGGAAGGTGCCCATGAATCCGTACACCCCGAGGAAGATGATGCCGGTCGTGAAGGCAACGAAATAGACGGCGCGTCCGGGTCCAAAGAAGATCTGCGCCGCGTGGCGGAGAAACGCCGCGGGCCTGAAAGGCTCGCGTTCAGCTGAGCTGACCGCGCCCGCGTCTGTGGCGCTTACGCCGGCGCCTGGCGCGTCGACGGTGCCCACGCTTGCGGCATTCACGTCGGTGTCTGGCGCGTCGACGGTGCCCGCGCCGTCCATCTCGTCGAGGTACCTCAGGCGCCTGACGCCGAGCCAGGCAGCTGCGCCGAGTATGCCAAAGCAGATAAATGCCGCGCGCCACCCCGCAAGGTCGCAGATAAGCCCGCCGAGACCTGCCGAAAGACCCTGTCCGGTAAACGTGACGCCCATGAGCAGGCCCACGGCGCCCTGTCGGTCCTCCTCGCTCACGACGCTGCCAACGAGCGACTGGTTTACGCTGATGATTCCCGCGGCGAAGCAACCAGTGACGATTCGTGCCACGACGAGTGCCTCGAGCGTGGGCGCTGCGGCGCAAAGCACGGTGCTCACGGCAAGGCCCGCGACGATGATGCAAAGGAGACGTACGCGTCCAACGGCGTCGCCAATGGCGCCACATACGGGTTGCAGCAGCCCGTAGGGCGTGAGGTATGCGGTGAGGATGATCGTCGCGGCTGCCGGGGCGATGGCGAGCGTCTGGGCGATCGCCGGGAGTGCGGGAGAGACGAACCAGTTGTCTGCGGCGGAGACGAGCCCGCAAAACCCGAGCGTAACGACTATCTTCTTTTGCGTTTGGGTCATGGGGCCTGCCTTCGAGCCTGTTCGGGTGGATATGGCGTCTCGTTCACTATAAGTGCGTGGGGGAGTAGTGACGTTCCTTATTTGACTCGACTATAAGCGGCGAATAAATGAGGCGATAGCGACTGTGAGCAGCCAAACGATTCCCGGACGAGTAGTTCCCTCTTTTGTCGTTGCAAAACCCCAGTTGATTTGCTCGCTCAAAAACCGGCTACTTGCCCAGAGGCCGTTTGGCTGCTCACTGTCGCTATTGCAAAGATGTGCCCCTCTGGCGAGAGCATTCGCTGGAGGGGCTTTTTGCGCGCCCGCGGAGTGGCACGCCAGGGATGTCCGCATTAACCCGTAAGATGGAGGCATACGCATCGAGTGGGGGAGTGAGCATGGGTCTTCGATTCCACAAGTCCGTGTCCCTGGCCAAGGGCATCCGCGTCAACCTGAGCAAGAGCGGCCCGAGCCTGAGCCTCGGCCCCAAGGGCGCCACGCTCAACATCAGCAAGAGGGGCGTGTATGCCTCCGCCGGCCTGCCGGGCACGGGCCTTTCCTATCGCACGAAGCTCGGCGGCTCCAAGCGCTCGTCCAAGTCCTCTGGCGCGAGCAAGGCCAGGAGCATCGGTTCCGGTTCCGCGAGGTCTATCGCTGCGGAGCGTCCGCGTCTCTCGCCCGACCTCGAGGAGCAGCAGCGCGTCTGGGCTGAGATGCAGGAGGAGTCCGAGGAGAAGAGCAGGGAGTTCATCGATATCTACAAGCTCGCGCCGCAGGTGCTCACCGCCGACGAGCTCTCCCAGCACCTCTCCAGGGCCGCCTTCACCACGGGTGAGCAGGGGCAGCGTGCCCTCGAGGCTGCCCTTTCAACGGATGACGAGGTCATGGCGGACCTCGTGGAGGAGTGGCTCTCCAACCTCGAGATTCCCGCCACCGTGAGCGCCCAGATCGGGTGCGAGGACGGCCGCCTCTACCTCGACCTCGACCTTCCGGAGATCGAGGACCTGCCTCAGACGACGACCAAGCAGCTCGCCTCGGGCCAGGTGAAGGTCGTCGACAAGACCCAGAAGCAGCTCAAGGAGGAGTACGCAATCTGCGTGCTTGGCCTGGCCTTCTTTATGGCCGCGAACATCTTCGACCTCAACGCGAACATCGTGGAGGTCACGGTCTCCGGCTACACGCAGCGCAGGAACAAGGACGGCGACATGACGGATGACTACCTCTACTCCGCCAGGTTCCCCAGGGAGCAGCTCCGCGCCACCACGGTGACCAACCCGATCGAGGACATCAACGCCTTCGAGAGCCGCCTCAAGCTCGGGTCGACCTTCTCGTTCGGGTCGATCAGCCCGTACTAGCGCAAAAGTTGACAAAGGGACTGTCCCTTTGTCAACTTCCTACGCGCCTTCCAGGGCGGCGTCTGTGCTCTTGACGTGGTTGCCGATAATCTCAGAAACGTCCGAGATGGAGACGAACGCGGAGTGGTCGACCGAGTCAATGACTTCGCGCAGTTCGCGTACCTCGTACTTCGTGATGACGCAGTAGAGGACCTTCTTCTTGCCGCTCAGCATGCCCTCGCCATCCATGATGGTGACGGTGCGGCCCATGCGGCTGTAGATCTGCTTGCAAATCTCCGTGGCGTCGTCCGTGACGATGAGGGCCGCCTTGACCTGGTCCATCTCGGACTCGACCATGTCGAGCACCTTCGACGTGATGAAGTAGGTGAGCAGCGAGTAGAGCGCGCGGTCGACGCCAAAGAGTATGCCGGCCATACCGTAGATGACGATGTTCATGCCGAGGACCATCTGCCCCACGGCGAGGTCGGTCTTTCTGCTGACGAGGATGGCCACGGCCTCGGTGCCGTCGAGGCAGCCGCCCCCGCGGATCACGATGCCCACGCCAAGGCCGAGAAGCACGCCGCCAAAGCAAACCGCGAGCAGGGTCTCGCCGGTGGCGTTCGCCCAGCCGTCGAAGAGCTCGACGCACGCGGAGAACGTCGCCATCGAGAAGACGGCGCGCGCGGTAAAGCTGCGGCCGAGCTTGATGCCGCCCAGGATGACGAAGGGTGCGTTCAGGATAACCGTGAGCAGGGCGAGGGGAACGCCCGTTACGTGCGAGAGCATCATGCCCATGCCGATGACACCGCCGTCCAGGATGGTGTTGGGAACGAGGAACTCCTCCACGGCGAAGGCGGCGATGGCGGAGCCGAGGGCGAGGAGCGCGTAGTTGATGACGGGATGGGAGGGGCGTCGATCCATGTGGGGTGCCTTTCTGTGTCGTGAGGCACGGGCGGTCAGGTTGCGGGGTGAGTCTACCCAAAGAACTGGGCGCCACGCGGCGCGAGCGTAGGAGCCACGGCATCTGCTCTTCACGCAGCGCTGCGTCGCGAGGGCCATCGCTCCTACAGGAACAGCTCGTTTTCCTTTCGCAGGGCGCAGATGGGGCTGAGTTCCTCGGCCTTGGCGGCAACGGTCGCGGCGTTGACCTCCCTGGCGTTGACGGAGCAGATCCTCAGGCAGCGCATGCAACCGATGCAAGTCTCAGGGTTGGCGGCGAAGCTCTCCGTGTCGATCGCCTGCGCGGGGCACTCCCTCGCGCAGAGGCCGCAGCCGACGCATGCGTCTGTGGGCTGGGGGACGAGGCCGCCGCGGCCTCCCTGCTTGTACGGACGATTGCCGGGAATGGCCGGCATGTCCGTCGCCTCCTCGGCGATGCGCCTGGCGAAGCCCCTGAGCTGCGCGGCATCGGCGGCATCGGGCCTGCCGGTGGCGAACTGGGGGAAGATCGAGTGCTCGGCGATGGCCGCCACCGCGGCGACGACGTTGAAGCCACAAGTCTTGGCAGTGTCTTCCATCTCCGCCAGGGTGCCCTCGAACGCGCGGTTGCCATAGACGCAGATGAGGGTGCACGCCGCGCCGTTACCGGCGATGCGGCTCAGGCGCTCCGTGGCGATGGTGGGAACCCTGCCGCCAAAGGAGGGCAGGGCGATAAGAACCTGGTCATCCTCGTCGACGACGCAGGCGGAGAAGTCCTTCTCGGTATCGGCGAGGTCGATGGTCTTGACTTCGCCCTCCCAACCCTCGGCGAAGGCGCGGGCGACCTTCTCGGTGCCGCCGGTGGGGCTAAAGATGATTTCGACGATGCGCATGGCCTCTCCTTTTGGTATTTATGGGAGTACTCTACGTAATGATATAGGGTGGCCGCGATGCCGCCCGCGGATATACGGAGGCGAATGCGTGATGGCTATGGACGACAGTGCTGCTGCGACGTCGAGTGGGGCGATGGACATCGGTGGTATGCCGGTGGGTAACGACGAGGCGCCTGTATCGGGGAATCCCGTGCTCGCTGCGATCGAGCGGCGTTCGTCCACGCGTTCGTTCGCCAAGGACGCCGAGGGTCGCGCCATTCCCGTGACGGACGAGCAGAGGCTTGCCGTGCTGCATGCCGCGAGCCGCGCGCCCTCCGCCGGTGCCATGATGATGTACTCGATCATCGACGTCCGCGAGCAGGCGACGCTCGACAGCCTCTGCGTGCTGTGCGACGGCCAGCCCATGATTTCGCATGCTCCGTGGGCGCTCTTGTTCGTTGCCGACTACGTCAAGTGGATCGACCTGTTCGAACACGTGGGCTGCTTCACGGATGAATTCGCGGAGCGTACGGGCAAGGCGCCGCGTCGCGAGCCGGGCCTTGGCGAGTTGGGACTCGCGCTACAGGACACCGCGTGCGCCGCGCAGAACGCCGTGATCGCTGCCGAGGCCGTGGGTCTCGGTAGCTGCTACGTTGGCGACATCCTCGAGCACGCGGAGGAGGTCTCTGAGCTCCTTGGCCTGCCGCCGCACACACTTCCCCTTAGCATGCTCATCCTGGGAACTCCCGCCAAGGAGCGCCCCGCCATTGGACATCCGGTGAAGAACCTCGTGATGAGAGAGCGCTATCACCGGGCGACTCCGGAGGAGATGGACGCGCAGGTCGCGGAGATGGACGCGATGTTCCGCCCGCATGCAACGGAGGCAGGAGAGCGCGTCTGTGACATCTACACGCGTAAGCACACGAGCGGTTTCATGGCCGAGATGGGTCGCTCGATGGGGGAGTGGCTCCGCCGCTGGTAGGCATGGCGGCGAGGGAGGCGACTCTGTCGCCGCCCGTGGTTAGGCGGACCTTGCTCGCGCTATCATGCTGTGCCGGGAGGCTGGAAGATGAAACTCGATGAGCTTGAAATTGGCAAGGACGCGGTGATCGCGTCGGTGTCTGCGGATGACGCGGCGCTCCGCCAGCATATCCTCGATATGGGCCTTACGCCCGGTACCGAGGTCACGATGATGAAGTATGCCCCCATGGGCGACCCCATGGAGATTCGCCTGCGCGGCTATGAGCTCACGCTTCGCCGTGACACCGCCGCGAGGATTGAGCTCGTTGGCGTGCATGATACGGACACCGCTCCGCGCGTCGCTCCCAAGACGGGTGCTACGGCTCACCCGGCATTGGGTGAGGGGGTGCATCCCCGCAGCGCGACCAAGGCGGTGCCGGAGGGCGAGCCCCTCACCTTCGCGCTCGCCGGCAACCAGAACTGCGGCAAGACCACGCTCTTCAACCGTCTGACCGGCTCGAACCAACACGTCGGCAACTTCCCCGGCGTGACGGTAGACCGCAAGGACGGACAGATTCGCAACCACCCCGAGGCAACGGTCACAGACCTTCCGGGCATCTACTCGCTCTCGCCCTACACGGGCGAGGAGGTCGTGAGCCGCCAGTTCATCATCGACGCCAACCCCGACGCCGTGATCGACATCGTCGATGCCACGAACATCGAGCGCAACCTCTATCTGACGCTCCAGCTCATGGAGCTCGACCGTCCCATGGTCATCGCGCTCAACATGATGGACGAGGTCACTGCCAACGGCGGCACCATCGACGTGAACCTGCTCGAGAGCCTGCTCGGTGTGCCCGTGGTTCCCATCTCTGCCGCCAAGAACGAGGGTATCGACGAGCTCGTGGAGCATGCGATGCACGTCGCGCGCTATGGCGAGCGCCCCGGCCGCGTCGACTTCTGCTCGAGCTCCGAGGACGCGCCCGACCACGGCGCGCTCCACCGCTGCATCCACGGCATCGCCAAGTTGATCGAGGACCACGCGCGTGCCGCGTCGATTCCCGTTCGCTTTGCGGCAACCAAGCTTGTCGAGGGGGACGAGCTCGTAATCAAGGCCCTTGGCCTTGACGAGAACGAGCTGCAGGGTATCGGACACGTCATTCGCCAGATGGAGGAGGAGTCCGGCACGGATCGCTTCTCCGCCCTTGCGGACATGCGCTTTACCTTCATCGAGAGCGTGTGCAGCGCCTGCGTGGTCAAGCCGCGGGAGAGTCGCGAGCACAAGCGTTCCGTGGCAATCGATCGTGTACTCACGGGTCGTTATACCGCGGTTCCCGCGTTTCTCGCCATCATGGCGCTCGTGTTTTGGCTCACGTTTGGCGTGGTCGGCGCGGCGCTGCAGGGTTTGCTCGAGAACCTCGTCGACGCGTGTATCGAGGCCGCGGACGTGGCGCTTGCGGCATTTGGCACGAATGAGGTCGTCCGTTCGATGGTGGTCGATGGCGTGCTCACGGGTGTTGGTAGCGTGATCTCCTTCCTGCCCATCATCGTGGTTCTGTTCCTCCTGCTCTCGATCCTCGAGGACTCGGGCTATATGGCACGCGTGGCCTTCGTTATGGATAAGTTCCTGCGTCGCTTTGGCCTTTCCGGGCGCAGCTTCGTGCCGATGCTCGTGGGCTTTGGCTGCAGCGTCCCGGCGATCATGTCCACGCGCACCCTTCCGTCCGAGCACGACCGCAAGATGACGGTCATGCTCACGCCCTTCATGAGCTGCTCAGCAAAGTTGCCGGTCTACGGCCTGCTTTGCGCGGCGTTCTTCCCCAATGCGACGGTCGCCGCGATGGTCGCGCTCTATGTGCTGGGCGTCATCGTTGGAATGGTCGTTGCGGTGATCCTCAACCACACCGCGTTCAAAGGCGAGCCCGTCCCCTTTATCATGGAGCTTCCCAACTATCGTCTCCCCAGCGTCAAGACGACGTTCATGCTCGCATGGGATAAGGCGAAGGGCTTTATCACCAAGGCGTTCACCATCATCTTTGCGGCGTCTGTCGTGATTTGGTTCCTCCAGACGTTCGACATTCGCTTCAACGTGGTTACGGACCAGTCGCACAGCATGCTTGCCAAGCTGGGCGGCCTGATCGCACCCGCGCTCGCCCCGCTTGGGTTTGGCGACTGGCGCGTCTCCACGGCGCTCGTCTGCGGCCTCATCGCCAAGGAGAGCGTGATCTCGACGCTGACGGTGCTACTTGGCTCGACTTCGGTCGCGACACTGTCCGAGCTGTTCACACCGGCGACCGCCTTTGTGTTCCTCGTCTTCACGCTGCTCTATCCGCCGTGCGTGGCGGCCATTGGCACCGTTCGCTCCGAGCTCGGAGGGCGCTCCGCCGCTGCGGTCTTCACCCTGCAGGTGACGGTTGCCTGGCTGGTGGCGTTCTTGTTCCATATGGTGTTTATGCTGCTGGGGCTTGCGTAGGCACACGGGGCGCGCGGCGGGCCCGCTCCGTGGGGTTGTCCGTGGACGATTCAGTGCGGCGGCCCACCGCGCGGTACGACAACCCCGCGGCGGCAGCCCGCGCGACACGACAGTCCCGCGGCAGCAGTCCGCGCGTCCTGCTATTTCTGACGTATGCCAGAAATAGCTTGCAATCTAGCTTTGTGGGCGTAATGTATTTCCTGACATATGTCAGGAATGGAGCTGGAGCATATGGCAGGACGTCATCAGAAGGTCAGGAGTGTTGGGATCGAACCCGAGTACCTCGGCTTCTCTCCCGACGGCCTGGCGAGCGGTGATGACCTCACGTTGACCGTCGATGAGCTTGAAGTTCTTCGTCTCGTTGATCTTGAGCGCCTGAGTCAGGCGGAGGCTGCGCAGCGCATGGGCGTTGCCCGCGCCACGATCGCCGCCATCTGCGAGCGCGCTCGCGCGAAGACCGCGGACGCCCTGGTCAATGGTCGCCGCCTCGTTATCGCGGGCGGCAACGTCGCCTATGCGTCAGCTTCTTGCAATGACGCCGAGCCTTGGCCGGCAAAGGGAGAGGGCATCATGAGGATTGCGGTCACGTACGATAACGGCAACGTCTTCCAGCACTTTGGCAAGACCCAGCAGTTCAAGATCTATGACGTGGAGGAGGGCAAGGTCGTCTCCGCGGAGGTCGTGAGCTCCAACGGCGCCGGGCACGGTGCCCTCGCGGGTGTCTTGGCGGAGGGCGGCGTCGACACGCTCATCTGCGGAGGCATCGGCGGCGGCGCTATCAACGCATTGAACCAGGCTGGGATCACCATCTATGCCGGTGGCTCCGGCGACTGTGACGCGCTCGTCGAGGCGTTCCTCGCCGGCGAGGTCGAGCAGGTCGAGGGTGCCACCTGCGATTGTCACGGCCATGGCCACGACGAGGGTCACGAGCATGGCCACGAGGGCTGCGGCTGCGGTGGCCACGGTGCCGGTCACGGCGAGGGCCACGAGGGCTGCGGCTGCGGCTGCCACTAAAGTCGCTGCCGCTGCTATGGGGCTGCGGCTGCCACCAGGCGGTGCGGCCGCCACGAGGCCTGCTGTCACTGCCGCCAGCAGGGCGGCGAACATGATTTCCGGATTTGATGATGCGGGGTGTGGGGAGGCAGCTTCCCGCACCCCGCTCTCCTGAGTGGGGGACAATAGCAACCGTTGGCAATGCCGTCTGAGGGGGCAGCGTGACCCAGATCGACCACATCGAGGTGCGGGGTGCCCGCGTCCATAACCTGAAGAACGTCGACGTCGACATCCCGCTGGGCGAGCTCGTGGGCATCGCGGGCGTATCGGGTTCCGGCAAAAGCTCACTGGCGCTCGGCGTTCTCTATGCCGAGGGCTCGCGACGCTACCTCGAGGCGCTCTCGACCTACACGCGCCGGCGTATCTCGCAGGCGGGCAAGGCGAGCGTCGATGACGTGCGCTATGTGCCCGCGGCGCTCGCCCTCCATCAGCGACCTGCCGTACCTGGGGTTCGTTCGACGTTTGGTACGTCAAGCGAGCTGCTCAACAGCCTGCGCCTGCTCTTCTCGCGCGTGGGAAGCCACGCATGTCCGCACTGCGGCGCCCATGTGCCGCCGTCGCTCAACGTCGCGGCTGAGCTACCCCTCGTCTGTCCCGAGTGTGGCGAGAGCTTCTTCGGCCCGGGTGCGGAGGACCTCGCGTTCAACAGCGGCGGAGCCTGCCCCGCCTGCAGCGGCACGGGCATCGTGCGCACCGTCAACCGCGCAGCGCTCGTCCCGGACGAGTCCAAGACCATCGACGAAGGTGCCGTGGTGGTGTGGGGTAGCCTCATGTGGGATCTCATGAAGCAGGTATGCGGCGCTATGGGCGTGCGCACGGACGTACCGTTCTGCGAGCTTACGCCCGCGGAGCGCGAGATGGTCTTCGACGGCCCTGCCGAGAAGCGCCACATCCTCTATAAGTCCAAGAAGACTGACGACTTCGCCGAGCTTGACTTCACCTACTACAACGCCGTGCGCACGGTCGAGAACTCCCTTGCCAAGGCCAAGGACGAGAAGGGCCTCAGGCGCGTCGAGAAGTACCTCGTGGAGGCGCCCTGTCCGGAGTGCGGAGGAACGCGCCTGTCCGCCGCGGCGCGCGGGCCCCTCGTGCGTGGCATCAACCTCGCCGAGGCCACGCGCATGACGCTCGCGGAGCTCGACGAGTGGGTGGCGGGCGTTCCGGAGAGCCTTCCCGCCGAGATGCGCCCGATGTCGGCATCTATCTGCGATTCGTTCAAAAGCACGGCACGCCGCCTGCTCGAGCTCGGCCTCGGCTACCTCTCGCTCGACCGCGCGGGCTCGACGCTCTCCACCGGCGAGCGCCAGCGCGTGCAGCTCGCGCGATCCGTGCGCAACCGCACCACGGGCGTGCTCTACGTGATGGACGAGCCCTCGATCGGCCTGCATCCCGCGAACGTCGATGGCCTTCTCGGCGTCATGCGCGACCTCATCGCCGACGGCAACTCCGTCGTGATGGTCGACCACGACACGAGGATCCTCGCCGCGGCGGACCATATCATCGAGATGGGTCCCGAGGCAGGCGCAGGTGGCGGGCGCGTGGTGGCGCAGGGAAGCGTGGCCGAGGTGGCCCGCGACCCGAGGTCGCTCATAGGACCATACCTCGTGGGCGGGAAGCGCGTTGCGGCGAGGTGTCAGGCAAGCGCGAACACCATGTTTGACCTGGGTCGCATTCACCTTGAGTCAACCGGTCTCCATACGGTGAGGCCCTTCTCGGTGGACGTTCCGCGCGGGCGTCTCGTCGCCGTGACGGGCGTGTCGGGCTCCGGCAAGACTACGCTCGTGCTCGAGACGCTCATACCGGCGCTCGCGGCGGCCGCGGCAGGAGAGACGCTTCCCGCCCACGTGATGACGCTCGATGCCGAGGGGATCCGCCGGGCGAACCTCATCGACGCCACACCGATTGGCGTCAACGTGCGCTCGACGGTGGCCACGTACTGCGGCGTGCTCGATGATCTGCGCCGTGCCTACGCGCGCACGGACGCAGCGCGCGAGCTCGGCCTCAAGGCTGGCGACTTCTCGTACAACACGGGCAGCCTCCGCTGCCCTACCTGCGACGGCACGGGCCAGATCTCTCTTGACGTGCAGTTCTTGCCGGACGTGGACATCGCCTGCCCGGATTGCCGTGGCCGCAGGTATGGCGACCGCGCTGCCGGTATTCGCAGGGCGGAGAGGGGCGTCGTCGGTGCTGGTCTCAGCCTGCCGGAACTCCTCGCGCTCTCCGTGGACGAGGCCCTGCCGCACGTTGCGGACATCAAGCGCGCCCACGAGAAGCTCCAGACCCTCCATGACCTGGGGCTGGGTTATCTCACGCTTGGCGAGGCGACGCCCGCGCTCTCTGGCGGAGAGGCCCAGCGCCTTAAGCTCGCGAGCGAGATGGGCCGTGGCCAGGAGGATGCCGTCTTCGTGTTTGACGAGCCCACGATCGGCCTGCACCCGTGCGACGTCGAGGTCCTTCTCGGCGTGTTCCAGCGCCTGGTGGAGCAGGACGCCACGGTCGTCGTCATTGAGCATGACCTGGACTTTATTGCCAATGCGGACTATGTGATAGACATGGGACCTGGAGGGGGCGAGCAGGGCGGCCGTATCGTCGCTTGCGGCACGCCTAGTGAGGTAGCGGCGAATCCGGCTAGTGTCACCGGACGATATCTGCGAGCGTAGGTAAAAAACGGGGCGCCACCCGCCGTTGGGTGACGTCCCGAATCTGTTTGACCCATGGGAGAGTCTTTGGCTGCCGAGCGGTCGCTACTCGCCCTTCTCGGTGTGCTCGGCCTCCCAGCTCGCCTGGCGCTCGCGGACGTCGCCCATGGTGAGCGTGTCGCCGTGGCGTACGAACAGCACGGGGATGATCGCGAGTGCGGCAAAAGTGGCGCCGTAGAGGTAGAGCTGCGCGTAACCCACGAACTGCATGACGGCGCCAGAGAGGATCGGCGTGATGACCTGGGCGGCCGTGCTCGCGGTGTAGTAGTAGCCTGTGTACCTGCCGGTGGTCTGCGTGCTCGCAAGCTCGACGATCATCGGGTAGATGGTCAGCGAGACGGTTGCGGTGCCGATGCCAAAGAGGATCGTCCAGAGGTAGACGATGGGCGAGAAGGTCGTGCTGAGCGAGATCAGCACGCAACCGAGGACCATGAAGACGAGGCCGATGTAGGTCGTGCGCTTGCGGCCGATGTGGCAGGCGACCGAGGCCATCGGCATGTAGGCAACGAGGGCAGCAAGGGTCGCCGCCGTCTGGACCATGGCGTAGCTGCCGCCCTGCATGCCCCAGACCGCGTCGGCGTAGCGAGAGAAGCCGCTGGAGATGGCGTTCTGCGACATGAAGTAGAGGAAGACGCAGACGAGCACGCAGAGAAGAGACCTGCGAATCGCCGGATTGGTCTCGCGCTCCTTGCCGCCTTCGTCGGACGCGTCAATCTCCTCCTCGGGAATGCCCAGCTCAGCGCTTTCGCGGTGCATGGCCGCGACCTCCTTGGGCTCGTTGAAACAGACGACGAAGATGATGGTTGTCAGGATAACCATGCCGGAGATGACGAAGTAGACGGGGCGATAGTCCGGGTTGTCAACGGCGGGAACCAGCACCGAGATTGCCACGAGGATGAACACGCCGCCGACTGCCGCCATGAGGGAGTTGAACGCGTCGGCCTTGCTGCGGACGGGGCGCGGCGTGACGTCGGGCATGAGGGCGACGGAGGGTGCGCGGTAGGTGGAGAGCGCGAGCAGCGTCAGCACGAGGACCGCCATGAACAACGGCAGGTTCTTCCAGGTGTTGGCGATGGCGATCATCGGGATGAGAAGCGCCGCGATGAGCGAGCCGACCACGATGAAGGGCGTCCTGCGTCCCCACTTGGTGTCGAGCTTGTCAGACAGGTAGCCGGTCAGCGGCAGCATGAACAGCGCGAGGATGTTGTCGAGCGCCATGAAGAAGCCCGTTGCGGTGTCGCCAAGGCCAAACGTGTTCTTGAGCATCAGCGGGATGAGACCGTCGTAGGCCTGCCAGAAGGTGAGGGCGCCCATGAAGGGGAGCGTCACGAGGATGGTGCGTCTCCAGTCGAGGCTGGTCAGGCTGCGCGTCT
Organism: Parolsenella sp. LCP21S3_E11; assembly: GCF_052118165.1. Lineage (NCBI taxonomy): Bacteria > Bacillati > Actinomycetota > Coriobacteriia > Coriobacteriales > Atopobiaceae > Parolsenella > Parolsenella sp. LCP21S3_E11. The sequence continues at coordinate 32,716 of NZ_JBQKHS010000004.1, read as the reverse complement.
TCTTGGCGCGCGACGCCTTGGTCTGAACTGCTTCCTGCATGTTTGTCTCCTGTTGGCTAGCGTCGTTTGGTGATTGAGTGGATGAGGCGGCACGCGAGGGCCGTGGTGACGGCCACGCACGCAATCAGTGCGGGCGTGCGGAAGGCCTCTCGAGCCTCCTCGGCGGTGACGGGTGTCGTCGAGGAGATCTTGTCGCGAAGCGGGTGAGGAGCCTCGGCGCTCACGAGCGTGCGGTAGTCGAGCAGGTGAGTCTCGAAGGAGGCTGGGTCATTTTCGGAGAAGGTGAAAACGCGGGCTGCGCGCTCGACCGAGGGGCCGTAGCTTCCGAAGCCCGCCGTTGGGGCATAGCCAAGGCGCATGCCTCTATAGCGTGCGACCAGCGTGTTTTTGTGGTCGTGGCCGAAGAAGACGCCGAGGAAGCTGCCCTGCTTGGAGAGGGCCTCGAACTCGCCGGAGTCTGTGTCCGGGCAGCAGACGGGCTCGCGAAGCGTGCCGGACTCAAGGTAATTCTCGGCACAGACGAGCTTCAGGTGTGGGGTGTAGTGGGTCCTGTAGCCAGGGATGCCCTTCTCGTCCGTGCGGGCCGGGCGGAGGCACTCGTAGACCTGGGGGAGCGGGATGTGTTGGAAGAGAATGCCGGGTACGGGGTGGTCCTTCTCCGCGGCCAGGCGGTCTGCGGTGCCAGTGAGCCAGTCGAGCGTCTCTGTCGGGAAGGCCTCGTAGCCGCCGCCGATGTCACCTGCGCCGGAATCCGCGAGCCAGATGGCGAGACGGGCGTCGGCGCTCTCGTTCGAGGCGAGGATGGGAAGGCAGAGCGTGCCGGGACAAAGCTCGGCCCACGCATTTGCGTTGAGGCAACCGGGTTGGGTGTGATAGAACGCCTCCTGCGCGGCGTTGTCGAGACCACACTGGCGATCGTGGTTGCCGTAGGTGACGATGAAGGGAATGCCGCGGGAGACCATGGGCGCGCACACCTGCTCGATGGTGCGCTGCGTGAGGGACTCGACCTCCCGCGGAGACATGTGGCGGAATGCGGGAGCGTAGCCCTTGACCTGGTCACCGGTCAGGACGACGAAATCGGGTCGCTCTGCGTCAAGCGCGGCTGCCATCAGCGCGAGTGAGTCTGGGCTTACGGGTGCCACGTCCTGGATGTCGGCAAATTGCATGACGCGAAAGGTGCCGTCGGGACGAAAGTGCGGCAGGTTGTTCTTATCGCCAGCAAGAGGCATGTATCCCACCTGTTTATCTCGGGTATTGCCTGGTAGTGCGCACTGATGGAACACAATGATGCACGCGGCGTTTATGGTCTGTGAAACGCGTGCGACAGGGTTATGTAAGGAGTGCGCCGTATCGGCCGTTGACGTTATCCACATGTGGCTGCAAGGTGCGTGCAGCTATGCCCATCGTGGCATAATCTCGGGAGAAAAAGCCCAGCTAAGGGGAAGCATCACATGTTCTTCCCCCGCCGTTCAGCATCGGGAAAACGAACACCCCGCGCAGAACAAACCTGCAAAAGGGACAGTCCCTTTTTCAGGCGGCGGAGTTGACAAAGGGACAGTCCCTTAGTTGACAAAGGGACAGTCCCTTTGTCAACTTTTGCTGATGGAGGCGGGGCGAGGAGGCCGCACGAAGGCCTCGCGAGGGGCAGCGCGAAGACATCGCGTGGCGCCGCGCGAAGGCCTCGCGAAATCGATCGCATGGCGCGAGGGGGACGTATGATTTTGTATTTCAGTGCGACGGGGAATAGCCGCCATGTCGCGGAGGCCATCGCCACACGCGTTGGCGACAGGGCCGTCTCGATTGAGTCGTATAAGGACGAACAGCACCCTTGCATTGCTGTTGACGATGGTGGTTACCTCGGGTTTATTTGCCCAACCTATTGCTGGGGCATGCCTTCGCCCGCGGTTGACTTCCTGGCGCGCGCGAGCTTCGACGTGCCTGCAAGCGCCTACGTCTTCACCGCCACGACGTTTGGCACGACCTCGGGTCAGGCCACGCGCTTTGCGGCAGACCTGTTGCGCGAGAAGGGCGTTGATGTTGGGGCGCAATTTGGCGTTCAGATGCCGGACACGTGGACGCCGATGTTTGACCTGACAGACGGCGCTCGGGTTGCCGCGGTCAATGCCCGTGCGGACGAGTGGATCGACAAGTGCGTCGATATGGTGGCTGGTCGCATCAAGGGTAGCCACGGGCTTCGCGCGGTGCCCACCTTTGCCGCGAGGCTCTACTACCGCTTCGGCCTTCCAGCCTGCGAGGACACGAGCAGGTTCACCGTTGACGCGGAGGCGTGCATGGGCTGCGGCCTGTGCGCGAGGCGTTGTCCCACGGATGCGATCCAGATGCGTGGCGGCAGGCCCGTATGGGTGAAGCCGTCATGTGCCGCCTGCTTGCGTTGCCTACACAGCTGCCCCAAGTTTGCCATCCAGCGCGGCCATAAAACGCGAGCTCACGGCCAGTATCGTCACCCGTAGAGTTGACAAAGGGACTGTCCCTTTGTCAACTCCCGCTGGCCTGACCGCCGGGCAACCTGAAAAAGGGACAGTCCCTTTTTCAGGTGCGCCGTGCTCGCTAGAGGGCGTTGTCGCGAAGCCACTCGATGATGTCGCCGGATTCGTAGAGCGGCTTGCCATCAATGAAGAGACAGGGGACTTGACGCTTTCCGCCGACGGTGACCAGCGTCTCCGCGGCGCTTTCATCGGCCACGATGTCTCGCAGCGGTATGGTGATGTTGTTCTCGCTCATGAAGTTCATGACCTTGATGCAGTAGGGGCAAGTGGGCTTCATGAAGAGCTCGAGCTCGTGGGTCATGTTCATGGTGCTCCAATCATTGGGTTGAGACGGGAAGCCTACAGCTGATTATTCCCGCATCGCGGGCCATCGTGTCGGGCGTTGACCGAAGCGGTGCACTGTGCCGTCCCCTCCCGAGCCGTTCCCCTATGTCCCTTCCACGCCATCGCGTACCCGCCATGCGAAGCGGGATAATCAACCATGAGAGTTATCCAGATTGCCCCAGAGAGAAGGAGCGTCGCCATGCTTGGAGACTTCACCTACTACAATCCCACCAAGCTCATCTTTGGCAAGGATGCCATGACCGCCCTGGCCGCAGAGCTCGAGAAGTACGGCAAGACCGTCCAGCTCGTCTACGGCGGCGGCTCCATCAAGAAGAACGGCATATATGACCAGGTCATCGCCGCACTCGAGGCGGCGGGCAAGACCGTCGTCGAGGATGCCGGCGTCATGCCCAATCCCACGGCCCAGAGGCTTCGCGAGGGCGCGCGCATCGCTCGCGAGAACGACGTCGACTTCATACTTGCGGTGGGTGGCGGCTCGTGCATCGATTACTCGAAGGCGGTCGCCGTCTCTAAGAACCTGCCCGAGGGCGAGGATCCCTGGGATGTCTACTACGCTCGCTCCGAGGAGCCCTCGCCGGATATGGACGTCGTGCCCGTGGCCTCCGTCCTCACCATGGTGGGCACCGGATCCGAGATGAATTGCGGATCGGTCATCACCAACCGCGAGTGCGGCATGAAGATCGGCCACGTCTACTCGGATGACCGCGTCTGGCCGCGCTTTGCCGTGCTGAACCCGGAGTTCACCTACAGCCTGCCGCGCTACCAGATGGTTGCCGGCATCTTCGACATCATGAGCCACATCTGCGAACAGTACTTCTCCGGCACGGATGACAACACGAGCGATTACCTGTCCGAGGGCCTCATGCGCAGCCTCATTGTTTCGAGCCGCGCGGCCGTGGCAAATCCCGAGGATTACGAGGCTCGCTCGAACATCATGTGGACGGCGACCTGGGCGCTCAACAGCCTCGTGGCTCGCGGCAAGACCGAGGACTGGGAGGTCCACATGATCGGTCACGCCGTGGGAGCCGTGACGGATGCCACCCATGGCATGGCCCTCGCTGCGGTGGCGCTGCCGTACTATCGCCTGATCATGCCTTATGGCCTCGAGAAGTTCGCGCGCTTTGCCGTCAACGTGTGGGGTGTCGATGCGTCCGGCAAGACGACGGAGGAGCTCGCCTCAGCCGGTCTTGCCGCCATGGAGGCCTGGATGCGCGAGATCGGCTGCGTCATGAACATCGCCGAGCTGGGCGCCAACGAGTCCAACCTCGATGCCATCGCCGACGCGACGTTCTTCATGGAGGGCGGCTATCACGTTCTCAATCGTGACGAGGTCCTCGACATCCTCCGCGCGAGCCTTGCCGCAAAGTAGCGAAAGCGGGCGGCGTGACGTCGCCGTTGTCCGCTGCGCCGCCAAACCTGCAAAAGGGACAGTCCCTTTTGCAGGTTCGTCGCCCGTCCGAGAGTTGACAAAGGGACTGTCCCTTTGTCAACCCTGTCGCGCATATAATGGGGCGTTCGTGACTAGGCTGCAACGGAGACGAGGATCAACGTGATTTTGTCGCTGGCACCCATGGAAGGCGTGACGGGATACGCGTTTCGCAAGGCGTACGCCGAGTGCTTTGGCGAGCTTGACCGCTACTACACGCCCTTCCTCGTTCCTCCCAGGCTCGACTTCCCGTTCGCCAACCGTTACGCCAAGGAACTCTGTCAGGAGGGTGACGAGGCCCTTGACGTGGTGCCCCAGCTCCTGACCAAGAACGCCGATGAGTTCGTTTGGGCGACGAAGCTTCTGTCGGAGATGGGCTATGCCGAGGTCAACCTCAATGTCGGATGTCCGTCGGGAACCGTGGCCAACAAGGGTCGTGGCGCGGGTTTTCTGCGTGATCTCACCGCCCTCGAGGCGTTTCTCCAGGATGTCTGCGTGAGGTCCGCGCTTCCCGTCTCCGTCAAGACGAGGATCGGCTTTGCCAACGACAACGAGTTCGAGGAGATTCTCGAGACGTACTGTCGCTGTCCCATTGCGGAACTCATCGTCCACCCGCGTGTACGGGCGGACTTCTACGATGGCACTCCGCGTAGGAAAGCCTATGGCGAGGCGCTGGCGAAGGCGCCGTTTCCCGTTGCCTACAACGGAGACATTTTCAGCGTCGCAGACGTTGAGAGCTTGGTTGCCGCCTATCCAGAGACGCGCCACGTGATGCTCGGCAGGGGAGTCGTGGGCAATCCCGCTCTCCCGCGCATGATCAAGGGCGGCCCCGCAGCCACGGCCGATGAGCTCGAGCGCTTCCATGACGTGCTCTTTCACACGTATGAGGAGCGGATTGGCGGCAACGCGGTGTTCCGCATGAAGGAGTGGTGGTCCTACGCCAAGGAGCTCTTCGTCAGCCCCATCTCCGTGCAGCGCTCGGTGAGAAAGCTGAAGCGTGTTGACGAGTACGAGGCTGCGGTGAGCAAGATCTTCCGCACGGAGGAACTCGTAACGGATAGGATTGGCTAGCAGGACGCTGATGCGGGGAGAGTCGGCGGAGGCGTCGGCACGACGAGTTGATTGGTTTGTCAGGTCGTGTTCGAGCTGGTAACGGGTCTGTCTGACGGAGCGGAGGAGTCACATGACCTCGAACGTCATCTCTCGAGAAGAGCTTCTTGATGAGGCGTACCGCATCGCTGATACCCAGGGTGTCTCGGCGCTTTCCATTCGCTTCCTCGCCCGGGCGAGCCACGTGAGCGTCGGCACGATTTACAACCACTTCTCGTCAAAGGACGAGCTGACGACGTCAACCATCGAGCTCTACTTCAAGCGTGCCGTCTTTGACGAGTTTTGCACGTTGGATGCCGGCAAGGGCTTCGTCGACTACTGCGAGGACCTCTATGCGTCGCTGACCAAGCTGGTCGAGCGCTTCAGGGAGCGTTGGTTGCGCGGCGTCGTGGTACTTCCCGCTTCCGAGAAAGCCGCCGCCCACCTGCGCGAGCGCGAGATTCTCGACCACGCGCTTCATGGGCTTGCCGAGGTGTTCGCAGCGGATCATGCCATAGTGCCTGATCTGCCCGAGGGCCTCGACGCGATGGCCGTGAGCCGTTTCACGCTCGACAACATGCTCGCCGCGCTTCACGCTGATGCGGAGGGGTGCCCGGTGCTCTTCGGCCTTCTCCGCAGGGCGCTGTATGACGCGGCGGAATGAACAAGACGCGGTGGATGTTCATTTGCGGCGGTCTCACAATCTTTTTTGGCCGGCAGAGAAAGACTCTCACCGGCCAAAAATCGATTATGGGAGGCATTCAAAACTTATGAATCCACTGGTTATGGCGGCATCCACGGCAATCACGCTCGCTCTCGTCTTCTACACCATCGGCGTCTTTGGAGAGGCTCGCGCCGGTTCGCTGCAGAAGAAGCATCTCATCCTGTTTTGGATCGGTCTTGCGTGCGACACGACGGGCACGACCATCATGGCCTCTATCGCGCGTTCCTCGCATGGCGCGGGTTCCCCGCTCCATGCGATTACCGGTGCGCTCGCTATCGTCCTCATGCTCTTCCATGCCGTCTGGGCGACCTTCGTCCTTCTCCGTGGCGACGAGAAGAGCCGTGAGGGCTTCCACAAGCTCAGCGTTGGCGTGTGGCTGATCTGGCTCGTCCCGTATTGCGTTGGTCTGCTGGTCGGCATTCCCGCCGTTCATCTGAGTGATACCGTGACGCTGGTCGTCTCGGTGCTCATACCTGCGGCGATAGCCGTGGCTCTTCGCATGCGTGGCGGCGATCGTGCCTAGGGTGTGCGCTCCTGACGACATGGCCTAACGGATGAAGTTGGTCGCGGGACCACGCTCGGCATCGGGAGCTTCGATGCCAGCTGCCTTGCCCGCTTCTATGCAGCGCAGGATCCAGGCCATGTTGTGGGCGAGGTTGCGCATGGTGCGCAGACCTTCCTCGTCCTGGACGGCCTCACCGGGCGTGCATCCATGGACGTTGTTCCAGTACGTGGAGGCCACGACCGGCATCTGGTTGATGGTGAAGTACTTGCTGAGCACGTCGAACGACGCGGTGGTGCCGCCGCGGCGGGCGATGGCGATGGCGGCTCCGGGCTTGTGGCAGAAGGCGTCCTTGCCCGCATAGAAGGCGCGGTCGAGGGCGCACAGGATGCGGCCCGAGGGATGCGCATAATAGACGGGCGTGCCAAAGACGAAGGCGTCTGACCCCTCGGCCTTCTCGATCAGCTCGTTTACGACGTCGTTATCGAACGCGCAATGATTGTCGAGCTCGGAGCACTTACCACAGGCAATACAGTCGTTGACGGGCTTGGTGCCGAGCCATAGCGTCTCGGTCTCTAGACCCTCTGCCTCGAGCGTGCGCGCGACCTCCGCGAGGGCTGTCGCGGTGTTGCCGTCTTTGCGCGAGCTTCCGTTGACAAGAAGAACCTTCATCTCGAACTCCTCCTAGGAAGTAAACCCTTACGCTGCCATGCTACAGCAGCGGAGCGAGCTCGTCGGCGTTGGCGCCAGCGAGAGCTGATGGTGCCTTGCTCGATGGATCCGGGCTTTGCTTCTTTGGCCGCTTGCAGTAGCGCCCAGGGCTGCGATGCCGCGCCTGCTAGTTCTTCTCGGCTGCCCCGTTTCTAACCATGGAGATGACGATGCCAACGACGGCGGCGCATGCGGCAGGCAGAATCCAGCCGAGTCCGATGTCTGCGAGCGGCAGAGAGTCGAGAACCAGCGGCGCACCCTTGAAGAAGGCGTCGCGGATGGACGTGGCGATGCTCACGACGGTTGTCACGCCGATGGCCCATGGCCAAACGAGTGGGAAGCGATCGCACACGCGGTACGCCATGCCCATGAGGACGAGCAAGATCGAAACGGGATAGAGAGCGTTCAGTAGCGGCACGGAGAACGTCAGGATGGCATCGAGGCCAAAGTTCGAGACGAAGCAGGAGAAGATGGCGAAGCCGGCGGCCCAGATGCGATAGGTCGGGTTAGCCTGCTTTCCATTCTCGTCGACACCGGTGCTCGCGGAGCCAGTGAAGTTCTCGCAGAAATAGGTGCCGCAGCAGCTGATGAGGCCAATGCACACGTTGAGGCAGGCAAGCAGGTAGATGGCAGCGATGATCACGGTGCCGGCAAAGCCAAAGTGCAGCGTGGCAGCGGCGGTGAGGATGACGGCACCGTTGGTGGCGTCAGGCATGACCGAGCCGAAGGTCACGCCCACGAAGGCGAGGCCGCAGTAGACGAGGGCCATGAGCACGCCCGCAACCACGCCGGCGCGGGAGACCTCGCGCATGATGCCGTGCGAATCGGTGACGCCGAGGGCCTGGATGTTCTCGGCGATGATGATGCCGAAGGTGAGGGACGCGAGCAGGTCCATCGTCTGGTAGCCCGCGAGGAAACCCTGGATGGGCGCGACGTTGTCATAGGGCGGCTGCGGCGCCTGGGCGGTGCCGGCCGGGGCGATGAGCGTGGATCCCACGACCATCACGAGTAGGACGATGAGCGCGGGACCGGTGATACGGCCGAGCAGCTTCGTGAGCGCGCCGGGGTGCATGGCGAGTCCGAAGGCGACGGCAAAGAATGCGATGGAGAAGACGAGACGCGTGGTGTCGACGGAGACGCCCTCTGGGATCAGGGGGATAAGCATCTCGAACGCGGTCGAGCTGGTGCGGGGAATGGCCAGGCACGGGCCGATTGAGAGGTAGATCGCGGCGACGAAGACCTTCGAGAAGATGGGGTGGACGCGATTGGCGAGCTCGCGGGCGGTGCCCGCGAGTGCCACGGCTACGATGCCAAGGACGGGCAGGCCGATGCCCGCGATGAGGAATCCGATCATGGCGGGGAAGCAGTTGGTTCCCGCTTTGAGGGCCAGCGGCGAAGGCAGAATGAGGTTGCCAGCGCCGAAGAACATCGAGAAGAGGGTAATGCCCACGGCAAGTGACTGTCGGGGCGTAAGAGCAGTGTTCGTCTGGCTACTATCCATGATGGCTCCAATGAGGCCGACGCTAGAATTGCATTATTTTAGCAAGCGCTTGAATATTCGAGAGCCTGATGCTCAAATTTGGCCAGGCGGCTCTTCTCGGCGGACGGTTGCTCGTTGGTGCGCGTATCTGGGTGGTTGCGGTGAAGCGTGGGGTCGCGGCCCGTCGTGTTCGGGCTACTCCGTCTGCGAGGTGAATTCCACGCGGTCGAGCTGGGGCACGTTGAGGCGGATGAGCCTCTCGGCGGTTTCGCGAGAGCGTTCGTCAAGGGAGTCATCCGTGACTACGTGGGCGACAATCTCACGCGTGACCTGCGAGTTTGCCTCGTCGTTTGAGGAGACGTCTACGCCGACCGAGTAACTCTCGAAGTCCGGGAGAATGGCTTGGAGCTCGCGCGTCGTTTCCATGGCGCCATAGCCGTCCTCGACGCCTTCGTCCGCCGATCCAATCGAGCCCGCCGTGAATATGACGCAGGGGATGGCGAAGATGATGGTGCCCAGGACCACGTAGCGGCGGACCTTGCGCGAGAGGATGTCTGAGAGCCAGGCCTCCTCGGGGTCGACGACGCCGTCGTCGTTGAGGTCGCGATGGAGGGGAACGCGCAGGGCGAGGAGTACGGCCTCGGCCGCCAGCGCGATGAAGACGACGTTGATGCCGAACTCATAGAGCGCCGCGAGGAAGAACGAGACGTCAACCATGGCAATGCCGTAGCCGGCGGCGCAAAGCGGAGGCATGAGAGCCGTTGCCACGGCAACGCCCGAGATGAGGGTCGCAGGCTCCTGGTTTCTCGAGTTGCCGAGGCCACCGGCGAAGCCGCCTGCGAGTGCTACGGCGAGGTCCCAGATGGTGGGTGTCGAGTTGTCGACCAGGGCGGCAGTCGTGGAGGCGATGGGCGAGAGCCTGAAATAGATGGTGGAGGTTACGAGGCAGAGGGCCATCTGCACGGCAAGGCCTGCAACTGCCTCGATTGTGAGGTGGCGGTCAAGCGTGGCGATGCCATAAGCCGTGGCGAGTACGGACCCCATGAGCGGGCAGATGAGCATGGCGCCGACGATGGCGATGTCCGAGTTGGTGTCGAGGCCGATGCAGGCGATCAACATGGCGACGATGAGGATGCAGAGATGCGTGCCATCGAGGCGGGCGCCATTTACGAAGCGCTTGCGAATGACGGCATAGGGCGCACGGCCCTCGCGGATGTTAAACGTTCGCTTGAGGAAGGCGGCGAGGTGGGCGCGGAGCTCGCTGAGAAGCTCGCGGATCTCGTCGCTGCGTGACTGTTGCTCGGGTTCCATGCGTTGCCTCGGTCGAATTCGGGTTCTAAGGGGAAAGCCTCCCATGGGTATTCCCTTGTAAGGGTCACGGTAACGCCGGGCGCAATGGGTGACAAGGTGGCACTTGGCCAGGGCCGTGCTGACGGTGCCTAACTTGTTGGCTATGAACGATCGCCACGTATCGGCTACCATCAGTTCCTAAGTGAATCTGGTTGCTAGGAGGCTTTGTGGGTGGCATAACGATCAGACCCATAACCGCGGATGACGACGAGGCGATGGGCGCCATCGCGCGCGATAACCTCGCGGCGGTCGGGCTCGACATTCCGGGTACCGCCTTCTTTGACCCCGAGATCATGCACCTGAGTGGCTTCTACGACGAAGACCCTACGCGCCGCCGTTACTACGTTGCCGTAGATGACGATGAGCGTGTGCTCGGCGGCTGTGGCCTGGCTGAGTTCTTGCCACTCGAGGGCACGGCTGAGTTGCAGAAGCTTTATCTGGCAGACGAGGCAAAGGGCCATGGTTTGGGTACGCGCCTCGTTGGGCTGGTTGAGGAGGCCGCCCGTGAACTGGGCTACAGGTCTCTGTATCTCGAGACCCATTCGAAGCTTAAGGCGGCGATCAACCTTTACGAGAAGCTTGGCTATTGCGCCATCGATCCGGTCAGTCCTGGGCACGTTGCGATGGACCACTTCTTTATCAAAGACCTGTAGCTGCGGGTTTGGTTGGCAGCCACGCGCAGTTGTCCGCCAGCTCCGAGTCGCGCCGTCATGCTGGTGCGCAAACACCGTGCCCCCGAATCGTCCTGTCGTCGTGCTGATGCGCAAGCACCGTGGGCTCCGAATCGTCCCGTCGTCATGCTGGCACGCCAGCACCGTATTGATTCCGTTTCTTGATTTACCGGAGGAAATATCGTGTCGTCAGACTTCTTTGACCTTCTCTACAACGGCTATACCGGCGAGTACCAGCTGATGAGCTCGCTCTATCGCAATGGGCTCGATGCGCTGCGTCCCCCGGCGGACATGGGCATCGACGTCGTCTCCCTTAACCTCAAGCAGCAGCTTGAGCATCCTGGTGTGGAGCCGGAAACGTTCTTCTTCCAGGTCAAGACCGCCGTCACGGATGTCTGCGAGGTGGAGGGCCAGCATGGAGCCATCACCACGGTGACGTTCAAGCTCAAGGAGTCCGAGGTTGATCTGCTTGCTCAAGGACGTGAACGCGCGCTCTTTTGCTATGTGTACAACAGCATGGCGGGCACCCTCACGGATGCGTTCGAGACCCCGTTTATGTGCTTCTGGATGGATGGAGAGCGCCTCGAGACCCTTCGCCGTGCCGGCGCCTTCTATCGCCAGGAGGGTGACACGAAACTGACGCTTGCCTGCCAGCTTCGTAAGCCCAAGCATGAGTTTGGCCACTGGTATGCTCTTGTGGTCAACTCTGATGGTGGTCAGGTCGACGGTGGCTACCTGGGGGTTGTTGGCGGTTTGGGCAATCCCGCCAGCGATGGGGCGGACCACTACAGCATGTCTGGCTATCTCGATTACGCCCGTCGCGCTGCCGGGGCGACCGGTGGCGAGGAATAGCATTTGAGGAAGATGCCCCGCTCGCCTGACGGGGTGACAGCCGCCCTTGCCTGACGAGCCGATTCGCCTTACGTGAAGATACTGGGGCGAACGGGCGCGTTGCGGGTGCCGCGCGGCATTCGGCACGCCGTTATCCCTGCTTCTCGCTACAATGTTCGAGTCAAAACCGCACGATGAAGGAACAATTGCATGTCTTTCCTTGAAGACCAGATTTCCTCGCGCCGCACGTTCGCGATCATCTCGCACCCGGACGCCGGCAAGACCACCCTTACCGAGAAGCTCCTCCTGTACACCGGCAGCATTCAGACCGCCGGTTCGGTCAAGGGCAAGAGCAGCTCGAAGCACGCGGTCTCCGACTGGATGGACATCGAGAAGGAGCGCGGCATTTCCGTCACCTCTTCGGTGCTCCAGTTCACCTATGAGGGTCACTGCGTCAACATCCTCGATACCCCTGGCCACCAGGACTTCTCCGAGGACACCTATCGAACCCTCATGGCGGCAGACGCCGCCGTCATGGTTATCGACGGCGCGAAGGGCGTCGAGGCCCAGACCAAGAAGCTCTTCAAGGTTTGCACGCTGCGTCACATCCCCATCTTTACCTTCGTCAACAAGCTTGACCATGACGCGCGCGATCCCTTTGAGCTCATGGAGGAGATCGAGAACGTTCTCGGCATCAATACGTATCCCATGAACTGGCCCATCGGTAGCGGCCGTAACTTCCGCGGCGTCTTCGATCGCCAGACCCGTCACGTTATCGCCTTTGAGGGCGAGGGTCGCGCCAATGCCACCAAGAAGGTCGCAGAGATTGAGGCTGAGCTCGGCGATCCCTCCATGGACGAGCTGATTGGCGAGGAGAACCACCGTGCTCTGATGGACGACATCGAGCTCCTCGACGGCGCTGGTGACGAGTTGGATCTCGATGCCGTCGCCTGCGGCAAGCTGTCGCCCGCGTTCTTTGGCTCTGCCCTCACCAACTTTGGCGTCGAGCCGTTCCTCAAGGAATTCCTGCGCCTTACCTCGGCTCCGCGCGCCTATACGGATTGCCTTACGGGCGAGCCCGTGCCTCCCACGCGTGATGACTTCAGCGGTTTCGTGTTCAAGATCCAGGCGAACATGGACAAGAACCACCGCGACCGCATCGCCTTCGTGCGCATTTGCTCGGGTAAGTTCGAGCGCGGCATGACCGCCTACCACGTGCAAGGCGAGCGCTCGCTCAAGCTCGCCACGGGTACGTCGATGATGGCCGACGATCGCGCCATCGTGGACGAGGCCTATGCTGGTGATATCGTCGGACTGTTTGACCCGGGCATCTTCTCCATTGGCGACACGGTGTGCACCGGCAAGCCTCCCGTGCGCTTCTCCGGCATCCCTACCTTCTCGCCCGAGCACTTCGCGCGCATTTCGCAGGTCGACACTCTCAAGCGCAAGCAGTTCGTGAAGGGCATGGAGGAGCTCGCCCAGGAGGGCGCCATCCAGATCTTCCGCGAGCTTGGCGCCGGCATGGAGAGCGTTATCGTCGGCGTCGTGGGCGTGCTGCAGTTCGAGGTCCTCGAGCAGCGCCTCAAGAGCGAGTACCACGTCGAGGTCTATCGTCAGGCCCTTCCGTACCAGATGCTTCGCTGGATTGATGGCGATATGGACGAGAAGGCCGTCCGCGCCCTCAACCTCACGCGCGACACCTGCCGCGTCGAGGACATGCGCGGGGGCAAGCTGCTGCTCTTCACGAGCCAGTGGAACCTTGACTATGCCGTGGACCACAACGAGGACCTCACGCTCAATGAGTTTGGCAACGTCACGTTCTAGCCCGGCGGAGTTGCCGAGGGCACTGCCCTGCGCGCTCGCCTTGAACTGGGCACCGTTCGATGGGGGGCGAGCCCGGGGTGGCGCGGTGCGAGGCCCGGCGCGAATCGCCTGCGCAAGCGTGCCGGTGCGACGTTGATTTCCGATGAGGCGGTGGCCGTGCGCTTTAGCCGGCCACCGCTTTGCTTTTGTGAAAGGACGCTTATGAATATCACGGTCTATCTGGGCGCGAGCGAGGGCAGGGACCCGGCGCTCAAGACCGCGGTGCGAGAGCTTGGTGCGTGGATCGGCGAGTCTGGTAACGCGCTAGTCTACGGAGGCTCCAAGAGCGGACTCATGGGTGAGCTTGCTCAGAGCGTTATCGCGGCGGGCGGCGAGGCGACGGGCGTCGAGCCGCGCGAGTTCATCGAGCGCGAGTTCCAGTACGATGAGCTCACACGTCTCATCGTTACCGACACGATGGCTGAGCGCAAGGCCACGATGATTGAACTTGGCGACGCGTTCGTGGCGTTCCCCGGTGGTACGGGCACGCTTGAGGAGATCGCGGAGGTCATGAGTGAAGTCGCGCTGGGCCACCTCGACGCTCCGTGCATCCTTTATAACCTCGGCGGCTTCTACGACTCTCTCGCCTCGCAGCTGGCCCTCATGATCGAGATGGGGCTCTCCACCCATGAGCGCCAGCGCGGCATCCACTTCGCCACTTCGCTTGCGGAGATTCGCGCGCTGCTGTAGTTGGCGGAACCATTTCTAGCTCGCCATCGGGCGAAGGTTCCAGATGTCCTCGAATAGGATGCGCGCGTCGGGCTGGCCTCCTTCCCCAATTAGTATGAGCATGCGGAATGTGCTGTCTACCTGGCGAACCTTGCCAATCGTGGTGCGATAGCGGTCGCGCCCGTAGTAGGTGGCCTCTACCAAGTCACCTTTGCGTAGGCGCACGAGCATCCGTGATATTTCTTCGGTGCGTTCCTCCGTGAGGGTGTGTCTTGCCTCACCCGCGTTCGCCTGCTCGGCCGCCAGCTCCTCGAAGCCCGTGAGGGCCGCAAATGGCATGAACTGTGCAGCGTCCGTATTGCGCGTGGCGTCATTTGTCGCGTACATCCTATGCATGATGGCCTCCCACCTGAGCATTCCTTTCCATGCCCGTCGCCTCGTCGCGCAGGCTCCTGCCACGCACGAGCGCGTTCTTGCCGAATCTACTCTTTACCGCGAGCGCCGCCTCGGCGAGACGCCGCTCTGCCGCCTCTGCCTCGAGGTCTGTGAAGAGCGTGACCTCTGCCTCTTCCTGGCTTACGAGGTCACCAAAGCCGATGGTGAGGCGTTTTACCTTGCGGGCAGGGTCGACCACGTCGTTGTACATGCGTTCCAACTCACCCATGAGGGCCTCTCGTGAGCAGGTGTGGGCCGAGAGCTTGTGGGAGGTGGCTGCATGGGGGCCGCGCCGCATCATCGCGATTTCCCACTCCGCATGGTCAACCTCGTAGCCAACCCATAACGAGACGTGCCCGCAGGCGAGGCGACTGCCCACGAGATCGAGCACGGCCTCGTCGACCATCTCGCGGACGATGGTGAGGGCCTCATCCGTTGTGTAGGGGCGCGTGAGCACTTGTCCCGTACTGATGGAGTGTCGCTCTGGCTCATAGGCCTGAATCTGCTCGATTGAACAATTCTCGATGCCTCGCGCATGCTCCATAAGGTGGCGCGCATTGACGCCAAACTCGCGCCTGAGCAGAGGCTCGTCCATGAGTACAACGCCGGCGAGGTCATAGACGCCATAGCGCGCGAGGCGCCTTGCGATGCCCGGGCCAATCTGCCAGATGTCCGTTATGGGACGGTGGTACCAGATCAGGCGACGGAAGCGCTCGCCGTCGAGCATGCCGATGTGGCTCTCCTCGTGCTTGGCCAGGATGTCAAGTGCGACCTTCGCGAGAAAGAGGTTGGTGCCGATGCCCGCCGTGGCACAGATGCGCGTCTCGGCGCGGACGGCGTCCATTAGCATGCGGGCAAGACCCATGGCATCCGTCCCATAGAGGGACAGATAGGGCGTGGCATCTATGAAGCACTCGTCGACCGAGTAGACATGAATGTCTTCCTTGGCAATAAAGCGCAGGTATATGCCATAGATTTGCGCTGAGACCTCCATGTAGCGACGCATGTGCGGTCTAATTGCCCGGTAGCGGATATTGGGCGGTATCTCGAAAAGACGTGGCCTGCCCGAAAGGCCGCAGGCCTTGATGGCGGGGGAGAGGGCTAAGCAGATGGTGCCGGGGCCGCGGCTCGTGTCTGCTACGACGAGGTTCTCCTTAAAGGGGTCAAGCCCTAGATCGGCGCATTCGACAGAGGCGTAGAAGCTCTTGAGGTCGATGCAGAGGTAGACGTGACCCGTATCCGACGGGTCACGCGCGGTCGAGGGACCGATGCCCACCGTGCTGCAAAATGTGTTCATGCCTCGCCTCCGTGCAAACAGTTGTTCGTATCTCTCGAACCCATGATGCAACGGATTGCGGACACTAAGTAGCCGCGAACGGGGAGCTCACAATGATGCCACGGCTTGTTCGATGCAGGCGAATAAACCGCAGGTAGTTACCTTCCCACATGCCCTTCGCGGGCATAGAAGGCACGGTTGTTGGGCGTCTCGTCAACCTCGATTTGGGAGATGGGGAGGTTGCGCTCGGCAAGGCGATCGAAGAACCAGCGGGCTAGGTTTTCGGCCGTGGTTCGGAACGGCAGCATGGTGAGCGTGAAGCCTTCGCTTTCGAGGGCGGCGACGGTTGCGGGCGCAAGCGAGCCCTCCTCCACAAGGAAGGTGTGGTCAAGTTCGTCGGCGACTTCGGCGACGATGCGCTTGAACACGCCAAAGTCGACGACCATGTCGCGCATGGTGCCATCATTCGTGACGGTGCCGTCATCTCTCAGGGCGCCTTCGTCGTTCGTGTCATCTTGCAGATCCTCAACCTCGATGGTCGCTACGACACGCCAGCGGTGGCCGTGGAGGTTCTCGCACTTGCCGTAATAGTTGGTGAGGAAGTGGGCGCCGTCGAAGTGCGCCTCGGCCTGAAGACCGTACATGCGAGCCCCCTTGCTGCCTGGGGCTTGGGCCACTCAGGCGTATTAGCTGTGATTTTGCGCGTCGCTCTGAGACGCGTCCGTCAAGTCGTTCGAAGTCCCGGTGGGAGTCTCCTCCTCGTCAACGGGACTAAAGGCATCATAGTCGACAGTAAAGAGGTCGCGCACGTCGATGTCAAAGACGTCTGAAAGGGCGATGAGGGTCGAAAGCGTCGGGTTCATCGGATGGCCCGGACGCGACTCGCCCTTTTCAAACTTTTGATAGGTGTACGTGGAGATGCCAGCTCGTTGCGCCACTTCTTCTTGCGTATATCCACTCTTGAATCGGAGCATGCGCATGCGGCGCGAGAGCTCGCTTGAGTAATTCTCTTTTGTGAGGCGGTGCGTGCAGGTAGCCATTCCTCAAATATGTGTGGCAATGGTGCGCGGCGCCACCATACCAAGATGGTGTTGATGCCGAATGGCCTTATGTGACGTCCCATAAGGCGCGTCCTTAATGTCCGCATATAACCGTACAATCACTAATCAATGACATTCACCCTGCTCACACCGGGAGACACCATGAGACTTCTTCACATCGCAGACCTGCACATCGGCAAGCGTGTGTGCGAGTTCTCCATGTTGGATGATCAGCGCCATATTCTCACGCAGGTCCTAGACCTGCTGCGTGGGGGCACCATTGACGCCCTGCTCGTCGCGGGAGACCTATATGACAAGCCCTCTCCCAGCTCGGAGGCGGTCTCCATGGTCGACTGGTTCTTTGATGAGGTGGCGCAGTCGGGCGTGCCGGCCGTGGTTGTTCCTGGTAACCATGACTCCGCGGAGCGCGTGGGCTATGCGGCGGCCTCGCTCGCACGTCGTGGGGTGTACGTGTCTCCCGTCTTTAACGGCTCGATTGATCCCGTCGAGCTTGAGGACGAGTGGGGCCCGGTGCGAATCTGGCCTATCCCCTTCCTGCGTCCGGCGACCGTTCGCCACTATTTCCCCGATGCAACGGTTGAGAACTACACAGATGCCATGCGCGTGGTCGTTGAGGCTTGTGACCTGGGGCGCATTGAAGGTGCGGGTGTCGTGCGCAACGTCGCCGTGGCTCACCAGTTTGTGACGGCGGGCGGCTTTACGCCGGAGCGTTGCGACTCGGAGGTCTCTGTGGGTGGTTTGGACAACGTTGACGCCGGCGTGTTTGAGTCTTTCGACTACGTGGCTCTGGGGCACATCCATGGTCCGCAGCGCGTGGGAAGCGAGCGCGTCAGGTATTCGGGGTCGATTCTCAAGTATTCGCTCTCTGAGGCGGATGGTCAGAAGTCCGCCGTGCTCGTCGAGCTGGGCGCTGCGGGCGATTCTCCCACGATAGAGCTCGTTCCTCTCAGGCCCCTTCATGACCTGCGGCGTATTCGCGGGCCTCTCGATCGCCTCGTCTCGCCAGAGGTGGTTGGCGCGGCGGATCCGCATGACTATCTGCACGTGCTTCTTACGGACGAGAACCCTGCGATTGATGCGATGGCGCGCCTTCGCGATGTCTATCCCAACGTCATGAGCGTTGCCTATGACAATGCTCGCACCCGTGCGGAGGGTCTGACCATGCATGACGCTCCCGCTACTGACGAAGCAAGCCCCCTCGAACTCTTCAACGAGTTTTATGAGCGCCAGAATGGTGCACCCCTTTCTGACGGCCAGCTTGCCGTCGTGACCGAGGAACTCGAGCGAATCAAGGTGATGTAGATGAGACCCATTAAGCTCACGATGAGCGCGTTCGGTCCGTACTCTGGCGAGGTCGTGGTTGATTTCGCGAGTTTGGGGTCCACGGGTCTCTACCTCGTCTGCGGAGACACCGGTGCCGGCAAGACCACGATCTTCGATGCTGTCTCGTTTGCCCTGTTCGGATCTCCCAGCGGCCAAGATCGCACAGCACGTAGCCTGCGCAGCGATTTCGCCTCGGCTGTCACCCCGACGTTCGTCGAGCTCGAGTTCGAGCATCGTGGCCAGCGTTACACGATTCGCCGCAATCCTGAGTACGAGCGCCCCAAGCTTCGTGGCGACGGTCTGACGACACAGACCGCGGATGCGGAGCTTCGTATGCCGGAGGCCGCTCCCATAACGGGGACGCGCGACGTAGACGCCGCCATCTTGGAGTTGATCGGCATCGATCGGTCGCAGTTCTCGCAGATCGTGATGATTGCCCAGGGAGATTTCCGCCGCCTACTTTCCGCGGGCACAAAGGAACGTGCTGCCATTTTGCGCAAGCTATTTGGCACTGCTCCCTATGACGAGTTCCAGAAGGCGCTCAAGCGTCGCCGCGACAAGCTTGAGGATGACAGCAAGACGGTCCGCAACCGCCTTCTGACGCTTGCCCCCATGATTTCGATTTCTGACGAGGCCGAGGTGGCTGAGGAGGGCGAGGAGGCAGGAGACGCCGCCACGTCTACGCGTCGCGAGCGACGTGATGCGCTTGGGGCCTCTGAGGCTCCGGATGCCGAGGACATGCTTGCCCTCATTGCCGAGCAAGACACCGCCGACGAGGCGATTCTCGGCGCGCTCGCGGGAGAAGCTTCTGCCGCCGCGGCCCGGGTCGAGACCCTGACGACCCTCTTGGAGCGCGCTGGTCAGGTGCGGGCGGCGAAAGCCTCCCTTGAGGAGACGGTCTCAAAGCTCGCCATCGCACGCGAGAGTGTCGAGGCGGCGAAGGCGGAGCTCGATGAATGCTCGAAGACTGAACCCAGGCGCAAAGAGCTTTCAGACTCCGTGACCGTTCTCTCGCGTGAGCTCGAGTCATACGCGAAGCTTGGCCGCGCGCGCGAGGAAGTCCGCGAGGCAGCGCAGGGGGTTCGCGATGCCGAGGGGGACTTGCAAGAGGCGGCGGGTAATCTCGGGGCCATGCGGTCCGAGCTCGTGGAGGCTCGCAAGAAGGCGGCCGATCTCTCTCAAGCTCCCACGGAGCTTGCTGAGGCTAAGGCGGCCCAAGAAACTGCTGCTCAGAGCGTCAGGGATGCAGAGGAAGCTGTTGCCGGATGCGCAGAGCTCGCGCGACGTAAGAATGCCTTGGTCGAGCTCAAGAAGGGTGCAGAACAGGCCGAGAAGCACCGTTCCTCTTTGGATGAGACTGCCAGGGCGGCGGTGGCTGCGCTGTCCGAGCTGAGGTCTCGGGAGGCGTCGTTCTCGGACGCCTCTGGTGCCGCGGCGCGGGCGAGGGCGCTCGCGGAAGACCTCGAGCGACGCGTCGATCAGGCCCGCAAGGATTATCGCGACCTCCAGGCGAGGGAGAGGGCTGCCCAGGCCGATGAAAGGGCGCTGGCTAAGGCGCAGGATGAATACTGTGCCGCGCGAGAGGCCCTCGAGTCTGCTCGAGGTGCCTACTCTCGTGTGCAGCGAGCTTTTATGGATGCTCAAGCGGGTATCCTCGCGCGAGACCTCGTGAACGGGGCACCGTGCCCGGTTTGCGGCTCCATCGAGCACCCCAATCCCGCCGTTCTTGCAGACGAAGCTCCGGCCGAGGAAGACGTGAAGAACGCAGAGGCCGTCTTTAACGCGGCGAGCGATGCCGCAAATGCTAGGTCCAACGTCGCGTCTGCCGCCCGTCAAAAGGCGGATGGCTCAGCGGCTGAGCTGGCGCGCCTCCAGGAGCAGGTTGGAACCGCGGAGGAAGTCGCGTCTCTTGGCAAGAAGCTCGCGACTCAGCTCGATGCCGCCAAGGCGGACAGATCGAAGGCAGAGCGGGCCCTCAACGAGCTTGCTGAGCTGCGCGAGCTGATCAAGTCGGCTGAAAAGCGAGAAAAGGATAGTGCCGCGGCGCTTGATGACGCGCGTTCGAGCGCCGAACAGGCTTCGCGTGCGCACGCTGCCGCGGAATCCGCCCTCGACCAATTCATTGCCTCACTGTCTACGGCTGACGCTTCGGTTGCTAGCGAGAGACTCGAACAGGCGAAGCTCGTGCTTGAGGATACGAAGGAGGGGTGCCGCGCCGCCCAGGCAAACGAGGATGCTCGCGTGGCCTCTGCCGACAGGGCGACGAGTCTCGAGGCCGAGATTGCCAAGGCAGAGAGGCGCTCAAACGAGCTTCGCTCTCGACTGGAGTCCCTAAGGCAGGCGCTTGCCCAGTCGACGGCCAAGGCCGAGTCGCTCGCGGAAGGGCTTTCGTTCGAGGACGAGGCGACGGCATCGGCACGGCTTGAGGACATGAGAAGTGAACTCGAGGACCTTGTCTCTGCGTTCGAAGCGGCTCGGGATAACCTCTCGGATCGGGAGCTTGCGCTCTCAAAACTCGAGGAACGAGCCAATACGCTGGAGGCGCAGATCTCCGCGCTCGATGTTGACGATTCCATATCCGCCGATGAGCTCGAGTCGCAGCTCAACCTGGCTCGAGCCAGAGCGAACGAGCTTGCCCGTCAGAAGGCGGCCGCAGAGCAGCGCCGTGAGGCAAACAGAGGGATCGAGCGCCAGCTTGAGGAGCTCGGCGATCGCGCTGCGACGGTAAATGCGCGCTTTGGTGAGCTGGATTCTCTCGCCAAGACCGCAGGCGGAACCCTCGTGGGCAAGGAGCGCATTACGTTCGAGACGTACCTGCAAGCTCGTTGGTTCGATCGCGTCCTTGCAGCGGCAAACCGCCGTCTGCTCGTGATGACGGACGGACGCTACGAACTTGTCCGCCATAGCGGACAGCGCAGCGGTTCGGGTGCGGCGCAATCGGGCCTCGACCTCGACGTTCGCGACTCCTTTACCGGGCGCCCGCGTGCGGCCTCGTCGCTCTCTGGCGGCGAGTCCTTCAAGGCGTCGCTTGCGCTTGCGCTGGGCCTCTCGGACGTGGTGCAGGCGAACGCCGGCGGCATCGAGCTCGACACGATGTTCGTGGACGAGGGCTTCGGCACGCTCGACGAGGAGTCCCTGCAGCTCGCGCTGCGCACGCTCACCGAGCTCTCGGGCTCGAACAAGCTCGTGGGCATCATCAGCCACGTTGACGAGCTCCGCACCAGCATCGACCGCAAAATCGTAGTCGAGGCGGGTCGTACAGGGTCCACCCTTCGCATCGAGGGCGCCGTCGCCTAGCCAAAGGTGACAAAGGGACAGTCCCTTTGTCACCTTTTCGTTACTATGGTTGCGCAGCCGTCCGCCCACCCTGACATTCGGAGTGCTTCCATGCATCGCATCCTGTTCGTTTGCCACGGCAACATCTGCAGATTCAGAAAAATGCCTAGCTAGTTAGGATCCCGGCGAACCATATCGCGTACCTTACGACGTTTTTACGACTTTGAGCCCCGATGCGATATTGCCGTGATGGAGAAAAGCAACTCCTTTCGCCTTTCCCCAGTAGCTGAAGAACGGAGAATCGAGCATAAGCATTCCTTTCCGGTCGTCTCAAACCTCTGCAATTTGGAGGGTAAATCGCGAAAGCTAATATCTCAAACACCAGAAAAATCAAGTCGATGACCTCGCTCAACATTCACGACGCCCACCATCGCATGCTAGTTACAAGAAGCGGATGCACTAGTATTCTTTCAATCGACTTGCAAACCCCTTCAAGCGTCCAACGCAATGGCGTGCTTTCAGACGCAACGCCTCCTTGCGTCCGCATTATTGCTTTGTTAGACTCTACGGAAGAATTCAGCGCAGGCCCATATGCCAAGCCAGCGCCCCGGAAAGGAAAAGGATTCGTGAAGCTGTAGACGATACATATCGACGCCAATTTGCAAATTGCCATCTATCCAAGAATAAATCTGGCTGCACATTTGTCGTATCGTCTTTTCACTGATCCTCGTATATCCTAAACACTACCTTTGCGAGCATTGCCGTCGACTCATTTTCTTTCAGCTTGACTCGAGTCGACGGGCGTTCACGTTGGTCGGAACGAGCCAATCAGAGCATATGCGGCAAAACGCGGCCTCCCATGCCGAGGAGGCACAATGTCAAGAACCAATTTGAACAGCTCCACCACCCTCGTTCTTTCCCATATTACTTATGCATATCCTGGCAGCGCAATGCCCGCACTCGACAACGTGTCGGCGACATTTGCCCCCGGCTGGCACGGCATCGTCGGAGACAACGGGTGCGGGAAATCAACTTTCGTCCGCATTGCGTGCGGACTTCTGATTCCAGATCGCGGCGTCGTTTCACCGCGTCTCGTCTCCGCATATTGCGCGCAAGAAGCCGGAGTCGAACCGCCCATGCTCTTCGATTTTGCGTGCGACTTCGCCCCGGCGACCACGCACCTCAGAAGGATGCTCCGCATCACCGATGATATGCTCTGGCGTTTTTCCGAGCTCTCCGGTGGCGAGCAGAAGAAAATTCAAATAGCCGTCGCGCTTTGGCAGAATCCCGATCTTCTGGCAATGGATGAACCGACTAACCATGTGGACGCAGAATGCAGAAGGCAGATTTGCAAAGCACTCGCCGAGTACAAGGGTATTGGCCTCCTCGTCTCGCACGACCGTGCGTTGCTCGACTCCTTGGCAAAGGACTGCCTGTGCTTTGAGTCGGGGCACGTCACCATGCGCCCCGGCAACTACTCCCAAGCTCGCTCGCAGGCGAATCTGGAGCGCGAAAGCGCGGCGCGGGCCAAATCGATTGCGCGATCCGAAGAAAAGCGCATGAAGGCTGAGTATATCAGGCGCGTTGAAAACGCCTCACGGTCCGCATCCAAGAGAAGCGCCCGTCATGTCGATCCGAAGGATCACGACGCGAAAGCACGAATCAAACTCGCCATTCTCACTGGCAGAGACGGCGTTGCGGGCAAGCTCGCTTCGCGCATGGACTCCCGAATCCAGCGCGCGCAAGCCGCCGTCGACGCCCACCATGTCGAAAAGCGCTACGAAAGCACCTTGTGGATGGAAGCGCAACCCAGCCCGCGCAAAACACTGATTCACGTCAGCTCAGATCGCATACCGTGCGGCCCGAGGCAATCTTTGCGGGTTCCCGAGATTTATCTGGGAAATACCGATCATCTGGGCATAAGCGGCCCCAACGGAGCGGGGAAAACAACACTGGTCAAGCATATCCTGGAGATATTGGAAGGCCGCAAGGCCACGGGATTGGACATTCGCACGCTGTATATCCCTCAGGAAGTCGACGATTCATCCTCAATTGAATTCCTCTCGGAAATCAAGGACCTGCCCCAAGCCGAACGTGGAGCCCTGCTTTCGATCGTTGCGCAACTCAATTCGGATCCCGAACGAATATTGTCCGGCGAGAACATCAGCCCGGGGGAGCTGCGGAAGCTCATGCTCGCCCGCGGTATACTAGATGCCCCCGAAATCATCGTCATGGACGAACCCACGAATCACCTGGACCTGCACTCGGTGGAGGCACTCGAGCGAGCGCTTTCCGCCTTTCCCGGCGCGCTTGTTTTGGTGAGCCATGACGAGCAGTTCCTCTCGGCCTCATGCCCCCTCCGCTTGGATTTGGCCCCAGAAGAGGAGCACACTATTGGTCAGCCCCTCCTCTAGCGCTCAGGCATGTCTTCTGCAAGCCGCCTTCTTCTGATATCCCCTCCCCCGTTTTGCAAGCAACTCAGCGCAAATGGCCCATCCCCCTCAGCCTGAAGGCTCAGCGACACCAACGATACCGACGATTTAATATCTGGATGTCCATATTTGCCCCATCTGGGTGATTATTAAATTGTGTTTGTTCCGTGATTGAATACTTTGTCATCATTACGCCCCACTTCTTCTCATCAGAGGACGTCGAGAACGACAGGTCCTTGCGAAATAATCCCAGCTCAGAAGCTTATGGCATGATGTGCTCACCGAGTGCTCGATGACGATTGACGAATCGTCGGTAATATCCAATTTTAGGAAAGAGGTGTGTATGACCCGACCGAAGATCATGCGCGGACCGTTTGAATGCGGCTCCATCTCAACAACCAGTACGGCAATGTCGTCTATAAAGGAGTCTTCGGCGAGCATGCCGACTTGTTCTGAACGAGCTGTTCGACATGCCCTGAAGGCCGAAGAGATGTTCTCTCGCGTCATGTATCGCCAGATTCTTTGTGCCCACACGAAGCTCCATGGGGCAATGTTTGGGGACGATGATCTTCATGCCGCAACAAGAAATGTCGAGGAGATCTTGCGCAACGTCCTGCGCCTCTATCTCGATGTCCACGGCGAGCCGCAACGCGGAGTCAGCAAATAATTGGATTGAGAGGAGTTCGAGTATGAGGAAATTGAATCAGTTTATGAAGTTCGATTGGGAAGCTTTTGCGAAAGGCAAGCGTTTCCTTTGTGTCGGAGGTGGTAAATGGGTTGATTAAAACACCAAAGAGCATCGCGGCACCAAGATCGACGTGGTGATCACAACCGATAACACGCAGTATCACCAAAACGAAGGCGAGGTGGTCAGCAATCGTTTCGAGAAGCTTTCCATCAAGGTTTCGAACGATATCGAGATTCCCGTCAATCAGCACGTCATTCCCACCGGCGTGGTCGCAAAGGTTTACGGTGATTATCGCAACCAGTTGTCCATCACGGCGGACGGCATTACCGTCATCCCCGCGAAGGGCTAGGTGATTGTGGTGCGTTACTCCAGTGGCGCACCGGCGATCGTGTATTCGACCCCCAGCGCAAAGCTTTGTGTGCTGGGGGTCGCTTTATTTGCGGTCGCCGCGTGCGTTTATTGCATCGGGCTATTCGTGAACACCATTCTTGCGCCCATCGCCATAGAGCCCAGTACGGTGATGGCGTTTGGCGGCAACCTTACCTCCGCAGCGGCCACTCTTAGCCTCGCTGGGACCATGTTGTTTGCGGGAGGGATCACACATTACGTCATGCTATCTGAATCAACACGGTTGCATGCACGCATTAGGAAGGGGCTCTTTGATCCACGTTACGGGAATCCTCTACACCTGCGAGAAGGCGAGCTTCTTCCCGACATCTCTTGCAAAGAGACGGCTCCTGGACAGTTCGAGCTCGCCATCTCAACCTCATCCTCAACGGCAGAAGAAATATCGAAGATGGGACCTAGCATTAGCTCCCGACTTCGCGGAAGGTTCTCCCGCTACGCCGTCGTACTTGCCGAAGCAGACGTCGCATGCAATCAAGTGACCTTCTTCCTTGAAGATGTGACGTTGCATCGAGAGATCAAGGCATCGCGTGTCGAGGATTTGTGCCCGGCGAACGCCTACGAATTCCGCGTTCAAAACGGCACGAGCATCGACCTCCGCACCTCCGATTCCATGCTCATCGCTGGAAAGACCACGGGCGTGATCGCCCTCTTGCTCCAAGCCCTGTTGGCTGGTCCTGACGGACACGGATCGCAAGTCCTCATCATAGACCCCAAGCAGGCCGAGCTCTCCCGACTTCCTCGCGTGGTTTCACTGAATGCTGACGGGGACGCTCGCGCAATCCTGTCTGCGTTATCACGGTTCGCCGACAGCATCAAAGAGCGACAGAGCTTCCTCAACGACAGGTCGACAGAGACGGGAGACGCCGTGCACTGGTGGGATGCGGGGCTTCACGTTTCGCTTCTCTTCATGGATGAGTACGTGGCACTCCGCACGCTGTTTCCCAAGCGCGCGAGCAAGGAGGACCCCGATTACTGCCTCGCGACGTTTGATGGGCTGGTGAAGCGCATCGTAACGATGGGGGCGAGCGCGGGCTGCTACGCCATCATCTCGATCGCCGAGGCGTCTGTTGAGGAGGGGGGCTTGCCGTCGATGCTGCGCTCGGCGTGCAGCACCCGCGTCCTCTTCAAGCCGACGCTTCCCGAGGCGCGGCTCATATGGGGCGCGGAACGCCTGCTCGACCTCGGTGCACCTCGCACCTTCTCCCCGGGCGACGCTTGGTTCAGCAGTACGGACGGGGCGCACGACCGCATCGGCTTTGTGCATTTTCCGATCATGGACTTCCCCGTGTACCGCGAGCTTGGGCGGCTCCTTGACCTGTACTTCAGAGAATAACCACCGCGGGGTCCGCTTCGCGCAGCAAAAGCGGACCCCGTCGATTGTTCCATTACTTGAAATTCTGCTCATTTATGCGCCTTGGGGAGCTTGTTATCCCAAGGCGCACCTGGGTGCGCGTTCCAGAAAACAGGCAAAAAGCCTCGTATTTGAGAAAGGGAGTGGAACCATGAGTGGCTCTTCACCTATTAAGACTCGTGCGATGATGTACGAGCAGCAGCTCTCCCATCTGCCGGCTTCCGTCGATGACATGTATGGCAAGATCGCGGCCCTTTCGCCGAAGCGCTATGCGGGGATCGTGCACGACTGCGACCAGACCGACGCAGGCCGACCTACCGCCGCGCATCTGCATGTGATGATGGAGTTCGCGAACCCGCGCTCCGTCCGAAGCATCGCGAAGGCGCTTGGCGACAAGCCCGAGCGCATCGAGGCGTGGAAGGCCGGGGTCGAGAACGGCTTCTCGTATCTATGCCATAAGACCGACGGCGCGAGATCGAAGCACCAGTACGACCCGGGCCTCGTTCGCGCCAACTTCGATTATCCCGCCCTGCTCGCCTCCATCGAATCCCGCGTGACCCGGGCGCGATCGCACAGTAACATCAAGATTCTGCTCGACGACCTCCTTGAAGGGCGGATCGACAAGGAAGCGCTGGTCTCGCAGCTTTCCGGCTCCGAATACGCCCGTGCGAAGCGCCAGGTCGAAGACGTTTACGCACGACGCTTGCAGGTCCAGGCCGTCGAATGGCGCGCGAAGATGGTCGAGGAGGGCCGCAGGGTCCAGACGGTGTGGATTTTCGGCCCCGCGGGGACCGGCAAGTCGACCCTTGCCGAGCAGTACGCGCGTCGCAAGGGAGGTCGCTGCTTCGTATCGGGATCTACCCGCGACATTTTTCAAGGCTATGCGGGCGAGCACTCCGTCATCCTCGACGAGCTCCGCCCCAAATCCATCCCCTACGCCGACCTGCTCCGCCTCACGGACCCCTTCGCCATAGGGCACGAGGTAATGGCACCGTCCCGCTACTCGGACAAACCCGTGGCGGCGGATCTCATCGTCATCACGTCCCCCTATAGCCCTTACGAGTTCTTCCATGAACAGGGCAACAACGCCGATACCGACGGCTTCGATCAGCTGGAGAGACGCCTCGCCGCGGTGATCGAGATGCAGCAGCGAGAGATATGCCTCTGCCAGTATGCGGGAAACGGCTGGTATTTGCCCATGCCCGATTACACCCGCCCGAACCCGTATTCGAGATTCGCACGCGGCGACGATTCCTCCGCTGACCCCACGAAGGTTTACGAGTCGATTCTCGGAACCAGTGCCGACTCGGCAGACTAACAATTCTGGCCCCGTGCGATAGAATCGGACTATCGCATCGGGGCTCTTTTCAACACCGAAAGGAGCCGAAAAGTGGCTATCAGAAAGGACAGCAAAGGCCGCCTCCTCCGACGTGGGGAGACGCAGAGGAAAGACGGGCGCTACTGCTACAAGTACGTCGACGTAAAGGGGCGGACGCGCTGCGTCTACTCGTGGACCTTGACAACTCGCGACCTTACACCGAAAGGGAAGAAGACCGGCCCCTGCTTGCGGGATCTTGAGAAGGGAATACAGCGCGACCTGTTCGATAACGTCGCGCCGGACGACATGACGGTCTACGATCTCGCATTGTGCTACACCGAGACGAAAACCGCGGTCAAGCAAACCACCCGCGCTGGCTACAAGACTGTACTCAACTACCTTGCAAAGGACGAGTTCGGCTCGCACCGTATTGGCGACGTCACGTCTTTCGAGGCCAAGAAATGGCTCATCGACCTCCAAAACGTCCACGGGAAGCGCTACAGCTCCATTCACACAATACGCGGGGTCTTGAGGCCCGCGTTTCAGATGGCGGAGGAGAACGACCTCATCCGCCGGAACCCCTTCAACTTCGAGCTTGCCACCGTGTTGGTGAACGACATGGTCGCACGCGAGGCCCTTACCCCCAAGCAGGAACGCAGGTTCCTTGATTTCGTGGCGAACGACAAGCACTACCAGCGCTATTGCGACGCCTTCTTCATCCTCTTGAACACCGGGCTCCGCATTTCCGAGTTCTGCGGCCTCACGGTGGATGATCTCGATTTCAAAGAGGGCAGCATACGGGTGAACAAGCAGCTCCAGCGATCCAGCGACATGCGCTATTACATTGAGCGTCCTAAGACGGAGAGCGGTGTCCGCTACGTTCCCATGACGAACGCCGTCTCCGCGAGCTTCAAGCGTGTTCTCGCGAATCGCCCGCGCCCTGCGTGCGAACCCGTGGTCGACGGGGTAAGCGGCTTCCTATTTCTCGATAAGAACGAGATGCCCCGCGTCGCCCTGCATTGGCAGAAGTATTTTCAGTACGCGGTGACGAAGCACAACCGCATCTATAAGGAGGAGCTTCCGAAGATCACGCCCCATGTCTGCCGCCATACCTTCTGCTCGAAGATGGCACGTAAGGGCATGAATCCCGCGAAACTGAAATATATTATGGGCCATTCCGACATAGAGGTGACGTTCAATACGTATACCCACCTCGGTTTCGAGGACGTGAAGGCGGACATGCTCGGTTATGAATCCGGGGCGGCGTAGGAAATCGTAAAATGTCTCTGTTTACGACGATTCTTACGACGTTGACGGCGGAAAAAACCCGCTCATTTATGAATTGATTTGATACTCTGTATTTAATCGAGGAATCAACAATATGCCGTTTACCTGCGGATATCCTGATATATGAGAGGTTTCATAGAATGATAAAAATCATGTTTGTGTGCCTCGGTAACATCTGTCGCTCGACCATGGCTCAGTTCGTTATGGAGGACCTCGTCCGTCGCGCGGGGCGCGAGGGCGAGTTCGTGATTGACTCCGCCGGTACGTGTGACGAGGAGCTTGGCAATCCGCCCCACTACGGTACGGTCAACAAGCTGAATGAGGTTGGCGTTCCCGTGGGGCATCACCGCGCTCGCCTCATTCGAGCCGGCGAATATGCGGATTGGGATTACATCGTCTACATGGACTCGAGCAACGGCCGCGATCTCAGGCGCATCTTCTCGGGCGATCCGGAAGGCAAGTGCGTGAAGCTCCTCTCTTTCGTTCCCGAGGATTCTCCGCTGCGTCCTCGTGCTCGCATGCACGATGGTTCCGTGCGCGACGTTGCCGATCCCTGGTGGACTCACAATTTCGATGACACCTACCGCGACGTTTCCACCGCTTGTGTTGCGATGTTGGAAAGTCTTGAGAAATAAGCCGAGCGTCCGGCGAACTCCGACGTACAATCGCAGGTCAAAAAAACGCGCCTCAAAGCGCGTCGTGTCCAGCGACGGAGGTTCACATGCAGTTCTCGAAGCGTCTCGACCGGTTCGGCAGCGAGGTCTTTGCCTCGCTCAAC
Organism: Parolsenella sp. LCP21S3_E11; assembly: GCF_052118165.1. Taxonomy (NCBI): domain Bacteria; kingdom Bacillati; phylum Actinomycetota; class Coriobacteriia; order Coriobacteriales; family Atopobiaceae; genus Parolsenella; species Parolsenella sp. LCP21S3_E11. The sequence goes on along the minus strand of NZ_JBQKHS010000004.1, from coordinate 2,915 downwards.
GCTCGCCGCCGTGAGCTCGAGGCTTCGGGCCGCACGGTTATCGACCTTTCTGTGGGTACGCCGGACTTCGAGCCGCCCGCGCACGTGAAGAACGCTCTTGTCGAGGCTGCCAAAGATTCCGAGAACTGGAAGTATGCCCTGGCAGATCTTCCCGAGCTCACCCAGGCTGTCATCGACTACTACGCAGACCGCTTCGGCGTTACCGGGCTTACCCCCGATCAGATCATGAGCGTGAACGGGACGCAGGAGGGCATGGGCCGTATGGCGGAGGCCCTCCTCGACGAGGGCGACCTCGTGCTTGTGCCCGACCCCTGCTATCCGCTCTTCCGCGCCTCTGCCCTTATTGCCGGCGCCGATCTCGCCTTCTATCCGCTTGCGGAGGAGAACGGCTTCCTGCCGGATGTCTCCGCCATCGACCCCGCCGTCGCGGACCGTGCGAAGTACATGGTGGTTTCTCTGCCCGCAAATCCCGTTGGTTCGGTGGGCACGCCGGAGAACTATGCCCAGATCATCGAGTTTGCCCGCGCCCATGACCTCCTGATCGTCCATGACAACGCCTATAGCGACATCATCTTCGATGGCGGCGAGGGCCATAGCTTCTTTGAGAATCCCGGCGCAGCTGAGGTTGGCGTCGAGTTTTTTAGTCTCTCCAAGTCCTTCAACGTCACGGGTGCTCGCGTGAGTTTCCTTATCGGCCGCGCCGATGTCATCGCGGCTACGAGAAAGCTCCGCGGCCAGAGCGATTACGGCATGTTCCTGCCCATTCAATACGCTGCCATCGCGGCGCTCAACGGCCCCCGCGATTCCGTTCGCACCCAGGAGCTGCTCTACCAGGAGCGTCGCGATGCCCTGTGCGATGGCCTGGAATCAATCGGCTGGGAACGTCCCAACGCGCATGGCTCGATGTTCGTCTGGGCGCGTCTTCCGCATGGGCGCACGGATTCGATGCAGTTTGTGCTAGAGCTTATGGAGAAGGCCGGTGTCATCGTGACGCCGGGTGCCAGCTTCGGTCCCGCGGGAGAGGGCTTCGTGCGCATGGCGCTCGTGCAGCCGCCTGCGGTCATCCGCGAGGCTGTCTCTGCGATTGCTGAGTCTGGCCTGTAGCGCTGAGCCCGCTTGGACCCCGTTCGAGGTCCAAAGTTGTACATGAATCAGTGAACAACCCATCTGAGCTGGCATTTAATTGTCTACCGGAACGAGGTCAACCCGTCTTGTAAATCGACGGATTGAGAATTTCCGCGGGCGGTCATTACTCCACGCTTACGGAAAACAGCGTTTGGAGAAACCGCTCGCCGGATAAACTTCCACGTGGTTGGGTCCTTCGAACTGTGGCTTATTGAGAGCCGCGTTCGATTAGAACAGGCCTAACCCTGTGGCGTTCATGCGAAGGGGATTCGCGTTCGCCGCATTCGTGGCAGGCGTGGGGATATCGCCTGTCTTCTGGGGAAAGCCGGCGGTTCTTGCCGTCGGATACCGGTGGCAATTCCACCGGAGATTGATTTGGAGGATCGTTATGGCTGGTCGTTTTACCAATCCGCGTGACCTCTACTTTGGCGAGGGCGCTCGTCACGAGGTGAAGAACCTCAAGGGCTCCAAGGCCATTATCGTCAGCGGCGGCGGCTCCATGCGTCGCGGCGGCTTCCTGCAGGACATCCAGAAGGATCTTGAGGACGCCGGCTTCGAGGTCAAGCTGTTCGAGGGCGTCGAGTCCGATCCTTCCATCGAGACCGTCATGAAGGGCGCCGAGGCCATGCGCGAGTTCCAGCCTGACTGGATTATCGCCCTCGGTGGTGGCTCCCCGATCGACGCCGCCAAGGCCATGTGGGTCTTCTATGAGTACCCCGAGGAGTCCTTCGACAACATCATCCAGCCGTTCTCCTTCCCGGAGCTGCGTCAGAAGGCCCACTTCTGCGCCATCTCCTCGACTTCCGGCACCGCTACCGAGGTCACCGCGTTCTCCGTCATCACGGACTACGCCAAGGGCATCAAGTACCCGCTGGCCGACTTCAACATCACCCCTGACGTCGCCATTGTCGACCCTGAGCTCACCTACACCATGCCTGCCAAGCTCTGCGCCCACACCGGCATGGATGCCCTGACCCACTGCATGGAGGCCTACGTCTCGACCTTCGCCTCCATGTTCACCGACGCCAACGCTCTCCACGGCATCCGTGAGATCGTCGAGTGGCTCCCGAAGTCCTATGAGGGCGACAAGGAGGCCCGTCAGCACATGCACGAGGCTCAGTGCATCGCCGGCATCGCCTTCTCCTCTGGCCTCCTCGGCATCGTGCACTCCATGGCTCACAAGACCGGTGCCGCCTTCGAGAACGGCCACATCATCCACGGTGCCGCCAACGCCATGTACCTCGGCAAGGTCATCCAGTGGAACTCCAAGGACCCGCGTGCCGCCGAGCGCTACGCCTACGTCGCCAAGGAGGTCCTGCACCTTCCCGGCGAGACCAACGAGGAGCTCATCGCCTCGCTCGTCCAGAAGATCCGCGATCTCAACGACCAGCTCAACATTCCGCAGTCCATCAAGGACTACGCGAACGGCGGCGTGAAGGTCGACGCCGAGAACCCGCAGATGGTCTCCGAGGAGGAGTTCCTCGCGAAGCTCCCCGAGATCGCCGCGAACGCCGAGCAGGACGCCTGCACGCCGGAGAACCCGCGTGAGACCAAGGCTGCCGACTTCGAGAAGATCCTCAAGGCCTGCTACTACGACACGGACATCGATTTCTAATTTCGCTTCCTAGCGAACTGGCTTGAGTGAGGCCCGGTACGGCGTCGCACGCAAGGCTCCCCGCGCCATGCGCGGCGGATGGCTTGCCCCGCGATGTCCGCCCCGGGCCTTCTCATGTCCTGGGGCGCGCGCCGGCCGCGGGCGCTCCGTGTCGGCCGCGGCTGCGGCGTCGCGC
>NZ_JBQKHS010000003.1:0-170932 GCF_052118165.1 Parolsenella sp. LCP21S3_E11 | reverse complement strand
CGCCGCGGGGGCCACGGGGCGGGGCTACGGGCTCGCTGGCGGCGCGTCGCGACAGAGCACAACGCCTACCTCTTATAAGGGTTTGAGGCCAGAATCGGGCCGGATTCCTTACAAGAGGTAGGCGTTGGCGTTTCGGGGTGCGTCTCCCTGCGTAGAGCCAGGATTCATATGCATGGGTTGTTGTAGAATTCACCAAAGAATACTTCGTAAAATCTAGCGAAGGAGCATCTCATGCCAAAGATTCAACCCGTGTCTGACTTGAGAAGCTACAATGACGTCCTTTCGAACGTCCAGGTGGGCTCGCCGGTCTTTCTTACGAGAAACGGCCATGGCAGGTATGCGATTCTTGATATTGCTGATTACGATCGCCTGTCTGCTGCGAGCAGCTTGTTCAACGAGCTCGAGGCGGGTCGCGCGTCTGGCGAGCGCGACGGCTGGCTATCCATGGACGACATCCGTTCGCGCTTCTCAAATCGAGAAGTGACCCATGTCTAAGAAGGTCGTCTTCTCTCCGCTTGCGAATCGTGACCTCGAGAGCATATGGAGCTATCTCGCTGAAGAGTGCGAGAACCCGCGCGCGGCGTCAAAGGTGATTGATTTGATCCTGTCCCGCGTGGAGTTGCTTGCGGACTTCCCGGAATCAGGAACGCCCCTGTCTTCGATAAGCCCCATTTCTACTCCGTACAGGTTCGTGATCGCTGGCTCCTATCTTGCCTTTTATCGGGTGGGAGACAGCGTCTTCGTCGATCGCGTGCTTAGTTCTAGGAGCGACTACCTGAAGGCTCTGCTCGAGACAGGTTCGAACTAGCGGTGGCTACTGAGAAGCATGGTGGAGACGCGTTGCGGCAAAACGGGGGCTACGGGCTCGCGGGCGGCACGTCGCGGCAGAGCACAACGCCTACCTCTTGTAAGGGTTCGGGGCCAGAATCGGGCTGGATTCCTTACAAGAGGTAGGCGTTTGCGTCTGATGCGCGGGGCGCCGGGCTGTTGCGCGCGGCGGGCTGTTGCGGGGCGCCGGCTGACGCGCGCGGCGCCGGGCTGTTGCGGAGCCTGTTGCGGGGTCGGGTGGATGCGCGCGACCCCCGCGACCGCGCGTCGGCGGCTACTCCTTCGCGGCGAGCAGACCGCGCATGGCGGCGACCCAGCCGTCGGTCGAGCGCTTCGTCGAGACGAGGATGTTATTGCGGGCGGCGATCTCCTCCTCCGCGCGGTCGTGGCTCAGGCCGTTGCACATGAACAGGAACGTGCCCACGGCGTCTGCAATCACGCAATCTGCCGGGGAGTCGCCCGCGCCGAGAACCTCCTCGGGAGCCAGGCCCGCGAGCTCAATAAAGCGCAGGATGCCGGTGCCCTTGCTCACGCCGGCCGGCGTGATGTGGTACGTGTGGATGCCCTGGGGGTTCGCGCGGTCGACCTCGAGGGTCGTCTCGCCGGAGATATGGTCGACCATGCCGTTGTCGGAGAGGTACAGGGGCAGACTGCAGTGGTCGAGCATGTCCTGCATCTCCTCCTCGGGCGCATCACCGCGCATGGCGATGGTGACCTCGCGGTATTCGAAACCGATGCCGTTATCGTGGTAGGTCTCGAGATGGCCGGGCCAACGCTCGAGCATCGCATCGATGACGCCGGTCTCCCAGATCACGTCGTGCGGGGTCTTGCCGCAGGTCTCGTCATACGGCATGCGTCCGCAGAAGTAGTGCCACTCGGGCTGGCTGGCCTGCTTGGTGCACACCACGCCGCCCATCTCCGCAATCCAACCGGGAAATCCCAGCACGCGGGCATCCTCCATGATCATGGCGCGGTTGCGGCCAGTGCACGGGATGACGGAGACGCCGGCGCGCGTGAGCTCGACCAGCGTCTGGACGAGGTCTGCGCAGGGCTCCCCGGCGGAGTTCACCGTGGCTTTGGCGCCCGTGAACATGGTGCCGTCCGCGTCCGTGATGACGTAGCGGACCTTGCGCAGGCGCTCGGCGAGCTCGCCGGTGGGACGCTCCGGAAACGTGAGGTAACCAGCCATGTCCATCCCCCTAGAGCTCGATGCCGCGTGCAGCGGCAGCGTTCTCGAATGCCTTGCCGTCGGGCACCATCGTCTGGAACTCGTCGCCGCGGTGGATGAGCGTCTCATCGCCCTTGCCAAGCAGGCAGACGAGTGACGGCTCCTCATAGCCGAGCGCGACGTCGAGGCAGCGGGCGACGGCCTCCTCACGGTCGAGCACGTACTCGTGCGTCACGGGAGTGCCATCGGCGAGCGTGGCGCCCTCGGGCACGTTGCCGTCCATCTCTCGGCAGATTTCCTCGTTCGAGTCGTGCGCCGGGTCCTCCTCGGTGGTGACGATGTGGCACGCCCAGCGAGCGGCCTCGCGCGGGAGCTCGACACGGCGTTCGAACGCCTTGCCGCCGGGCGCCCCGATGAGGGCGATGATGCGCCTGCCGGGGAACTCCTCGGTCATGGACGCAAAGAACTTCTGGTAGGAGAGGGTGTTGTGCGCGTAGTCGACGACGCAGAGCACCTTGGAATCCGGCTTGCCGATGAGCTCCATGCGGCCGGGAACGCGGCAGGCGGCGAGGCCCGCTACGATGGCGGCGCCGCTTACGCCGAGCAGCTTAGCGCAGGCGATGGCGACGAGGGCGTTCTCCACGTTGAAGAGGCCGGGGAAGTTGATGGTGACGGGGAGCTGCCACTCGACGTGCTCGCCGTCTTCCTCGGGGGCATCCGTGCCGTGGACGACGAAGGTGAGCTGGGTGCCCAGGGGCTTGATGTCGGTCGCCCAGATGTCCGGGTAGACCATGTCGCAGCTGCCGCACTCGACGGGGTCGGCGCCAGAGGTCGAGACGGTGACGATGCTCTCGACACCGGCAGCGCGCGCCGCGTCGAGGACGCGCTCGAGGTGGGCGGTGCCGAGGTTGATCACGGCGTTGTCGCACTGGGAGAAAATCTTGAGCTTGCTGGCGAAGTAATCCTCGAAGGTGGGGTGCTCGACGGCGGAGATGTGGTCCGCGCCGATGTTGAGGAATGCCGCGACGTCGAGCGAGAGGCCGAGGCTGCGGTCATACTTGAGCGCCTGACTCGAGATCTCCATCACCATGGCGGCGAGGTCGTGTTCGCGGGCGTTGGCGAGGTGGCGCCAGAGATCGGGTGCCTCGGGCGTGGTGTTTGTGGACTCGATGTCTTCCGCGCCGTCATAGGTGTCGATTGAGCCGATGATGCCGCAGGTCTTCTCGCCGTTCTCGGCGTCGATGATGTAGCGCAGCATGTACGCGGTGGTCGACTTGCCCTTGGTTCCCGTGATGCCCACCTGGGGAACGTCGAGGTCGGGCCTGCCAAAGGCGGCGGCGGAGACGAGAGCCATGGCGCGGCGCATGTCGCTGGTCACGATCGCAGGCGCGGAAGGCGCGGTGACAGCGAGCTCCTCGGCGTGGTTCTGGTCGCAGATGTAGGCGACGGCGCCCGTCTCGAGGGCGGAGGTGAGGAAGGCGGGCTTGAAGGCGCGTCCCTTGCAGAAGAAGACGTCGCCCTCGTGGACGCAGCGCGAGTCGCAGGCGGCTCCGGTCACATTCGTGTCTGCCTCCTCGGGAATGCCGCTTACGAGAATATCGTTGGCGTCGAGAAGGTCACAGAGCTCGAGCAGGGTGGTGGCGCTGGTCATGAGGCGTCTCCTAACGTGAGGCCGGGCTGTGCCGGCGCGTATTCAGCATTCCAAGTATACGCGGCGCGCGATGGAGGGACGGTTGTGGGCGAGGTAGAAGGGCGACGCGCCGCGCCTCGAGCCGTGCCGCACGCGCGTCGTGGGAGTGGCGGATCGTGCCACGAACCGTGCCGGTCGCGCGCCGTGGGGGTGGCGGGTCGTGGGCATGCCGTGGTGGAGTGAGCCGTGGGCTCCCCCTGTGTTACACTTCCCATGCCTGCGGGCGATTGGCGCAGTGGCTAGCGCAGGTGCCTTACACGCACAAGGTCGGGGGTTCGAATCCCTCATCGCCCACCATGTAACCGCAGGCCGGAGGCATTGTCTCCGGCTTTTTTTTCATATGCCGCCACTGGCTCCGGATTCCGTCGGTTCCGGTGAGAGGGGAGCGAGTCCATGAGCGTGCTCGATGACGGGTTCGATCCCGCAGCCGTGACGTCGCCTCGCGCGGCCATCGCTTCTGAGAACAGCAAGCCCATTGGCATCTTTGACTCTGGCATTGGCGGCCTCACCGTTGCCCGCTGCATCGCGTCGCTTCTCCCGGCCGAGTCGATCTACTACGTTGGCGATACCAAGCGATGCCCCTATGGCCCGCGTCCCCAGGCGGAGGTCCGCCTATTCGTACGCCAGGTTGGCCGCTGGCTCGAGCGCCACGACGTCAAGCTCGTCGTCATCGCGTGCAACACCGCCACGGCCGCCGGTCTCGATGTCATCCAGCGCACGCTCAAGGTCCCGGTCATCGGCGTGATCGAGCCGGGCGCCCGCGCCGCGATTCAGGCCACCCGCTCGCGTCGCGTTGGCGTGCTTGCCACGCAGGGCACGGTCGACTCGGGTGCCTACGAGCGTGCCATTCACAACCTCGATGCCGGCGTGCGCGTCACGCAGAGCGCTGCCGGTTCGTTCGTCGACTTCGTCGAGCGCGAGCTTGCCACGGGCACCTATCTGCACGAGGACTGGATGGATAGCGTTGGCGTCTTCGACACGCCGGAGGTTCGCGAGCTGGCATGTAGAAACGTTGCCCCGCTTCTGGGCCGTGGTATCGATACGGTCGTTCTTGGCTGCACGCACTTCCCGCTGCTCGCTCACGAGATCTCGAGTGCCCTGGGCCCGGATGTCCGCACCGTGAGCTCGGCGGAGGAGACGGCTCGCGAGGTGGCGGAGATCCTCGGCCGCCGCGGCGAGCTTGCAGATCCTGCCTCGCCCAACCTCGGCGCTGGCGGCGAGCCCAAGTATCGCTTTGCCACTACTTCGGATGACATCACGTCGTTTGCCGTCGCGGGTAAGTTCATCTTCGGGCATTCGCTTGATTCGATCGAGCACATCGAGCTAGATACGCTCGAGTCGCTCGTTGACTAGCAAGGAGACTCTCATGCAGGATTTCACGCAGCGCAGGCCCGAGGGCCGCGCCCTCGACCAGCTGCGCCCCATCACGCTCACGCGCGACGTCATGAAGAACGCCCATGGCTCGTGCCTCGCGGAGTTTGGCGACACGCGCGTCATGTGCACCGCCACGATCGAGGAGGCGTTGCCGGCGTGGCGCAAGGCGAGTCGCAAGGGCTGGCTCACCGCGGAGTACGCGATGCTGCCCACCTCCACGAGCTCTCGCACGAAGCGCGAGTACAAGGGCCGCAAGGGCCGTTCGATGGAGATCGAGCGCCTCATCGGCCGTAGCCTTCGCGCCGTGTGCGACCTCGACCACCTGGGCGAGTTCACCATCACCGTCGACTGCGACGTTCTTCAGGCGGATGGTGGCACGCGTACCGCGAGCATCACTGGCGGTTGGGTGGCGCTGCACGATGCGCTGATGAACTTCGTGGAGCAAGGCAAGATCAAGAGGCTGCCGCTCACGGGCCAGGTCGCCGCCATCAGCATGGGCGTCGTCGCCGGCACGCCGATGCTCGACCTCGACTACCCCGAGGACTCGCACGCCGACGTCGACCTCAACCTCGTGGGGACCGCGGACGGCGGCATCGTCGAGATCCAGGGAACCGGCGAGCGCTCGACTCTTTCCCGCGCCCAGCTCAACGAGCTGCTCGACATGGGCGAGGCTGGCATTAAGTGTCTGTGTGACCTCCAGAACGAGGTCACGGGCTTCACGGCGTAGACTACGAGCTTGGTGCGCGCCCGTTGCGTGGCGCGCCCGCCGAGCCGGTCCGGCCATCTCGACGCACTTCGCATTACACGCGCACACGAACACGCGCACACGAAAAGGAGCAACCATGGCCAAGGTAGACATTGCCACGCTTGACCCCGCAAAGACCGTCGTCGTTGCCACGGGTAACCCCCACAAGGTGACCGAGATCGAGGCCATCCTCGCCCCGCTCATGCCCGGCGTCTCCTTCTACGCGCTCGGAGAGCTCGGTGATTTCCCCGATCCGGTGGAGAACGGGGACACCTTCACGCAGAACGCCATCATCAAGGCCGAGGCCGCGCTCGAGCAGACGGGCTTTGCCGCCGTGGCTGACGATTCTGGCCTCGTCGTCGATGCGTTGTCCGGCGAGCCGGGCATCATGAGCGCGCGTTGGGCTGGCGTCCACGGCGACGACCAGCGCAACAACGAAAAGCTCATGCGCGAGATGGAGAACGTGCCGGAGGAGGAACGCACCGCGCGCTTCCATTCGAGCGTGGTGCTGATCCAGGCCGACGGCACCGTCATCTGCGGTGAGGGCGACTGCGAGGGCATGATCGGCCGCGAGCCGCGTGGTGCCAACGGCTTCGGCTACGACCCGCTCTTCTGGCCTGTCGACACCCCGGGTCGCACCATGGCGGAGCTTGAGCCCGCGGAGAAGAACGCCATCTCCCACCGCGCCCACGCCCTCGCCGACCTCGCTCGCCAGCTCGCCTAAAAAACCTGAAAAAGGGACAGTCCCTTTTGCAGGTGGCGTTGCAAGAGTTGACAAAGGAGAGTTGACAAAGGGACAGTCCCTTTGTCAACTCTTGTGGGCTTCGCCGGCAACTTCCGCCTTTCCCCGAATTATTGCTTGAGGCTTGGGACACATCGGTACATCATGGAAACACTTGGGGCAACGCCCCAATCCGCCATGGACGGGCAGGGGCCTCGACGTGGCGCGAAATCCTCATAGCTGCGCGACCTCGCCCTGGTGGCCGCGTCTCACGTTGGTTGCGGCCGACGCGGGCCGCAGGTGGGGCGCAAAGGATAGCACCCCATCCCGTTAGAGAAGGGACGCGCCATGAAGATCATTCACGCCAAGGATTACGAGGACATGAGCCGCAAGGCGGCGAACATCATCGCCGCTCAGGTCGTCCTGAAGCCGAACTGCGTGCTCGGCCTCGCCACCGGCACCACGCCCATCGGCACCTACCAGAACCTCGTTGAGGCTTGCAAAAACGGCGACTGCGATTTCTCCGAGGTCAGCACTTACAACCTGGACGAGTACCGCGGCCTCGACCATGATGACCCGCAGAGCTATCACTTCTTCATGCGCGACAACCTGTTCGATCACGTCAACATCGACCTCGCCAACACGCACGTGCCGGATGGCTCCAACCCGGATGCCGCCGCTGCCTGCGCCGAGTACGACAAGATCGTCGCCGAGGCCGGCTATACCGACCTCCAACTTCTGGGCATTGGCAACAACGGTCACATCGGCTTCAACGAGCCCGATGACCACTTCAGCGCCGGCACCCACTGCGTCGACCTGACGGAGAGCACCATCCAGGCCAACAGCCGCCTCTTCGAGAAGGAGGAGGACGTCCCGCGCCAGGCTTATACCATGGGCACGCAGACCATCATGTACTCCCGCATGATTCTCGTTGTCGCTAACGGCGAGAAGAAGGCCCAGGCTGTTCACGACATGTGCTTCGGTCCGATCGCGCCCAGCTGCCCCGCGTCCATCCTGCAGCTTCACCCCAACTGCGTTGTCGTTGCCGATGACGCCGCGCTCTCGATGTGCGAGGGTCTGTACTAGAATCGGTCAAAGCAAGCCGATAAGAGCCAAGTCCGGGCCCGGGGCATTGCGCCTCGGGCCCTTTTCGTTGCACGGGATGGGCGCGGGCGGACAGGCGGGGTTGACAAAGGGACTGTCCCTTTGTCAACCAAGCCTCGCAAAACCTGAAAAAGGGACTGTCCCTTTTGCAGGTTTTGGTGGGGCGGCAGGGGATATGCGCGAGAGACGGAGCACCATATGGCAATCAAGGCGCTGTTTCTGGACATTGATGGCACTCTCGTTCCGTTCGACGCGCCCGATATGCGCCCTAGTACGAAAGCTGCTCTCGAGGAGGCCCATCGCCGCGGCGTGGCCTCGTTCATCGTGACCGGCCGCTATAAGGACAGCATCGGCATGGACGCGAGCTTTGACTTCGACGGCTATGCCACCGCTAATGGCGAGTACTGCTTCATGGCCTCAGGCGAGGTCATTTCGAGCAAGCCCATGCCCGAGAAGTGCGTGGTAGCTCTGGTGGAGCGCCTTCGCGAGCGTGGCCTCTCCACGTCCTTCACGGAGCCGGACGCCCTGTACTTCTGCGGCGACCCGGATGAGCTCGCCCGCTCCCTTCGCTACAAGCCTGGGCACGAGGTCCGTTCGTGGGACGATGTCGACTGCGCGAACGTTCTGCAGATTGTGACCGACGTCGCGCCTGAATCGGACGAGGAGCTCCTCGGCGGCATAGACGGGCTCGAAAACGTGCGCTGGTCCCCCAACTTCCTCGACATCGTCAGCGCGGGCTGCGGCAAGGGCGACGCGATCGATGCCTTCTGCGCGCGTTTGGGCATCACACCGGCCGAGTGCATGGCCATTGGCGATGGCGGCAATGACGTTCACATGCTGCGCCACGCGGGTATCGGCGTGGCCATGGGCCAGGCAAGCGATAACGTGAAGGCTGCGGCGGACGTAATCGCGCCGTCCGTGGACGAGGACGGCGCGGTCTGGGCCATCCGCAAGTATGTGCTGGAGGGCTAGCCGGTGCCGCGCACCGGCTCTGCCGTCAGCTCTCTTGCGAAGCACAAATAAGCGGGCCGGGGCGAAATCGTTCGCGCTCCGGCCCGCTCGGCCTTCCCTTTGGCCCGCTACTCGATGACGGCGAGCTCCTTGGGATAGCTGTTCATGACCTCGCAGCCATCGTCCGTGACGATGAGCAGGTCTTCGATGCGCACGCCCATCTCGCCCGGCAGATAGATGCCCGGCTCGATGGAGAAGCACTGACCGGCGCGTACGGGCTCGTCGTGAGCCGAGGAGACGTCCCCGGGCTCGTGGTCCTCCAGGCCGATCTGGTGACCCAGACGGTGCGTGAAGTACTTGCCGTAGCCAGCCTCCTCGATGATGCGACGGGCCGTGAGGTCAATCTTGGCGAACGTCACGCCGGGGCGCACGATGGCCTCGGCGGCCTCGTTGGCACGACGCACCGTCTCGTAGACCTCGCGGTCGCGTTCGCTGGGTTCGGCACCAAAGAAGAACGTGCGCGTCATATCGGAGCAGTACGAGTCGCGCTTGCAGCCCACGTCGAACAGCACGAGGTCGCCGCGGCGAAGCTGCGTCTCGTCCGGCTCGTGGTGCGGGTCTGCGGCGTTGGCACCAAAGCTCACAATCGGCGTGAAACTGTGCTCCTGGGCGCCAAGGCGGCGGTACTCGGCGAGAAGGCCGCTCGCGATTTCGTGCTCGGTCACGCCCTCGCGCAGCTGGGAGCGCAACCACTCCATTGCCTTGTCGTTCGTGGCGGAGGCGGCGCGCATGAGGTCGAGCTCGCTGGCATCCTTGATGGAGCGCGCGAGGTCGACGGCGGGCGAGCCCAGGCGGAGCTCGCTCGCGGCGTGAGCGTCCATGAGGGGGAGCAGCCAGCGTGCGGCGAGCACCTTGTCGACGCCGAGCGGCGAGCTCTCGTCGCAGGTTTCGACGACGAGTGGAATCGGGTCCTCGGTGTCATCGAAGACCCTGATCTCGCAGCCGGTTGCGGTGGCATCCGGGAAGAGACGGTTGCAGAACATGACCGTCTTGATGCCGTCGTCCGTGCGGGCGAGGTAGAGGGCATAGAAGCGTTCGTAGGGGAGGTTCCAGTAGCCGGTGAGGTACCAGATGGACATCGGGTCGGCGACGAGCACCTGGCTCATGCCCATGTCTTCGAGGTTATCGAGTACGCGACCTACACGCTCCATGTTCATTCTGCGTTCCTTTCGCCCGGGATGTTGAGGCGTTGATAAGCAGACAGTACGATAGCAATTCACATGAATCAGAGTGGCCGCAGTCTACCTTTGTTAACTCCTTCCAACATGGAGTTATTTCAGGCGGTCAGGATAGAGAGCGTAGCATGGAGAACGAAGTCCCTTCCGTCAACAGGGTTGATGAAATCCGCGAGAAGCTCGAGGGCCTCAAGGGCGAGCGCCTGAAGGTCAAGGCCAACATGGGTCGCTCCCGCATCGTCGAGCGCACCGGCACCCTCGTCCAGGCGCACCCGTCGCTGTTCGTCCTCGAGGTCGAGGAGCGCCGCGGTCGCAAGGCCCGCCAGTCCTACCAGTACGTTGACGTGCTCACCGGTACCGTCGAGCTGTTTGACAGCGAGTCCGGCGAGCGCCTCTTCGACTACGTCGCTGCCGATCTCGAGGAGTAGCGTCCGCTTATGTCGCGGCAGGTCGTCGAGACCCCTTGTAAGGTCAACCTCCACCTTGGCATCCATCACGAGAAGGACGACCGCGGTTATCATCGCGTCGATTCTGTGATGGTGCCGGTGGCGCTTTGTGACACCGTTGTCGTAAGCGATGCTCCTGAGCTCGAGGTTGTTCATACGCCCGCTCTTGAGGTCGCTCCCGAGAGGACGACGGTCTGGCGTGCGGCGACGCTTCTCGCGGAGGCCCTGGGGGAGAGACCCGAGGTCCGCGTCGAGGTCACGGCGCGCATTCCGGAGAAGGCGGGTCTGGGAGGCTCGTCCGCGGATGCGGGCGCCGTCCTGCGTGCTCTTTGTGAGCGCTGGGGCGTCTCCGTGTGCGACGAGCGTGTTGTGGCCGTGGCGAGGCGCGTTGGCGCCGACGTCGCGTTTTTCCTCGATCCACGCCCGGGCCTGTACCTGGGTGCCGGAGATGTGCTCGAGCGCACCTTCCCGGAGTTTTCGATGCCCGTCGCTCTCGTCATGCCCGCCGTCGGTGGCGTCTCCACCAAGGAGGCGTATGACGAGTTCGATCGTGCGGGCGAGGATCCTACGAGCTACGAGGTGGTGTGCGAGGCCCTTGCCGCCGGCGATGTCGCCGCGATGGCGGCCAACCTCTTCAACAACCTAGCTCCTGCGGCGTGCCACCTGTGCGGCGATGTCTGGGCGGTGAGTGAGTGGCTCGCCGGGCAGGAGGGCGTCGTCGCTTCGATGGTGACGGGTTCTGGCGCGTGCTCGTTCGCGATTTGCGAGAGCGGGGACGCGGCGGAGCGCATTGCCGAGGCCGCGCGAGAGCATCATGGCTGGAGAGCGTGGGCTGCTGTCGCCGGTGGGGCTGAGTAGCTTTTTGCCTCATAAATTGCCCATGTAACTCCGTTGAAATTTCTCGGTTGCATCAAGCGCGCAGTGTGCTAAACTTCTCTCTCGCATCGGGTTGTGGCTCAGTTTGGTAGAGCACCGCGTTCGGGACGCGGGGGTCGCTGGTTCGAATCCAGTCAACCCGACCACGAAATTGCAGGCCAGGGGCTTCGGTTCCTGGCCTTTTTGTTTACGTTTGTCTCGATGCTTCCCATTTCGTGGCGTCGGGGTTGCAGAGCGGCACCTATCGTGTGGATCGCACTTTGCCTCGCGGTGCCGCCGCGTACTACTGAGTCCGCGAGGCCCCGCTACTTCGCTCCGCCGTGCCACTCGAATCCGACAAGTCTCTCGCAGCCGGCGGCCACAAGGTCCACGTCGCTTGCGACGAGCGTGTTGTTGCCGGGCTTCGTGGGCTCCTCTGTCGCCTCGGGCACGAGCCACACGTGAGCGAAGCCGGCGGCGAAGGCATCGCAGGTCTCCTCCAGCGGTCGCGCCTTGCGACCCTCGAGCGGAAGTCTCAGCGTCGCAAGGTAGGTGCCACCCTCGCTCAGGTGGTCGCGCACGACGCGGACGCCCTCCTCCCCGGTCAGCGGGCCAAGCGGCTTCGAGCCGGAGAACGCCTCGTTGATGATGAGGTCGAAACCCTCCTCCTGCGATTTGAGCCAGCTCCAACCGTCCTCGACGGCGAGCTCGAAGCGCCCATCCTCCCCATGCTCTCGCTCGAGGCGATTGAGGCCAAAGCTCTCGCGTGCAATCTCGACGATCTTGGGGTCAATTTCCGCCACGCTCACGCAGACAGGAGGGAGATGGTCCACGATCCACTTTGGCATCGAGAACCCACCGCCGCCAACGACTGCCACGCGGCCCAGGCGCGGCAGCTCGGAGATGATGCGAGCCTGTTCGCGCTGGTAGGAGACGGGAAGTTCGCTCCAAAGCTCGTCCGTGGCATAGGCGACGCTCTGGAAGGCCCCATTGACATTAAGCATGCGCACGGGAGTGCCGTCCGCATCCTCCGTGTCAAAGATGAACGTCACGCCAAAGCGCGTGCGCCTCACAGTGACGCCGCGCCACGCAAGCAGACGCATGCAGAGGAGGTGGATGAGGAACCCGGCAATCGTAAGGGCGATGAAGACGATAAGGGCGGTGGGCATGGGTCTCCGACGGATTTGGGGATTGGCGCGCTACCAATGTGGGTACACGCCAATCAACGTGGAAATTGCGGGCACGAACGCGCATTGTCTAAGTAGTCGCTGCGGAATCGCGCTGGGGCTAGTATACTTACACAATTGCACGGTTCCACTGGAGCCGCCTTGCTTGTAGACCACGCCACAAAGGCTGTCGTTGAGAGGAACTACACATGATTTTTGGTCTTGGTATGCCCGAGCTGATTGTCATCCTGGCCGTCGTCCTGGTGATCTTTGGCCCGAAGAACCTCCCGAAGCTCGGCAAGTCCCTTGGCAAGACCGCCAAGAGCATCCGCGAGGGCATGGACGAGGCCGAGGCTGAGGCCGGCAAGGACAAGGCTACCGAGGCTGCCGATGTCGTCGTTGAGAAGCCCGCTGACGCTGGGGATGCTGACGTCGATGCTGACGACGGCAAGTTCTGCGGTGCTTGCGGCGCCAAGAACCCGGCGGACAACAAGTTCTGCAAGAGCTGCGGCGCCAAGCTCGACTAACTAGTTTCTTTTAGGCTCGCGTGTGTAGGCATGCGAGCCTTCGCACCACTGTACCAACCGCCCTTCGGCAAGAAAGCGAACCATGGCTGAGAACGAGATTATCCTTACCCCCGAAGGCCGCCAGAAGCTCCTCGACGAGCTCGCTTGGCGTGAGGGAGACCACGACGCTGAGATCATCGAGCGCATCAAGGTCGCTCGCGACTTCGGCGACCTCTCCGAGAACTCCGAGTACGATGACGCCAAGGAGGAGCAGTCCAAGAACGCCTCCCGCATCGCCGAGATTCGCAAGATTCTCTCGACCGCTAAGGTCTCCGAGAACGCCGGTCACGTTCTCGCTGTCTCCATCGGCTGCACCGTCGAGATTCAGGAGGCTGGCAAGGATAAGAAGGCCGCCTTCACCATCGTTGGCACCACCGAGACCAACTCCCTCGAGCACAAGATTTCGAACGAGAGCCCGGTGGGCTCTGCGCTGATGGGTCGCGCCAAGGGCGATGTCGTCGAGGTTACCAGCCCCACTGGCATCACGCGCTCCTACACGATCACCAAAATCTCGCGCTAGGGCGAGTGGTCGCACGGGCAGATGCCCGAGCCTAGTACGTAGTCGCCCCTTCCGTGCCCGTCGCGGGAGGGGCGTTTTGTTTGTTGCAGCCAGCCGGCACCCTGTGTCCGGCGAGTGCCTGCGCGGAAGAGCGTGGGCAGAAGGAGACAAGAGCATGTCTGACGAGACCAAGAACGTGGCCGCCGAGCCCGCCGCTACCGACGAACGCGCGATGCGCATCACGCGTAGGCAGGCCATCATCGATGCCGGTGGCGATCCGTACCCTGAGCACTGCGACGTAACCGCTCACGTCGCGGACCTTCTCGAGCGTTACGATCAACTCGAGGCCGAGGGTGAGGACGAGACCGTCTGGACCGTCGCCGGCCGCATCCGCGCCAAGCGTGGCCAGGGCAAGGTCGCCTTCGTCGTTCTCCAGGACGCCACTGCTCGCATGCAGCTCTTCTGCCGCATCGATAACCTGGGCGAGGAGGGTATGGCCGCCATTCGCCAGTTCGACCTTGGCGATATCGTTGAGGCTACCGGCAACGTGGTCCGCACCCGTCGCGGCGAGCTCTCGCTTTCGCCCAAGTCGGTGCGCCTGCTCAGCAAGTCCGTCCGCCCGCTCCCCGAGAAGTTCCATGGTCTCTCTGACAAGGAGACCCGCTATCGTCAGCGCTACGTCGACCTCATCGTCAACGATGACGTCCGTGAGACCTTCCGCAAGCGCTCCGCCATCGTCTCCGCCTTCCGTCGCTACATGGAGGAGGACGCCTACATGGAGGTCGAGACTCCGATCCTCCAGACCATCCAGGGCGGTGCCACGGCCAAGCCGTTCATCACGCACTTCAACGCCCTCAACCAGGAGTGCTTCCTGCGCATCGCGACCGAGCTGCCGCTGAAGCGCCTGCTCGTGGGTGGCTTCGAGCGCGTGTACGAGATTGGCCGCATCTTCCGCAACGAGGGCATGGACCAGACCCACAACCCCGAGTTCACCACGATGGAGGCCTATCGCGCCTACTCTGACCTCGAGGGCATGAAGGAGCTCGCCGAGGGCGTCATCAAGGCCGCGAACGCTGCCATCGGCAACCCCGAGCAGATCGATTACCAGGGCACCACGATTGACCTCTCCGGCACCTGGCCCTCCATCCCGATGACGAAGGTCGTCTCCAACGCCCTTGGTGAGGATGTCGACCTCGACACCCCGATCGAGCACCTGCGCGAGCTCTGCGCCGCCAACAAGATCGAGACCAAGCCCGAGTGGGGCACCGGCAAGCTCATTGCCGAGCTCTACGACGAGATTGGCGAGCCCTCGCTCGTGAACCCGACGTTCGTCGTTGACTATCCCGTCGAGGTGAGCCCGCTCGCCAAGCGCTATGACGACGAGCCGCGCCTCACGCACCGCTTCGAGCTCGTCATTGCCGGTCACGAGTACGCCAATGCGTTCTCCGAGCTCAATGACCCGATCGACCAGGCAGAGCGATTCCGCGCCGAGATTGCCGAGCGCGATTCCGGCGATGACGAGGCCATGCAGTTCGACGCCGACTACGTCCGCGCGCTCGAGTACGGCATGCCGCCGGCGGGTGGCATCGGCATCGGCATCGACCGCGTCGTCATGCTGCTCACCAACCAGCCGTCCATCCGCGACGTCCTCCTCTTCCCGCACATGAAGCCCGAGGCGGGTGCCAAGAACGGCGCTGCCGAGGCCAAGGCCGCAGAGCTGGCGGCCGCTGCCGAGGCCGAGCCCATCGACTTCTCCAAGGTGAAGGTCGAGCCGCTGTTCGAGGACTTCGTCGACTTCGAGACCTTCAGCAAGTCAGACTTCCGCGTCGTGAAGGTCAAGGAGTGCGACGCCGTGAAGAAGAGCAAGAAGCTCCTGCGCTTCGTGCTCGATGACGGCTCTGGCACCGATCGCGTGATCCTCTCCGGCATTCACGGGTATTACGAGCCCGAGGAGCTGGTGGGCAAGACGCTCATCGCGATTACCAACCTGCCCCCGCGTAAGATGATGGGTATCGACTCCTGCGGCATGCTCATCTCCGCCGTTCATGAGGAGGACGGCAAGGAGTGCCTCAACCTCCTCATGGTGAGCGATCGCATTCCCGCCGGCGCCAAGCTGTGCTAGGATCATCGCCACGCTGAGCGCGCGATGCCACAGCGTGCTTCCGAGCCCGTCGTTGCCTCTCGGCAGTGGCGGGCTTTTTGCTGGGGCGCGAGGCCGTGATGTCGCGGGTGATTTGTGATTCATAGCGTGTTTTGAGCCCGTCGTTGCCCTTTCGGCAGCGGCGGGCTCTTTGCTGCTCTGTGGTGCCGGCGCACGGGATTGGCCGTGGGCCGGTATGGTGCGTCTCACGAGTCGTAGACGTTGCAAATTGGCATGCATATGCGTCTTAAGCGTGTCATTGCACAGGGGGATTGCTCATGTGCTGTCATCGAGAGTAATGCCTCGCGAACTTTCAGCTATGTAAAGTGGTACTGTTGCGTGCGGAAAACGGGTAGGAGTGACCCCAGCCGAGCCACCCCTTTGGCTGGGAGGTTGCCCATGACTAGGCGCGAAGATGAAAGCGAGTCTGAGACGGAACGGGTGTTTATGCGAGCATCCGAGGCGGAGCACGGGGTCGCACGAGAGCGTGACGCAGAACGCGAAGCCGTGAGTGACGCGGAACGCGAGGTCGTGCGCGAAGCGGCTCTCGAGGGCATCAACATGTTCGACGGGGCGGACGATGCTGACGAGGACGACGTCCCAGGGCATCGAACCCTTGAGTCTCTAGACGACTTCGACATTATCGATGACGAGCCAGATGCTGCGACGGCGCGCCTTGCTACCGCGAGGACAGTCAAGCATACAAGGACCATACAGTCTCCAGTCGTCCATCACCGCGGTGTTCGAACAAACGCCCTGCATATGAAAACGGTTTGGAAGGACGTTGTCGAGGCGGGCGACGAGCTTGCAGTGAAGGCGCCAATTGCTGATAAGTCCACGATCGTGTGTCGTACGGGCATGCTTATGCTCGCGAGCGGCACGGGTGCCTGGCGTGTGCGTGACACGATGAACCGTGTCGCCGCCGTGCTTGGCATCACGATTCACGTCGACCTATCGCTTCTCTCCTTCGAGTGCACCTGCATCGAGGGGCATCACATCTTCAATGAGGTTGTGAGCCTGTCTTTCGCCGGCGTTAATACGCATCGCATCTGGATGATGGAGAGCTTTCTTCGCGAAATCGAGACGTATGGACGTATCTTTACGGTTCATGAGTACCACCAGATGCTGGAAGACGTCGAGCACGCGAGACCAGACTATCGCCCCTGGCAACAGGGGCTCGCTGCGGGTGCTGCCTGTGGCGCCTTCGTGTTTCTGCTTGGCGGCGGCCCTGTCGAGATGCTGTGTGCGCTCGTGGGCGCAGGCATTGGTAACTTCGTGCGCTCGAACATGCTTCGCAAACGCCTCGGGCAGTTCAGTTCGCTCGCGGTGGGAGTTGCCGTTGCATGTGTGTCATATCTTTTTGCCCTGCTCGCGCTCAGTGGTTTCGACCCGACTGCGATGGCGCATAAGGAAGGCTACATCGGGGCGATGCTCTTTGTAATTCCGGGGTTCCCGCTTATCACCGCCGGACTCGACATCTCGAAGCTCGACATGCGTAGTGGTATGGAGCGTTTGGCGTATGCCGTCTCGATTATCGTGGTTGCCACACTTGTGGGCTGGATGGTGGCGGAGTGCGTCGGCCTTTCTCCTGATGATTTTGCTCCGCAAGGTCTTGGGATGTTCCAGCTCACAGCTCTACGCATGGTGATGAGCTTTGTGGGAGTCTTCGGCTTCTCCGTGATGTTCAACAGCCCAATGCGAATGGCCGCGACTGCGGGTTGCATCGGTGCGGTGTCGAATACAATCCGCTTGTCCCTCGTAGACCTGAACGTACTCGTTCCATCGCTTGGCCTGGCCACTGGCGTTCCGCCCGAGGCGGCTGCTTTTATCGGGGCTCTCATCTCGGGACTTTTAGCAAGCGGCGTTGAGGAAGTTCTGACGTTTCCGCGCATCGCGCTTACGGTGCCCTCGATTGTCATCATGGTGCCGGGCCTTTATCTGTATCGAGCGATGTACTACATGTGCATCTTCGACACGGTGGATATGCTTGGCTGGCTCGTTCGCGCAATTCTTATCGTGACGTTTTTGCCTCTTGGCCTTGGAATTGCGCGCACCCTTACGGATTCTCGCTGGCGTCATACGTCGTAAGACCAATTGCCGGGTGGTGTCGGGTGGTGCTAGCCGAACGAATCGTTGGCACTGCGTGGGCACCGCCCATAGGCGAGCGATATAGACGTCGCGGTTTTGCCTACCCGGCTCGAGGGTATAAGCTAACAACGTGCCCGTGCTGCCATGAGGCCGCATGGGCACGTTGGTTTTGCAGGAAGAACGACCGAGGGGGAACCTTCGCATGTTCGACAAGTTCACAGACAAGGCCCGCAAGGTCATGAGCCTCGCTCAAGAAGAGGCTCGTACCCTGGGGCAGATGTACGTTGGCACGGAGCACCTGCTCCTCGCCCTCATCAAGGAGGGAGAGGGCATTGCCGCCCAAGCCCTCGCCCAGCTCGACGTTACGTATGACGAGGCGCTCGAGGCCGTGCGTCAGGTCACGGATCGCGCGTATGAGCCCGTGCCTGGCGGTCACATCCCGTTCACGCCGCGCGCCAAGCGCGTACTTGAGGGCGCCTATCGCGAGACCATGAGCCGCGGCGCCACCTACATCTCGACCGAACACCTGCTGCTTGGCATCGTGCGCGAGGGCAACGGCGTGGCGATGGAGACGCTGAGCCGCCTTGGCATCTCGGGTGATGCCGTCCGCAATGCCGTCAACGAGCTCATTGAGAAGAACACTCCGGCCGATGACGCATCCTCGCAGGCGCAGGAGGTCCGCATTGGCCCGGATGGCGTGTCCGTCGGACCGGCGCGCACCAGCTCCTCCTCGAGCGATGACGCCTCGATGCTCGAGAAGTACGGTCGCAACCTCACGGCGCTCGCCGCGGAGGGCAAGCTTGACCCGGTCATCGGCCGCGATCGCGAGATCGAGCGCGTGATGCAGGTGCTCGCGCGTCGTCAGAAGAACAATCCGCTTATCTTGGGCGACCCAGGCGTTGGCAAGACCGCCATCGTCGAGGGCCTGGCGCAGCTCGTCGCGGCCGGCACCGTGCCCGACATGCTCCGCGGCAAGCAAATCTGGACGCTCGACGTCTCCGCCCTCGTCGCCGGCTCCAAGTACCGCGGCGAGTTCGAGGACCGCCTCAAGAAGGTTATCGCCGAGGTCGAAAAGGACGGCAAGGTCATCCTCTTCATCGACGAGATGCACACCATCATCGGCGCTGGCTCTGCGGAGGGATCCATCGATGCGGCGAGCATCCTGAAGCCCCCTCTGTCCCGCGGCGAGATCCAGGTCATCGGCGCCACCACGGCAGAGGAGTACCGCAAGCACATCGAGAAGGACTCCGCGCTCGAGCGCCGCTTCCAGCCGGTGAACATCAACGAGCCTAGCCCAGAGGATACGATCAAGATCATTCAAGGCCTCCAGGCGTCTTACGAGGCGCACCACCACGTGCGTTACACGCCCGAAGCGGTGGTTGCCGCCGTCACGCTCTCGAACCGCTACGTCCAGGACCGCTTCCTGCCTGACAAGGCGATTGATGTCCTCGACGAGGCGGGTGCCCGCACGCGTGTTCACAACATGACGCTTCCTCCCGAGATCGCCGAGGTGGACGAGGACCTTACTCGTGTCCGTGCTGACAAGAAGGCTGCCGCTGACAGGCAGGAGTTCGAGGACGCCGCTCGCCTGCGCGACCGCGAGAAGGAGCTTCTCGCTCGCCGCGTCGAGCTTGAGGACGCATGGCACAAGCGCATGGACGCCAACGTCGTAACCGTCGATGAGGCCGCCATCGCAGACGTCGTCTCCTCGATCACGGGTGTGCCTGTCTCGAACCTCTCCGAGGCCGAGGCATCGAAGCTCCTGCGCAGCGAAAGCGTTCTCCACCAGCGCGTTATTGGCCAGGAGGAGGCCGTAAGCGCCGTTGCCCGTGCCATCCGCCGTAGCCGCTCGCCGCTCAAGGACCCGCGTCGTCCTGGTGGTTCGTTCATCTTCCTGGGTCCCTCGGGCGTGGGCAAGACCGAGCTTGCCAAGTCGCTCGCGGAGTTCCTCTTTGGTTCCGAGGACGCGCTTATCACCTTCGACATGAGCGAGTACATGGAGAAGTTCGCCGTGAGCAAGCTCGTGGGCGCGCCTCCGGGATACGTGGGCTATGACGAGGGCGGCGAGCTCACCAAGGCCGTCCGTCGCAGGCCCTACTCCGTCGTGCTGTTCGATGAAATCGAGAAGGCGCATCCTGACGTCTTCAACATCCTGCTGCAGATCCTCGACGAAGGCCGCCTGACTGATGGCCAGGGTCGCAAGGTCGACTTCTCCAACACCGTCATCATCATGACGAGCAACGCCGGTGCGCGCGAGATCGCCAAGCCGAGCTCCATGGGCTTTGGCGCGAACGCGGGCGCCCTCTCCGACACGGAGATCAAGAGCCGTGCGATGGGCGAGCTCAAGAAGCTCTTCCGTCCGGAGTTCCTGAACCGTGTCGATGAGATCGTGGTCTTCAAGTCGCTTACGAACGCCGAGATTCGCGGCATCGTCGACCTCATGATCACGGACCTGCGCAACCGCCTCATCGGCAATGGCATGTCCATCGAGCTTACGGACGCTGCAAAGGATCTGCTCGCCAAGGAGGGCACCGATCCCATCTATGGCGCTCGTCCGCTGCGTCGCGCAATCCAGACGCTCATCGAGGATCCGCTTGCGGAGAGTCTGCTCGAGGGAGGCTGGGTTCCGGGTGATATCGTGCTCGTCGATGTCGGGGAGGATGACAAGCTCTCCTTCACCAAGACGAAGGGCGAGATTCCCGAGCGCACGGAGCGCGAGCACTTGAGCTCGGGAGAGCTGCCGGGTTCGAATTGGGGTGCGCCTGCTGGTGGACTGCCCTCGTCCTCGAGTGGCTCTGGCATGGCGGCTGCGGGTAACTAGCGCCGCATCGACCGTGAGTCGGCGCGCGTCCGCCGGCGACGGAGAATAGACGTGCGAAGGCGGGGCGTCGGTCATGTAGCCGGCGCCCCGCTCGTTGATTCTTGATGCTATTGTCGCGCGATGACACCTTCGCGCATGGCTGGCGTTGAGGCGTCCGGTCTCCATGCGCCCTCGCGTGGCTGGTGTCGCGGCGTCTGGTCCCGCGTGCGCCCTCGGGCGCTACTGGTAGCGCAGAGCCTCCACCGGGTCGAGACGGGCGGCGCTACGTGCCGGGTAGTAGCCGAACACGAGGCCGATGAACACGCATACGCCAGTGGCAAAACCAACGGCGCTGAGCGAGATGGCCGGTACGAGCATCGCGCCACCGGAGCCGCCTATCTCTGCGACAAGCCCGGTTGAGCTGGCGATCCATGCGAGCGCCCATGAGCCTGCGTAGCCCGCGATGATGCCGATGACGCCGCCGGCCAGGCTGATGGCAATGGACTCTGCGAGGAACTGCGCCGTGATGTCCGTACGTGTGGCGCCGAGGGCGCGGCGAAGACCGATCTCGCGGATTCGCTCCGTCACGTTGGTGAGCATCATGTTCATGATGCCAATGCCGCCTACCAGCAACGATATGCTCGCGATGGAGCCGGCGATGAGCGCGAAGGAGTTCATGAAGTTATCCAGTGCCTCGATGCTCTCCTTCATGGAGTAGACGTAGATCATGTCCTCGATGTCTTCATCGGCGATGTGCTGAATGCGTGCGACCTGTGCCTTCGTCTTCTCGACGAGGGCGTTCATGTCGACACCCTCCTTCGCGAAGCCAACGACCTCGTGAAGCGTGCTCGAGTCTGCACCTAGGCGCGCCTGTGCGCACTTGAGTGGTACCCATGCGAAACCGCTTCCGTCGCCCATCGAGGTCATCGAGCTCTGGCTCGTGACTCCCACGATGGTATAGGAGGAGTTCTGGATCTTGATGGTCTTGCCGGCAAAGTCGGCCTCGGGATTGCTAAAGAGCTGGCGCATGACGTCGGGCGTGACGATGCAGACCTGAGCGCCGCGGCTCTCCTCGTCTGCCGTCCACGTGCGTCCCCTTGCGGGTTTGATGCCGGTGGCGGTTAGATAATCGTTATCACCACCGGATATCTGCATGTATATGGAGCCCTTGTCCGTCGTCACGTCTGCCGCCGTCGAGGCACCGCCGGCGATGAACTCGTATTCGGGGATTGTCTGCTCGAGCGTGTCGATGTTCGACTTCGTGAGGCCGTAGGGCGCGTAGATGGAAACGCGCCGGGCGGCGTCGAGGCCGAGCTCGCCAACGAGCGAGTTGCGGACTCCTCCGATGAGCGAGGTCATGGCAATGACGGCGGCGATCCCGATCACGATGCCGAGGACTGTGAGGAGACTCCGCCCTCGGTTGGCGTCAAGCGCGCTCGTTGTCTCGGTTGCGAGGTCACGGGGCGTCATCTCTTACACCTCCGGAATGCGGTTGGGGAGTGACGTGGCGCTGCCTGGGCCGGGCGTCGTAACGCGCCGGAGACGTGTTGCGGCGGCGGCTTCAGCGCTCGAGAGTGTCCCGAGCGTGCCCCCAACGCGTCCACCGCTCGCGAAGGCGCCGTCTGCAAGGCGCCCGTCGAGGATGTGCAAGGCGCGGTCCGCACGCGCGGAGACGTTTGGGTCATGCGTGATGAGGACGATGGTCTTACCGCGGTCGCGAAGGCGTTCGAAGGTCTGCATGACCATCTCGCCGGTCGCGGAGTCGAGGTTGCCGGTGGGCTCGTCCGCGAGGATGATCGCCGGGTCGCTGACGAGGGCGCGTGCGATGGCGACGCGTTGCATCTGTCCGCCGGAGAGCTCGTTGGTCAGGTGGTCGAAGTGGTCCGGCGCGATGTCGACGGCCGTGAGCGCGCGAATTGCGCGTGGTTCGCGTTCGCGACGGTCCACCTCGGCATAGGCGAGCGGCAACATGACGTTACGCAGCACCGTGGCACGCGGTAGGAGGTTGAAGCTCTGAAACACAAAGCCGATGCGCTTGCCACGCACGAAGGAGAGGTCGTCGTCGGAGAGGGTCGAGATGTCGACTCCCTCGAGATGATACGTGCCCGTGGTGGGCGTGTCGAGCAGCCCGAGAATGTTCATGAGGGTCGACTTGCCCGAGCCCGAGGGTCCCATGATGGCGACGAACTCGCCCTTGTTGACCGTGAGGGACACTCCGCGGAGAACGTGGTTGAAGCCGGCACCCGTCTCGAAGATGCGGTGGATGTTCTTGACGTCGATGACGGGCATGGTTATCGCGCCACAGTCGTCTCGTCCTCGACGGTTGCGTCGAGGGAGCTTCCGGAGGCGTCGCCGGAGGCAACGTCCGCGGCGTTTCCGGCAACGTCGCCCATGGTGCCGGCATCCATGTCGTCTATGGTCGCGGCTTCCATGCCAGAGATGATGACGAGGTCGCCGTCGCGGATCGCGCCCTCCGTGGGCTTGATGGCGGTCTCCGAGCCGTTGTCGCCGAGAATCTCGACGTGGACGGTGTGCGCGGCGTGGGTCTTCTCGTCATCCTCGACGTAGACGACGCCGGTGCCGTCGCCGAAGTCCGTTACGGCGGCGGAGGGAACGATGAGGGCGGAGTCTATGGAGTTCGTGATGATGGAGACGTCTGCCGTCATGCCGGGCTTGAGGCACGGGTCTGGCGTGGGGATGACAAGTTCGACGGCATAGGTGGCACCGCCGCCTCCACCATAGCCGTTACCGCTGGCATCGTTACCGCTGGAGGTCGAGGCGATGGACTTGACGGTCGCGGAGAGCGTGAGGTCTGGAACGGCGGAGAAGGTGACGTTCGCGGTCTGGTCAAGGGAAAGCTTGTTGATATCGACCTCACTGATCTGGAGCGTGACGTTCATCTGGGAGAGATTGGCGACCAGGCAAAGCGAGCCGGTGCCCTGGGTACCCGCGCTGGCGACCGCCTGGCCCACGGTAGCGCCGGGCTGGGCGTTGAGCTCGACGATGGTGCCGTCGATGGGGGATTTGACGGTGCGCTGCTCGGCACGCTCAACCGCCTGACTGTACGCGTCGTGGGCCGCCTCGAGCGAGATCTGGGCGGACTCGGGAGCGCGCTGGGCCTCGGTGAGCGCATTGCGGGCGCTCTTGAGCTCGGCCTGGGCTCCTTCGAGAGCCGCCTGTAGATCCGTGTCGTCAGGATTCGCGTTCAGCAGATTCTGTGCCTTGTTGACGGCCTCCTCCGCGGCATTGACCGTCTGCCTCGCTTGCTCGACCCCTTGGTTTGCCTCGTCAACGCCTTGTTTGGCGGTGCGAACGCCACGTCCTGCCTCGTTAATGGCGCGGTCAAGGTCATCGTTCTTGATGGTGAAGAGGACGTCGCCCGCCTTGACCGGCTGGCCGGCAACGACGTTGACGGAGTCAATCGTGCCGTCGATCTGGGGCTGAACCACATACGAGGAGGAGGGCTTGATGGAGCCGGACCCGGTGACCTCAGTCGTGAAGGGGCCGGTGTAGACAGGGGTGGTGACGACCTGGATGCTGTTATCCGGCTTGTTTGCCGTGACGGCGCGGAAGACGAAGAAGCCCACGACGAGTGCGGCGATGATACCAACGACGATGCCCCTCCTGATCAGCTTCTTGCGGCGACGCTCGGCACGCATGCGCTTCAGCTGCTCGTAGGCCTCGCGCTCCTCGGGATCGAGGTCTGCAAGGGGGTCATTGGGATCAGGGGCAGCGAGAGGGTTGGGGGAGATGACATCCAGCTTCTGGGTCTCCTGCTCATGGTTGCCGAGTTGCATGTGGCCTCCGTGGGGATCGGGGTCATTTTGGGGAACGTGCAATCCAGGCAAGCATATTGGACATTGTTTGGCCTGATGCTAAGAACTCGACAGGTGACAGATATGTAAGGGAAAAGGCTCGAGACCCAATCATTGAACGGGCCTCGCGCCTTAGTGTCAGCGGAAGAAGAGCTGTGTGTGACAGTGCCTTATCTGCTACGAAAGCGCCGCGCAGAGCGTGTCGACAAGCGAGACGGCGAGCATCTGGGCATCGTTGATGGTGAAGGAGCCGTCGAAATTGGGGTCTGCGGGCAGCTCGATGCGAACCACGGGAGGCTTGGTGCGCGAGCTCTCGAGGGCCGTGCGCAGGCGCAGGGCGAGGTCGCCGTCGTCTGCCATGGTCACGTTGGCGACGGAGGAGACGGCAGGACGCGGTGTCACGGCAAGGACGATAACGGCGCGGTCGGTCGGGAGGGCGTCCTCGGTCGAGTCGACGAGGCGAAGACCGGTGTCATCGGACATGGCGCGAGCGATGTTCCAGATGCGGCCGGCGACATTGCGCGAGATCGGGTCTTCGGCGGTGAGTGCCACGGCAGCCTCGTCGAGGACGAGCGCGGCGCGGGCGAAGCCCATGCCGCTCATGGGGTGAGGGCCCTGAGCGGGCTTGCCGGCCCAGACGTGGCGAAGGCGCTCGATGGCGTCGAAGGTGTCAGCGAAGGCGATGCCGTCTGCGAGCATGCCGACGTTCTCCTGGAAGAGCTTGACGGCACCCTCCGTGTGGGGCCCATAGTAGCCATCAGCCTCGCCACAGGAGAAGCCGAGGACGTTGAGCGCGTTCTGCAGGCAGCGGACATCGTTGCCGTGGAAGTTGGGGAGACGCAGGTAGAGGGTGCGATCACCCATCTGGTAGCACTCGTCGACGAGGACGGACCAGCAGGGCAGGTCAACTTCCGCCGAGATGGACAGGCCGTGTTCGATGCGGAAGCGAGCCACGGCGTTTGCGGTGGACGAGCCAAACTCGGATGCGGAGCGCTCCGCCTCGTCGATCTCGTAGTCAAGCGATGCCAGGCGATCCTGGACGTCCTCGACCATCGAGCCGGTCATGCCCTCGCGAATCGGATCCATCAAAGTACTCCTTGTGTGCCTGCGCAGCCGCCTGGGGGAGCGGTGCGCCTCTAAGATGCTTCGTGGGCCCTGCGGGCCCCGTTCTTGCTTGCGGCTAAGCCGCGCGCTCTACAAAGAAGTCTGCCATAGAGCAGAGTAGGTCGCGAGCCTCAAACGTAATGTGGTCCTTTTCCGCCGCTTCTGCTGCCAGGCGCTTGGTCTCCTCCGCGCCCTTCTCGGCGAGCGAGCGGCAATGCTCGATGCCGCCGCCCGCCTCGATGAGCTCGACGGCGCGCGCGAGGTCATCGGGTGCAGTCACGCCTGTGGTCAGGAGCGACACGAGCTCGTCGCGCTCCGCGGTGCCAAGGTTTTCGAGCGCGTGGACCACGGCGAGCGTGCGCTTGCCCTCCGTGATGTCGCTCCTGAAGTCCTTACCCTGGGCGTCTGCGTCGCCCACGAGGTTCAGCAGGTCATCCTGTAGCTGGAAGGCGACGCCGGCTTCGATGCCGATTGCGTAGAGCTCGCGTGCGATGTCCTCGCTGGCACCACCGGCGATGGCGCCGAGGTAGAGCGGGTATGCGGCCGTGTAGTAGGCCGTCTTGCTCGTGACCATGAAGGTGTAGTCCGCGCTCGTGATGTCCCAGCGCCCGTCGCGAGCCCAACCGAGGTCGAGTGCCTGCCCCTCGAGGGTGTGGCGCTCCATCGTGGCGAGGCTGCGCAGGAGCGAGAGCTTGGTGGTGGCGTCGAGCGCGGTGTCCTCCATGACGACCTCGAACACCTGCGTGAGGGCGAGGTCTCCCATGTTGATGGCGACCCCCGTTCCCTCCGTGACGTAGAGGCACGGTTCGCCGCGGCGGAGCTCGGACTCGTCCGCGATGTCATCGTGGATAAGCGCGGCGCTCTGGAAGAGCTCGATGGCAATGCCGGCGGAGAGGGCGCGCTCTGGCGCGGCACCCACGGCCTCGGCGCCGAGCAGACAGAGGACCGGCCTCACGCGCTTGCCTCCGCCCGAGGTGAAGTGGGCGAGGGGCGCGTAGAGGTAGCGGCTGAGGTCTGCCGTCGCGCAGGAGGTGCCGTCAAGCGGGATTGCCGCGACGCGGGAGAGCGCCTGCTCCACGAGGGGCAGGCGCTCCTTCAGATATCCGGGGAAGGTGTTGCTCACACGGACGTCCTAGCCCTCGTAGCCGTTGGGGTTCTTGGACTGCCAGTTCCAGGAGTCGCGGCACATGTCGTCGATGTCGTACTTGGCCTCCCAGCCCATCTCGGCCTTGGCCTTGGAGCAATCCGCGTAGTTCGAGGTGACGTCGCCGGGGCGGCGCGGATCGATGACGTAGGGGATGTCCTTGCCGCAGGCGCGGGAGAAGGCCTTGATGATCTCGAGCACAGAGGTGCCCTTGCCGGTGCCGAGGTTGAAGATCTCGACGCCCGTCTTGCCGTTCATCCACGCGAGGGCGGCAGCATGGCCGGTGGCGAGATCGCAGACGTGGATGTAGTCGCGGACGCCGGTGCCGTCGGGCGTGTCGTAGTCGTTTCCGAAGACGTGGACGGCCTCGCGCTTGCCGATGGCGGTCTGCGCGACGTAGGGCACGAGGTTGTTGGGAATGCCCTTGGGGTCCTCGCCCATGAGTCCGGAGGGGTGGGCTCCGATGGGGTTGAAGTAGCGGAGAAGGACGACGTTCCACTCGGGGTCAGCGGTGTGGAGGTCAGTCAGGATCTGCTCGATCATCCACTTGGTCCAACCATAGGGGTTGGTGGCGTTCTTCTTGGGGCTGGCCTCGGTGAGGGGCAGGGAATCCGGGTCGCCGTAGACGGTGGCGGAGCTGGAGAAGATGATGGACTTGCAGCCGTGCTCGCGCATGACGTCGACGAGCGTGAGCGTGTTGCCGATGTTGTTGGAGTAGTACTCGATCGGCTTGGAGACGGACTCACCCACGGCCTTGAAGCCGGCGAAGTGGATGACGCGGTCGATCGTGTGGGTGTCGAAGATCTGCTCGAGCGCGGCGCGATCATTCACGTCCGCGATGACGAGCTCGAGGTTCTTGGCCGCTTCGGGGCCAACGATGGTCTTGATGCGGTCCTCGACCTTCGCGGAGGCGTTGGAGAGGTCATCGACGATGACGACCTTGTAGTCCTTCTGGAGCAGCTCGACCACGGTGTGGCTGCCGATGAAGCCGGCACCGCCGGTGACGAGCACGCAGGTGTCTTTGGGATCGATCTTCTCGCTCATGGGGTTCCTTTCGCCCAGGCGTTCAGTGACACGTAGACAGGGTGGACCTTGTCCACACCAGCTTCCTATTATAGTGCCGATATGGTCGTGCTCGAGACGCGAGCGGATAGTTGACGAATTGCGACAACGCTGCGTCTAGCCGAAAGGAATAACGAGCAAGCGGCTGTGGTGCCGCGCGAATGACGAGAACAGAATACTAAGAAAAGCGGGGTCGCTCGAGTTAACCGGGCGACCCCGCTGCTTTAGCGAGCGCGTGCTGCAATGGAAGGATTGCCGAGCGATTGCCTAGCCGGCCCAACCCCAGCGCGGCGTGACGATGTCGCCGTAGGAGGCAATCCAGGAGTCGAGGCTCTGCGTATTGATGTAGCCCACGTTCTCCATGACCATGCCACCGCCGATGTAGATGCCAACGTGGCCGTAGATACGGCCGGCTGCGGTGCTGCCGTGCGTCGAGACTGCGACGATCATGCCGGCTCGCAAATCGCCCTTGTTGGAGCTCGTGCAGTAGTTCCAGTACATGTTGTTGGCGTTGCCACCGGGATATCCAAGGCCGGCGGCCTGGTAGACGCGGCTGACCCACATGGCGCAGAGGCCCGCGCCCGGCGAACCGACGCGGTGGCAGGCGGCGACGATGGCGGCTCCCTTGTCAGTCGGGGAGGCGTTGCTAAGGCTGCCGGAGACGCCGCCAGCAGCGCTTGCGGCCGCCTTCGCGGCCTCCGCCTGACGGCGCTCCTCCTCGGCTGCGGCCGCGATTTCCGCGTCGCGCTTCGCCATGAGGGCCTTCACGTCATCGGAGAGGCTGTTGACAACGGAGCTAGCTTCGTTCTGCTTGGCCTGAACGGCCTGGAGCTGCTGGGTCTGCTCCTCCTTGAGCTGCTCGAGCTCTGCCTTCTGCTGCTCGAGCTCGGCCTTTGCCTGTTCGAGCTCTGCCTTGGCGGTCTTGACGTCGTTGATCAGCTGCTCGTCGCTGGCATTGATCTTGCCCATGTAGAACAGATTGTTCGAGAACTCCTCAAAGCTCTGGGAGTTGAGGATGAGGGCGAGGATGTCTGAGTTGCCGGTCTTGTAGCTGCTCGAGATGCGGCTGGCGAGCTGATCTTGCTTGGCGTCGATTTCTGCCTGCTTGGCGTCGATTTCTGCCTGCTTGGCGTCGATCTGTGCCTGGACTTCCTCGATCTTGCCGACGGTCTCGTTGAGCTTCTGGTTGAGCTCCTGGTACTCCGCGGCGATGGCGTCGAGCTTTGCCTGGGCGGCATCGAGCTGCGCCTGGGCGGAGTTGAGGGCGTCAGTGGTCTGCTGGGAGGCCTTTGCGGCAAAAGCCGCGGCAGGTGCGCCGAACATACCAGCGGTGACGACGGAGAGACCAAACATGGCCTTAAGCGCCGTACGGCGCGTCATGAGTTTCTGCGGACGAGAAAGGGTGTTGAGCTCGTCTTTTTCATATGAGGAAACGCCCCCGGTGGGGCGGAGGTTGCTTCGCGACATGTGTGCTCCAAGTGGTGTACGTTTGCGTGTCGGTGGCTCTGATTAGAAAAGGATAGACCAACCGAGTCTCCGTTGCCCGAATTACATGGCTTTGACGGATGAACGGCTGAGTCATGGAAGGTTCGAGTCTCTGACGCAGGTGAGTTATATCGTGCGAACAACGTCCTGTTGGCAGTATATGGACATGAGAGGGGAGCGTGGGATGCCGATGGAACAAATTCTTGATGAGGTGGCCAAAAACACCTGCGCGGCGGACAATTCGAGGCAGATTATCTGGTGTTGGAACATGAATAGTTGTTTCAGCAACGCGCTTAATTCCAATCGGGGAGCCTCTGGGTGTCCTGCCTTGCCAAAAACAAAGCAGTTGCTTGACTAGAATCAAACAACTGCAAGTCTACGGCGGGATGGCTGTCCGCCTCGCGATAGTTTTTGGCCACCCCTCGCGAAATTACTATTTAGGGACTAGATTCCAAGAGCCGAAAGCGCGATGAGGCAGACGCTCCAGAGGACGCAGGCGGCCACGAACGCGATATCGCGCGGACGGATGCGCTGCTCGTGGTAGTGTGTGCGACCCGTGCCGCCTTCATAGCAACGGGCGTCGAGTGCTCGGGAGAGGTTTTCAGCGTGGCGAATCGCTCCGGCGAACATCGGCACGAGGATGGCGCCAATGGCACGGACGCGGTTGGCGAGGCCACCCTCCTCGAAGGACGCGCCACGTGCTGCCTGGGCATCCATGATCGATTGGGCCTCGTCCGCAAGTACCGGCACAAAGCGAAGGGCGAGTGAGAGCACCATCGAGATCTCATGGGCGGGAAGGCCCAAACGGCCGAGAGGCGAGAGCAGGGACTCGAATGCGTCCGTGAGGGCGGTGGGTGTGGTGGTGAGCAGCAGCAGGGCGCCCAGTGCCACGGCCATGAGCAGGCGGACTGCGTAGAGCGAGGCTATCCAGATGCCCTCAGTGGTGAGTGTGAGGGGCCCCAGTTGCGCAAGCGTTGTTCCGCCGCGTGCCATGAAGAGGTTAAAGACGGCGACGAAGGCCACGAAGGGCACGATGGGACGAACGCTTGTCCAGATGATCTTGGGCGCAACGTGGCTTGCAGCGATGAGCGCGAGGATGCCGGTCGCCGCGAGGGCGAGCCCTGCCGGGGTGGTCACCGTAACCATGAGAATGACGAGGGCCATGAGGCAGATCACCTTCACGCGTGCGTCGAGGCGGTGCACGAGCGAGGCGCCAGGCTGATAGCGTCCGATCGGGGAGGCTAGCAAGGTCGATCCCCTCCCCTGAGCCGGGTGATGTTGGTGACGAGCGCGCTGGCTGTGAGCGGCTGGCCAAGCTCGCCCGGCGCGAAAACGCCGGCGCCCTCGAGGCCATGGGCAAGCTCGAGAGGAGCGGGCGTGCCGAGGCCAAGCTTGTGAAGGGCTTCCCCATGGGAGAAGACCTCCGCGGACGTGCCGGCGAGGGCGATGCGCCCGTGGTCAAGCACGATGACGCGATCCGCGAGCTCGGCGACGTCTTCCATCGAGTGGGAGATCATGAGGACGGCAACGCCGCGGGCATGGAGTGCGCGAACGTACTCGCGCAGGTGGGCCGCCCCGCGCGGGTCGAGTCCGGCGATGGGTTCGTCGAGGACGAGGACCTCGGGCTCCATGGCGAGGACGCCGCCCAGGGCAACGAGTCGCTGCTGTCCGCCCGAGAGGTCGAAGGGGGAGGCACTGGCCTTATCGACGATGCCGAGGAATTCGAGCTGCTCGTTCACGCGGCGAGCGACTTCTTCCTCGGAAAGACCGAGGTTGCGAGGACCGTAGGCGATGTCCTCGGCCACGGTCTCGGCGAAGAGTTGGCGCTCGGGGCGCTGCATCACGAAGCCGATCTTGCCGCGAAGCTCGCGGCGGCGCTTGCGGTCAGCGGCAGGGATGCCACATACGCTGACTTCGCCGGATTGTGGATTGGCGAGCGCGCATGCGAGACGGGCGATCGTGGACTTGCCGGAACCCGTCTGGCCGATGAGGGCGACGAGCTCACCGCGCGCAAGCTCGAAGGAGAGGCCGTCAAGGGTGGGGGCGGCGCCGTACGAGAAGCTGACGTTTGAGAAACGAAGGGCTGCCGGCGTGTTTTCGCTGGGGGAGGCCGCGGCCACCTCCGGTGCGTCAAAGGTAAGCGAATTGGGGATGCGACAACCGCCTCGTGTGGGCGTGACGGCTCCCTGGCTCGCGCCCTTCTCGGCAAGGGTATGCGCGAGCTCGCTTGCGCTTGCGCAGGGCTCCAGGCCAAGCTCGAGTGACACGCGCGTTGCGAGAGGAAGGTCAAGGCCGCATTCACGCAGCTCGCGGGCGTGCGCGAAGACCTCTGCGGGGGTTCCCTCGAGAACGACGCGGCCGCCGCGCATTACGATGACGCGGTCTGCGGCGAGTGCCTCGTCCATGAAGTGCGTGACGTGGACGAGGGTGGTGCTGGCCTCCTGAAGCAGGTCGAGCACGTACATGACACCACGACGTCCGCGGACGTCGAGCATGGCGCCGGGCTCATCAAGCACGAGCATGTCTGGGTGCATGGTGAGGGCACTCGCGATGGCGACACGCTGCTGCTGGCCGCCGGAGAGGCGCGCCGGATCTGCCTGCGCGTATGCGGACATCGCCACGCGCCCCAGCTCCTCGTCGACGCGGCGGGCGATGTCGGTGCGCTCGATGCCGAGGTTCTCTGGGCCAAAGGCCACGTCATCGGCGACGACGCTCGTGACGATCTGGTCCTCGGGGTTCTGGAAGACGAGGCCCGTGACTCGGCGCGCGTGACGGTAAGCGTTCGGGTCAGGCGAACCGTCGAAGCAGGTACGGCCTGCGAGCTCGACGGTTCCCTCGTCGGGCGCAACCAGGCCTGCGAGCACCTGAGCGAGTGACGACTTGCCGGAGCCGTTGGGGCCGAGCACGCAAATGCGCTCGCCGGGTTCAATGCGTAGCGAAACGCCATCGAGGGCCCAGGTGAGGCCGCCGTCATAGGAGAGACGGACGTCCTCGAGCTGGGCCCTCGACATGGGCGTGCTGTTAGGCGAGGCGGTCAATTACCTGCTCACGAGCTTGGAGACGGGCTTGAACACTACGGCGGTCACGGCGCAGTTGAGCGCGACCTTGATGACGTTGAACGGCAGGAGAACCGGCACGATCATGGCCATGACGTCGGCCGAGGTCATCGTGGGGGTGTAGATCGGGGTGATGACGATGTTGGCTCCGCAGGCGACGATGAGGGTGGCGACGGCGCCGATCGCCATGCCGGCGGCAGCGCCGGCAACGGTCTGCTTGCGCTCGTACACGAGCGAGGCAGGGACGACGAGCGCGAGCGTGCAGAGGATGCCCATGAGGCCTCCCCACGGATTCATGAAGAGGTGGGGGAGCCAGGACAGGACGCTCACGATGGCACCCGTGCCCGTGCCGAAGGCAAGGCCCGCGATGAGGCAGACGGCACCGGACGGATCGTACTTCAGCCAGGCGACCGGCGGAACCGGGATCTCCATGTAGCTGACGATCATCGAGACGGCGACGAACAGCGCGCAGATGGCGATGCGCTGGGTCGACCAGCCGCCCGACGTGGTGCCGGTGGTTGCGTGGGAGCTTGCGTGCGTGGAAGTAGCCATAAGTGGCCTCCGTTTCTTCCATCCGGACTGTGACCGTTGGCCCCGGATTCTCACCGGATCGACCGCGTATCCGCGGGTCGCGGGCTCCTGGTTGGCTCTTTGCCACCAGTTACCGCCAGTGGGGAATTTCGCCCCGCCCTGAAACTAACACCGATAGGCTAGCACATTGCCCATGGCGCGCAAGGGGATATATGCGCGAGGGCTCGAGACGCTGCGGGGCGAGCGGGGAAGCAGGTCCGTGG
This sequence comes from Parolsenella sp. LCP21S3_E11, assembly GCF_052118165.1. Classification (NCBI taxonomy): domain Bacteria; kingdom Bacillati; phylum Actinomycetota; class Coriobacteriia; order Coriobacteriales; family Atopobiaceae; genus Parolsenella; species Parolsenella sp. LCP21S3_E11. The sequence continues at coordinate 138,096 of NZ_JBQKHS010000003.1, read as the reverse complement.
CGCCGGGGCCGGGGTACGACGGAGTATGCCCTGCGAGGCGGAGACGCCCCGGCCTGACGGCCTCGAATGCGGAGTTTGCATTGACGCGCGAAAGGGCGGGTAAACTTCAGCGGAGAGAATCAGACGTTCGTCGCGCGGCAGCCTTGGGCTGCCTGGCCGGTCACCGCAGCTCACAATCATCGCCGCGCGGCCGCGCGCGTAGCCCGAGGAGGACCCATGTCCCAGGATTCCGAGAAGTTCGACGCCCTTGCCCACGCCCTCGAGAGCGTGGTGGGCGCGGATGCCATCCGCCGCGACGAGCTGATGAGCGCCCATACCACGTTTGGTGTCGGCGGCCCGGCGGACCTGTTCGTCACGCCCGCGACGGAGGACGAGCTTATCCGCGTCACGCGTGCCTGCGTCGATACGGGTGTGCCGCACTTTCTGCTTGGCCTGGGCTCTGACCTGCTCGTTGGCGACAAGGGCTATCGCGGTGTCATGATTGACTGTGCCGGCGCCCTCGATGACATCCTGTTGCTGGGTGATCCACGCGAGACCTGCGAGATTCTCTGTGAGGCCGGCGCGGCCATTGCGGATGTATCCGAGCTCGCGGCTTCCCTCGGCCTTACGGGCTTTGAGTTTGCCTGCGGCATCCCGGGCAGCGTGGGCGGTGCCGTCTTTATGAACGCCGGTGCCTATGACGGCTGCTGCGCCGATGTCCTCGAGAGCGTCCGTTGCCTCATGCCGAGTGGCTATGTCGAGGAGATTCCGGTCGATCAGCTCGAGATGGGCTATCGCACGAGCCGCGTGCGCACTGAGGGTCTTGTGGTGCTCTCCGCCACGTTCAAGCTCGAGGCGGGTGATCGCTCCCAGATTGCGGATCGCGTGGCTGAGCTTACGGAGGCGCGTCAGTCCAAGCAGCCGCTTGAGTATGGCAGTGCGGGCTCGACCTTCAAGCGCCCCGAGGGCCACTTTGCCGGCAAGCTCATCAGCGATGCCGGCCTCAAGGGCTACCAGGTGGGGGGAGCCGCGGTCTCGACCAAGCATGCAGGCTTCGTCGTGAACCTTGGCGGTGCCACGGCGGCCGACGTGCGTGCCGTTATCTCCCATGTCCAGGACGAGGTCAAGCGTCAGTTCGACGTCGAGCTCGAGCCCGAGGTCAGGTTCGTGGGCGACTTCTAGGTTCGTTAACCCACCATATGCTCGTGGAGCTCAAGAAGCTCGAGCGCGATGCTGTCGATAACGGAGAAGTCCGAGCCCTTGTTGGTCATTACGACGAGAACCACATCGCCGGTCTCCTCGCGTACCACACCGGCGTCGACCGTGGTCGAGAGGGAGCCACCTTCGCCAGGGTACCAGCCAGCCTTTGACCAGGTGCCGCCAAAGGCTCTGCCCACATACCTGATCGCAGAGGTCTCCGGTATGGCGAACTCGCTTGCGAGATAGGCAGCACCCGGCTCGTTGCTGGCAAGGTACTGCCTGCAGAGCGCCCACATCGAAAGCATCTGGTTGGGCGTCACAAACTCGTAGTTATTGTCCGCGATGCTCGCGACGCTCAGCGTCTGCATGGCAGAGTCGATGTCGCTGGTCGCCGCCGTTACCGGCAGGTTTTCCGCGCCTGCCTCGTCAATGAGCTGTCGCATGACGTCGTCGCCGTTGCTCCCGCGCAAGATGGCGTAGGCGACGTTGTCAGATTGCTCGATCGTCGCGGAGACGAGACCTGAGAGGGATTCGATGCCGTCGCCCAGGCCATAGTGTGCGAGCGCGGCGACATAAGGCCCCTTGAGCGAGCTTGCGGAGTAGAAGGCAGTGTCTGCGTTGTAGCTGATGGTCGCACCGGTGTTGACGTCTAGCAGGACATAGCCAACCTTGTAGCCTGCGTTTTCGATGGCATCGGTCGCGTGACGAAGGGGAGCGATTGTGTCGTTGGTGACGCTGGCATCTGAGACGATGATGCCCGCTGGGTCCTCGGGGGCGGAAAACCCTGTCGAGATTAGGCTATCCGCGAAGGAGGCTCCGCTTGAGGGCGGCGCAGACACTCGAGCGCTGAGGACACCGACGGGTTCTCCCTGGCGAGCTGCCACAGAATCGTTCTTCGTGTGTGCGATACCAAAGACGAGGGCGATGACGGCGACGACGGCGACCGCGCTGGCTATGACGGAGGCGCGGGCGTCCACGAGGAGGAGCCACCTAAGCACGCGCGGAAGCGCGGGCGTCTCCGCCTGCGCTTCCGTCTCGGTGCCAATATGGGCCTCGGCGAGCTCCTCGTTCGTCTCGGCGACGTTGTTCAACTCGGGCGCATCGGTCGACTCGAACGATTCGTCCAGGTCGCTCTCGCGCTGCTCGTCTGACATCTTGCCTTGCCTCGCTGCCGCCTAGTTCTTGAGGGAGTTGAGCGGGGCCGGGAAGCGGCCACCACGGTGTGCCAGGACGTGACCCGCGTTGGGGTTCACATGCATGACCGGGGCGCGGCCAAAGAGGCCGCCGAACTCGACGCAGTCGCCCTCGGCCTTGCCGATGGCGGGGATGAGGCGAACGGCGGTGGTCTTGTTGTTGATGACGCCGATGGCCATCTCGTCGGCAATGATGCCGGCGATCGCCTCGACCGGCGTGTCGCCCGGGACGGCGATCATGTCGAGGCCGACGGAGCAGACGCAGGTCATGGCCTCGAGCTTTTCGAGGGAGAGCGCGCCTGCCTCGGCGGCGTCGATCATACCGGCGTCCTCGGAGACCGGGATGAAGGCGCCGGACAGGCCGCCGACGCTGGAGCTCGCCATGACGCCGCCCTTCTTGACGGCATCGTTGAGCATGGCGAGGGCGCATGTGGTGCCCGGGCCACCGCACTGGCCAACGCCGATGATCTCGAGGATGCGCGCCACGGAGTCGCCGATGGCGGGGGTAGGGGCGAGCGAGAGGTCGACGATGCCCTTCTCGACACCGAGGCGGCTCGCAGCCTGGCGGCTCATGAGCTCGCCGGCGCGGGTGATCTTGAAGGCGGTCTGCTTGATGCGCTCCGCGACCTCCATCATGTCGGCAGTCTCGGGGAGCTCGGCGAGGGCTGCGGCCATGACGCCGGGGCCGGAGACGCCAACGTTGATGACGGCGTCAGCCTCGCCCGAGCCATGGACAGCGCCCGCCATGAACGGCGAGTCCTCGACCATGTTGGCGAAGCAGACGAACTTGGAGGCGCCCACGGAATCGTGGTCTGCGGTGAGCTTAGCGGCGTCGATGATGGTCTGGGCCGCCATGAGGACGGCGTCCATGTTGATGCCGGCGCGCAGGCTCGCGACGTTCACGCTCGAGCACACGCGGCTCGTGGAGGCAAGCGCCTCGGGGATGCAGTTGATGAGACGACGGTCTGCGTCGCCGATGCCCTTGTGCACGAGGGCGGAATAACCGCCGAGGTAATCGATACCGAGGGTCTCCGCTGCGCGGTCGAGCGCGTGCGCGAGCGGCACGAGGTTGACGTCCGGGCAGGCGGCGGCAATCTGGGCGATGGGCGTTACAGAGACGCGCTTGTTGACGATGGGGATGCCATACTCGCGCTCGAGGTTCTCTGCGGTCTCCACGAGGTGCTCGGCCTTGGTGGTGATGCGGTCATACACCTTGGTGCACATGCGATCGAGGTTCTCGTCCGCGCAGCTCATGAGCGAGATGCCCATGGTGATAGTGCGGATGTCGAGGTGCTGCTCGGTCACCATGTTGAGTGTCTCGGCGACCTCTTCTGCAGTAATAGACACGATGTCCCCTTCGTTTGGCATGGACGTGCGGCATGCGCTTGCGGACGCGTTGGCCCAGTGTTTGCGGGGCTTATGCGCGCAAATGTGCGATTTACACATTATGCACGAGTGCTAGGGGAGACGGTGCCGAACGGTGCCGCTGTTCGTTGGATTGTTACAGGCAGCGGAGCGTTTTGCGGCGTCGAGGCGCTTTGTGGCCAGTGTCCTCGCAATCCCTGCATATGGAGGAGGCCTCTCGAGGCGGCCTCCGCATGGGTTCTGGGTGGTTTGGCTTTTGCCCGGGGCGAGGACGGACGCTAGAGCGTCAGGACGGGCTGGGCGGCCATGCCAATGAGGCTGGGGCCTGTGTGCACGACCAGGTCCGGCGAGAGGCTGGCCTTGACGATCTCACGGCAATTGGGAATCATCTCGCGAATCTTCTCGGAGAGCTCCTCCGTGCGAGGCTCCGCCTTGGTGCAACACACGGCACAGATGACCTGCGCGTATCCCTTCGCCTTCTCGGCAACGATGGCAAGCTCGCTAGCGAGGGCCTTCTCCCAGCCGCGGCACTTCTTGACGGTGATGTACTTGCCCTCTTCGTCACAGGTGAAGACGGGCTTGAGGTTGAGGACACTGCCGAGGCGGTAGGTGGCCTCGTTGATGCGGCCGCCGTGGCGCAGGTAGGAGAGCTCGCGCACGGTGAAGTAGCCGTGGGTCTCCGCCGCGAGGGCCTCGAGCCTGCCCTGGAGCTCATCGAAGGGGATGCCCGCCTCGACCATGCGAACGGCGGCCATGACGGTGAGTCCCGCTATGATGCCTATGTTCTTGGTGTCAACGACCGCCACCGGGAAGTCTGGCATTTGGCCGGCGACGAGATGGACGGTGTGGTTGGTGGCGGAGAGGCCAGAGCTGATCGTCACGAAGACGGCCGCCTCGTAGCCATCGGCGCGGGCGGTCTCGAGAGCCTCCCGGATGTCCTTGGGGGAAGGGAGGCTCGTCGTGGGAATCTCCTCGGCGAAGCGGTCAATCACCTCGTCGGCGGTAATCTCCGAGCCGGAGCGAAAGCTGTCGCCGTTGGAGTAGTTGACTGCGAGCGACACAATGCGCACGTCATGAGCCGCGGCGAAGTCCGCCGGGATGTCAGTGCCCGAATCCGTGATGATGGCAATGCGCTGCTCGTTCATGCGGGGCTCCCTGTTAGGTGCGGTGTGACTGTTGCGCGTTCGATGCAAAGTCTCTCGGTCGAATCTTCGAGATTAGTGTATCTAGTTATGGATACTAGGAAACGTCATTTTGATAATGTGTAAACTTGCGTCACAAATTGAACCTGGCGTACATTTACCCACTGAACCCTGGGGAATTGGCTATTCAGGCAAAGGGGGCTGGCGATGACTTTGCACGAGGACGACGTTCGCGATCTGCGCGAGCGCATGACGCGCGTCCACATCGCGCGAATCGAGGAGATGCCGCACATAGAGCTCTATCTCGACCAGGTGCTCTCCTTCGTGTCCGAGAACCTCTCGTTCATGGCCCTTCCGGGCGAGGAGCTCATCACGAGCTCTATGGTTAACAATTACGTGAAGCAGCGCGTGATTCCAGCCCCGCAGCGCCGTCGCTACACTCGTCGCCATGTCGCTTCGCTCATCTTCGTATGCACGCTGAAGCGCGTGCTTTCCATAGGCGAGGTCAAGACCCTGTATAACGCCTGCGTCGATCGTGGCGTGAACGTAGCCAGTACGTATGATGTGCTCGTCGCCACGCTCGAGGAGACCCTCGCCCGCCGCTTTGCCGTTGACGAGGTCGAGCACGCTATTCCCGCAACCCCGCACGTGCCGCTGACGGACGTTAACGGTGTCGAGGTCGCCCCTGACCTGTCGCGCCTCATGAGAGCCGCCGTCGAGGCTGTGGCGGATAAGGTCTACGTGGAGCAGACTCTTTCCCAGGTGAGGTAGGCTCTGTCGAGGCGCTGGGCGTGGCTTTCCCGGTCATGCCGTGACATGAGCGCGGTCCGGCTGCGCCTCCGTGCGGACGCGCGGCGACACAGTAGATGCGACGGCTTGCGCGCGCCAGGCTGCGCCTCCGTGCGGACGCACCGCCGAGGCGCTGGCTGTCCCCCAGGTGAGGGCAACATTTCAGCGTCTTTGTGGAACAGCGCCCCGCTCAGACGGGGCGGACAAGTCGGTGGGTACAATCAAAAAGTTGCAAAAGCGGTGGGCGCAGGGGCGCCTGCCTTGCCGGGTGCCGCCGTGGCGCCCGCTTAGATTTGGAGGTACGCGCAATGAGCACGGTCTACGTCTTTGGTCACCAGAACCCTGACAACGACGCCATCATGTCCGCCGTCGTTCTCGCCCAGCTTCTTAACCAGGTTGGCTACGAGGGCAACGAGTACAAGGCCTGCGCCCTCGGTGCACTTCCGGCCGAGTCTGCCAAGCTCCTCGCCGAGGCCGGTATCGCCGAGCCCGAGCGGATCAAGGGCGTCGAGGCTGGCCAGCTTGTCGTCCTGACCGACCACAACGAGTCCAGCCAGTCCGTCGAGGGCCTGAAGGACGCCACCGTCCTGGGCGTCGTTGACCACCACCGCATCGGTGACTTCGAGACTGCCACTCCGCTCCACTACATCGCGCTTCCCTGGGGCTCCAGCTGCACCATCGTCGCCAAGCTGTTCGAGGTCCTCGGCCAGGAGCTCACGGACGTCCAGGCGAAGCTCCTGCTCTCTGCCATGATGACCGATACCCTCATGCTCAAGAGCCCCACCACCACCGATGTCGACCGTGCCATCGCCGCCAAGCTCGGCGAGCAGCTTGGCGTTGATCCGGTCAAGTTCGGCATGGAGGTCTTCCTCTCCCGTCCGTCCGGCTCCTTCACCGCGGCCGAGATGGTTGGCAACGACATCAAGATGTTCGAGGTCGCTGGTCAGAAGCTGCTCATCGGCCAGTACGAGACGGTCGACAAGAGCCGCGCTCTCGGCATGATCGACGAGATCCGCGAGGCCATGCGCGCCTACCAGGCCGACAAGGGTGCCGAGGGCATCGTCCTCTGCCTGACCGACATCATGGAGGAGGGCTCCCAGGTCCTCTTCGAGGGCGAGACCGCCGTTGCCCAGAAGGGCCTCGGTATCGCCGACGAGCACGACGGCGTCTGGATGCCCGGCGTGCTCTCCCGTAAGAAGCAGGTTGCTGCCCCGATTCTCGCCGCTGCGGAGTAGAAGATATGACCCAGAGCCCGGAGCCCATTATCAACGAGGAGATCATTGTCGAGGAGGTACAGGTTCGCCGCTTCAAGCGTAGGGATGCGCGTCAGGAGTTCACGTCTAACGGCACCATCGCCGCCGCCGTGATGGTCCTCGCTGCCATCCTCGCCGTCATCGTCGCGAACACGCCCGCCTACGAGGCGGTCCACCACTTCTTCGAGACGTCGATCGGCGTGTCCATCGGCGGCGTGAGCGCGAGTCTCACGCTTGAGGAGTTCGTGAACGACTTCCTGATGGCAATCTTCTTCCTTCTCGTGGGCATCGAACTCAAATATGAGATGACCGTGGGCCAGCTGCGCCGGCCGCGACAGGCGGCGCTTCCCATGCTCGCCGCTGTTGGCGGCGTGGCCGTGCCCTCCCTTATCTACCTCGCCCTGAACCTCGGAAAGGGTGGCGCGCCCCATGGCTGGGCCGTTCCGATGGCGACTGACATCGCCTTCGCTCTCGGCATCATGTCGCTGCTGGGCGACCGCGTGAAGCCGGCGACCAAGGTCTTCTTCTCGACCCTCGCGATCGCGGACGACATCCTCGCCATCATCGTGATCGCCGTCTTCTACGGGCAGACCCCGAGCATCCCGTGGCTCGCCGCGTCGCTTGGCTGCATCGTCGTGCTCGCGGCGCTGCACCGCATGCGTGCCTTCGCCGCCCGCTGGTACATCGTTGTGGGTCTCGTCCTGTGGGTATGCATGTTCAACTCCGGCATCCACGCGACGCTCGCCGGTGTCGTCCTGGCCCTGTTCCTTCCCGCCAAGTCTGACATCCGCCTTGACGCGCTGCGTGACTGGCTTGGCGACAAAGCAGACCTCCTTGAAGACGCCTATGACGAGGAGTCCCACGTCCTTGGCCAGCACGATTTCACGGAGAAGGCTCGCAGCGTCGCGCACGTGATGCATCGCGTTGCGCCGCCGTTAGTCCGCGTCGAGAGCGCCATCTCGACGTTCGTCAACTTTGGCATTCTCCCGCTGTTCGCCTTCGTGAACGCGCAGGTCTGCCTCGTGGGCGCCGACCCGGCGGCCATCCTCGCCGACCCTGTGACTCGCGGTGTCTTCCTGGGCGCGTTCCTGGGTAAGCCGATTGGCATCATCGGCGTGACCTTCCTGCTCGTGAAGATTGGTTTCGCCAAGCTGCCGAAGGGCGTCGACTGGAAGCAGATCATCGGCGTGGGTCTCATGGGTGGCCTTGGCTTTACGATGTCCATCCTTATCGCGGGCCTTGCGTTCGTGAGCGAGACCGAGGTGCTTGCGGCCAAGTGCGCCATTCTCGCGTGTTCTATCGCGAGCGCCGCCGTGGGCAGCGCCTTCATCCTTGCTGCGACCAAGAAGCCCGCCGAGCCTGAGGCCGACGAGGATTAAGCGCCGCGAACATATCGAATGGCTAAACGCCGGATAACTTAGTTTGGCGTGCGGGCGGGTCTTCCAACCACGGAGGACCCGCCTTTTTATGTGCTGAACCCGCGCTGCCCTTGCCGGCGGCCGTGCCGTCCGTGGCGTTGCCGCGCTGTCCGCGCCGGCGGCCATTCAGTTTGCGGAGGAGTCGTGTTGTCGCGCGACTTGAGACATCGGCGAAGTTTCGACGTATATGGGCCGGCTAAGCATGTCGTCTGTTGCTTTCCGGTGATGCCCTCAAATTGTAGAGACAAATATACACATATCGGGCATCTATGTATGAGGAAGCGTGCTCCCACGGGTTACTACTGAATCCGTGACAATAAACAGGCGTATATTGGCCGCTCATGTGTGACGAAATGCGCTTCCCTAACCTGTGAGCAGAAACCGTGACGACTTTTTGCGCAGTTAAAAAAGCAAACCTTCTTAATTTATGTCGAAAAGTCGTCACGGATTAATCAGTGTGGGATCGTTGCATCGTTTTGGCATGCAAGTCAGTTTTAAGTGCGCAGAATTGCGCGACCAATCTTTCGTGAAGGCTGGCTGTGGTGCCATCCTGAACGAAACTCGCGTTTAGAGGCCTTAAGCGAGCAGGACTGCGCGTCCGACCGTTAGTAAAAGCTGGTGGGGAGGCAGCGGGGGCCAATCCTACATGCATAAAGCTCCCAAGCGTGCAAGATTGCGAGTCCGACCACTCGTGAACACTGGCCGTGGCACCATGCAAGCCGACTCTGCACGCTTAGAGGCCTTAAGCGTGCAGAGTCGTAGTTGGCTATTCGCGGCCGGGCGGAGGTGGGCCGTAGCGACCAATAATACGCATGCTTAGAGATACCAAGCGAGCGGAATCGTGCCGCCTCAATCCATGGACTGCCTAAATACGGCCAGCGCTCAAGCACCCGTATGGACTGCCCTAATTCGGCTAGCGCTCGAACTTCAGTCGCCCATTCCTGATGACTGCGCCGTTCGGCGCTGGAACCCCACCCATCATTGCCGAACCCTCACGCCTCATTGCGAGCCCTTCGGGGCTATTTGCTTTCGGCACGCCGTAGGCATCGAGCAGATGACATAGCTTTTGCCCGTCCCATGCGTCATCGAATGAAACGCGCATGACTTTTGCGCCGACGGCCGTGAGCAACGCTTCTCGCTGGCGCTCTTTTGCAAAAACTCGTGCGAGGTCAAGACCTCCCGTCATCTCGGGATTTATGCGCTTTTCGATGCCGTCAACCTCGCAAATGATGATGATCCCATCGAGGAGAATCCAGATTGCGTCAGCGCGAAAAGGGTGTTTCTGGTCAAGCGGATTAGGTATCCAAACCTGAAGCCTAGGAAGAACATAGCCGTATCGGATGATTGCTGCGCGAGCGATTGACTCGCCGCCGCTTTCGCTCAGAGGGTCGGCGAATTGCGCGATGCTGAGCGCCCGTTGGATCCCGGGTGTGCCTTTACCGAGATTGGACAGCTTGCCGCGCAGTTCGCTTCCCGATAGACCGAGGAGTCTGGCGGCTGAATCGGCGATTGAGAGGCCTTCGCGAAATCCGGAGTCGCAAAGGCACTCGAGGGTTGTCTCAAGAGGGGACGTTAGCGCTATTCCGCCAAGCCATTCGATTTGACTGCGTCGGATTCGATGGCGAACGACCTGCTTCGACTGCCTGCTGGATGATCCATTGAGATTTGCAACATGTATCGCGCCGTGCATGCGGTAGGGAACGTTGAGCCCGTGGATGATAGCTGCGGAAACGTGGCAGAACACCCAGCTCGGATGAAGCATCGCGATGCCGAGTAAGATGGCACGCTCCTGCTGCTCTGGTTTGTGGCTAAGGGAATTCCAGAAAGATGGGGATGCGTAGACTCCCGGATAAGGGGAGACGGCCAGGCCTTTTTCGACTCTTCTAGAGAGGGCCGCTCGGTCATTTCGATTGCGAGGGCCAAAGCACGAACCCCGGCGTGACGCCTCGTCGAGTAGGGCGCCCAGGCGCGCATCCGTTGCTTTATGTGTTCCCTTGCTCATGGGGCCTCCTTAAGATCGACTCATGTCTTTGCCATATGAAGAACTGTGCTTTGTGGTGAAAGCGCGCTGTTCTGCCTTGCGGGGTGATGGCTGGATGTGCAAAGCGCACATTCAGACGCCGCGAAGGCGAATAGATGCCAATACGAGGTGGGCCTATTGTGCCTAGATCGAGGCGAATATAAAGTAAAAATATGTGAATGGTACCTATTTGCGGATAAGTGTATCTACCTGGAAAAATACAACATTGCTTGTTGTATTCCCGTTAGATTCTGCCAGGAATTGTCTGATTATTGTCATGTCATCTTAAATGGCTGCAGGCAGTAAAGAGCGACGTGCCATCGGCGCTTTGAGGGCTCGACGGCAGGAATGAAAACAGGTGCGAACCGAGGCTGTAAGCGTGTCGAGCTGAGATATGAAAGCCGTAGCTGAGATACGAAAGCCGTAGTGATGTGAAGTGCCGGCAAACGAACACATATAGGGGCTGAATATGCGCCGATGTTTGGTATGCGTAATTAGGAGACAAACGTTGATGGCAAATGAGCACATATGGCGAATGTATATGCGTCGGAATGCTGATTGATGGAGGCTCTGTCGAGTCCGTGGCGGTTATTTACGCAGTTAAAAGCTGCCGTGGCCGATATAAGTGCTAAATAGTCGCCAAGGATTTCGCGAGTCTGGCCACAGTCGAAACAATGCGTGCATAGACATGCTAACCGCGACGGTTGACACTGCGGGGGCGGCGGACCGGGACGCCGAAAGCAAGATGTGCGTGCATAAGGGCGGTAACCGCGACGATTGGCGTCGTGCGCAGAGAGCCGGGCTTCCGCGGACAAACGTGCATGCATAGACATGCTAACCGCGACGAATCGTGTCACGCCCGGGTGGTGCGATGCTGACGGGCCCGCGCGAGAGGCAAGCGGGGGGCGTCGCGTTACTCCACGGTGCCGAAGCGCTGGGTCCAACCGTGGGCGACGAGGGCGGAGTTGAGTTGGTCTGCGAGACGGGGGCGCTCATAGACGCCGCTCGGCAGCATGCTGACGACCTCAAGCAGATCATACGGGAGATCAAATGTCTCCGCCATGACTTGAACATCGAGGTTATCCACGAAGTGCTCGCTCATGAACAACGCATCAACGAAGCGTTGGAGCTCGCCGTACTCGTCAGAGTTTGGTATGTAGGGAGGCTTTTCCATGGGCACTATGGTAACAGCCGCGGATGCCATTCGCTCTCTCGTAACGCGCGCTTCACCACTTCGCGTTCCATAACGATTATTTCTCTCTATACTCGAATGAGCGTAAGCACAGCGCCAGCACGGAGCATTTCAAGGGGGGAATGCGCCGCTGCCTCCAGTGGTCGGATCGCGAGCGGCTGTCCCGCAGCTGGTCCGCGAACGCCATGCGGACTGGGTCGCGTCCGGCGCATTGGCGTTGTGCGAGCTCAAGCGCTAGATCGGGCAGAACCAGGCGTCGACGAATGGAGACGAGCATGGCAAGTGTCTACGAGCAGATGACGAACGAAGAGCTTGACGAGCAAATCGCCCAACTCGAGGCGGAGGCGGAAAAGCTCCGCGCTCGCGGCCTCAAGCTCGATATGGCCCGCGGCAAGCCGAGCCCGGAGCAGGTCGACCTTTCTCGCCCCATGCTCGACGTGCTCACCTCGTCCACCGACCTCGTCGATGAGGGTGTAGACGCCGGTAACTATGGTTGCCCTGATGGCCTCCCCGCGGCTCGCCGTCTCATGGCGGATCTTCTTGGCGTCGACGCGGACAATCTCATCATCGGTGGATCTTCGAGCCTGAACATCATGCACGATGTCATCGTCCATGGCTGGATCCACGGCGTTCGCGGCTGCGAGCCCCATGCGGTTCAGGCCACTCGCGGACCGCTCAAGTTCCTGTGCCCGTCGCCCGGCTATGATCGCCACTTCGCAGTCAGTGCCTCCGTGGGCTACACGAACGTACCCATTCGCATGACGCCGGAGGGCCCCGACATGGACGAGGTCGTGCGCCTCGTCGAGAACGATCCGACGGTCAAGGGAATCTGGTGCGTTCCCAAGTACTCGAACCCCACGGGCGTCACCTACTCGGATGAAGTCGTTCGCCGCTTCGCCGCCCTCAGACCCGCCGCGCCGGACTTCCGCATCTTCTGGGACAACGCCTACGCGATTCACGATCTCAACGAGGAGCCGGACTACTTGCTCGATATCTTCGGTGCGGTCGCTGCGGAGGACCACGATAACCTCGTCTACGAGTTTGCCTCGACGAGCAAGGTGACCTTCCCGGGTAGCGGCATTGCCTGTGTCGTCGCCAGTCCTGCCGACATCGCCGACCTGCGCAAGACCTTCAACGTGGAGCGCGTCTGCTCTGACAAACTCATGCAGCTTGCGCACGTTCGTTGGTTTGGCGATGCGGATGGCGTTCGCGCTCATATGGTCGAGCACGCGAGGATTCTTGCCCCGCGCTTCGAGCTCGTGGACGAGAAGCTCGAGAGTGGCCTGGGCGACCTCGAATGTGCCACCTGGTCTCACCCGCGTGGCGGCTACTTCGTTTCCTTCGATGGTCCCAAGGGCTCCGCGAAGAAGATCGTCGCCCTTGCCGAGGAGCTTGGCGTCAAGATGACGCCTGCAGGCGCTACCTGGCCTTATGGCAAGGATCCGGACGATACGAACATTCGTATCGCGCCTTCGTATCCCAGCCTTGAGGATCTCGGCGCCGCGCTTGACGTCTTCGTGACCTGTGTGCGACTCGTGTCGGCACGACTCGCTCGCGAGGCGCGCTAGGCGGCGTCGGCGCGCGTGTGAGGTAGAATACGCAGAATGTGTGCGCCCAGGCCCCGGCCCGGGCGCACCTGCATCAAGGGGAATTGCCCGATTGCGGGCAGGAAGGACGCTCATCGATGGCATCGAAGCCAAAGAAGACAGACGAGGCTTCCACGCGCGTATCGACCGTCAAGGGCGAGGAAGCTGCGGGCAAGGGCCTAGGCACGACCGGCCGCGGCCGTAGCCGCAGCGAGTCGCCCGCCGAGGATCAAGCTCCCGTGCGCACGGTGACGCCGTCGAACCGCCGTCCTGCCGTGATCGTTGGTGTTGTGCTCGTCTCCATCATCATGGTGGGTTCAATCCTGCTGCCGTCCCTTTCCGCCATCATCTCCGGCATCCAGAAGAGCAAGACTTCTGCCGCGACTGCTACAACCGCGGCAGCCACCTCTGCCGCGACGACCGACGCCTCCACCTCTGATGCCGAGACGACCAACACGTATATGAATGACCTGGACGAGCACTACCAGTCCATCGTCTCCCCGCTCGAGGAGAAGCTCAAGGATTCTCCGGATGACAAGGCCGCCCTCATCAACCTTGCGAACAACTACCTGAACTGGGGTAGCACCGCCAGGAACTATGCCTCAACCGATGATGACCAAGCCCACATAACGGAGCTGCTCACCAGGGCTGAGGGCTACTTCGATTCATACCTCAAGCTCGAGGACGCAAGCGCCGCGCGTGTGAACAGGGCGCTTTGCCAGTACTATCTTGGTGACCAGGCCGGTGCCATCAAGGCTCTTGAGGACTTCACCAAGAACGTTGGTGATTTCGCTCCGGCATGGACCAATCTGGGAATGATGTACCAGGAGACCGGAGAGACTGAAAAGGCTACGGACGCCTTCAACAAGGCGCTCGAGGTCGACCCTGACAACACCTATGGACTTCAGAGCTACGCAACGTCGCAGCTCAAGTCCCTTACCTCTGCCGCCACGACGTCGGCTGCGGAATAGGAAGGGGGAGGGCATGGACCTTTCCATCACAAGCGCCGAGAAGGTGGGCAAGACCCTTGTCACCGTTGTGGGCGAGGTTGACGTGTCGAACGCGGGCGAGCTCCGCGAGGCGGTGGACTCCGCGCTCGAGGCGGCTCCCGCGGAGGTCTCCGTCGATCTTGCGGAGGTCTCCTACATTGACTCGACTGGCATTGGCGTGCTCGTGGGCGCCGCCACTCGCGCGCAGGAGGCGGGAGTCGCCTTCTCCGTCGCTCATCCTCAGGCAAACGTCAAGCGTGTGCTCGGCCTTCTTGGCGTCGAGCGTCAGCTCAACGTGGAAGACTAATCACACCCATCGTTCTCGGGTCTAGACGCCCAAGGAGGCATTCGTGTTCGGCATCGGAGATCAAGAGCTCTTCCTCATCATCCTGTTCGCGTTCCTGTTGTTCGGGCCTGACAAGCTGCCCGGCATGGGGCGCACCATCGGCCGTGCCCTGCGCCAGTTCCGCACCGCGCAGGAGGGCGTGACCAAGGTCGTCCAGTCCGAGATCATCGACCCAATCCAGAACGTTGCCGAGACCTCGACTGGCAAGGCCGCCGCGAAGGCCAAGGCTGAGGACGAGGACATGACGGAGGAGGAGGTTGCAGCCGCTAAGCCGGCGGAGACCTTCGCCGAGCGCCGCGCCCGCCTCGCCGCCGAGAAGGCCGCTGCCGAGAAGGCCGCCACCTCTGCTGCTGACGCCGATGCTCCCGCCGAGGTCGAGCCTGCCCCCGAGCCCGAGCCTGCCCCCGAGCCCGAGCCTGCCCCCACCTCCGTCGAGGCCCTCTATGGCCTTGACGACGATGATGACGATGACCTTGACCTTGATGACGGAAAGGACGCCTAAATGCCCGTCGGACCTGCAAGAATGCCGCTGCTCGACCACCTGAGCGAGCTGAGGCGGCGCCTCACCATCATCGTCGCGTGCGTGCTTGTGACCACCTGTATCATCTACATGGCGTCCCCGACGCTCATCCAGCTGCTCATCGACCCGGTTCGTGAGTTCATGCCGGACGGTGGCAAGCTTTACGTGACCACCGCCCTTGGTGGCTTCACGCTGCGATTCAAGGTCGCGGCATTCTTCGCCATCATTGCGTGCTGCCCGATCATCATCTTCCAGGTGCTTGGCTTCTTCATGCCGGCGCTTAAGCCGAGCGAGCAGAAGTGGGTCATGCCCACGGTCGCCGCTATGGTCTTCCTGTTCTTCTTCGGCATGGTGTTCTGCTACTTCATCATCCTGCAGGCGACCTTTGGCTGGATGCTCGACCAGACGGTCGACTTCGCGGCCATCTTCGCCAACGCCGAGGACTACATCAACATCATCATGCTCCTCGAGCTTGGCTTTGGTGCCGCCTTCGAGCTGCCGCTGGTGATCTTCTACCTCTCGATATTCCACCTTGTCCCGTATAAGGACCTGCGCGGCAACTGGCGTGCCATCTATGTCGGCCTGCTTATTGCCTCCGCCATGGTTACGCCCGACGCCAGCCCCGTCACGATGTTCCTTATGTTCGGAGCCGTCATCGTCCTGTACGAGGCCTCGCTCTTCGTCGCGCGTCGCGTCCTGATCGCGCGCGATGGCAAGGAGTCTCTCAAGTGGACGCGAGACGAGTACGCCGAGCACAAGTTCAACGAGGATTAACCCATGAAGCTCGTCATCACAGAGAAGAACGACGCCGCCGAGAAGATCGCCGCCCTGCTTTCTGAGGTCGGGAAGCCCAAGAAGGACAAGGTCTACGACACGCCTGTCTATCGCTTCCAGCGTGATGGCGAGGAGTGGGTGACGATTGGCCTGCGAGGCCACATCCTCGCTCCGGATTTCCCCGCTGAGCTCAAGTTCTCTGACGCCCAGGGCTGGTACGCCATCTCCCAGGAGGGAGAGGTGCTGCCGGCTGACGTTCCGGATGGCCTCGCGCGTCCGCCATTCAAGAAAAAGAAGCCCTTCCTCGAGGATGGCGTCGACATCAAGGGCTGGAAGGTCCCGAGCCTGCCCTATCTCGTCTGGGCCCCCGTCGAGAAGCTTCCGGCGGAGAAGGGCATTATTCGCGCCCTCAAGAACCTGGCCAAGAAGGCGGATTCCGTCGTCATCGGCACGGACTTCGACCGCGAGGGAGAGCTCATCGGGTCTGACGCTCTTTCGCAGGTGCTCGAGGTGAACCCTGACGTTCCCGTGACGCGCGCTCGCTATTCTGCCTATACGCGAGCGGAGATCGAGCACGCCTTCGCCAACCTCGTGGAGCTTGACCAGAACCTCGCTGACGCCGGCGAGTCCCGCCAGTACATCGACCTCATCTGGGGCGCCGCCCTCACGCGCTATCTCACGATGGCGCGCTTTGGCGGCTTTGGTAACGTCCGCAGCGCTGGCCGCGTGCAGACGCCTACGCTCGCCCTCGTGGTCGAGCGCGAGCGCGAGCGCCTCGCCTTCGTTCCGGAGGACTACTGGGTCATCAACGGCCAGGCTTCTGCCGTTGGTGCCTCGGAGGACGAGCGCTTCAAGATCTCCCATGCCAAGGGCCGCTTCTCGGTCGAGGCTGAGGCGACCGAGGCGTACGGTCACGTGAAGAACGCAACCACGGGTACCGTCACCTCGGTGACGAAGAAGAGCCGCACGCAGCGTCCGCCCGCGCCGTTCAACACGACGAGCCTTCAGGCTGCCGCCGCGTCCGAGGGCCTTTCTCCGGCGCGTACCATGCGCCTTGCCGAGAGCCTCTACATGGACGGCCTCATCTCGTATCCGCGTGTTGACAACACCGTCTATCCGCCGTCCCTCGACCTGAGGGCGACGGCAAAGATGCTCGCAGGCGTTCCGCAGTATGCTCCCTACGTGGCCAAACTCACGGCGGCGCCTGAGATGCATGCAACGCGCGGCAAGCAGTTTGACACGGACCACCCACCCATCTATCCCACCGGCGTGGCTGACCCCGGCAAGCTCGAGCCTGCCGCGTGGAAGCTCTACAACCTCATCGCGCGCCGTTTCCTCGCAACGCTCTCTGATCCCGCGACCATCGAGGGAACCAAGCTTGCGATTGACGTCGCGGGCGAGCCCTTCCAGGCGAGTGGCGATGTCCTCAAGGACCCGGGCTTCCGCGCCATCTATCCTTTTGGTCTCAAGAAGGACGAGCAGCTTCCCGAGCTTTCGGAAGGTGACGCCGTCGACGTCTTTGGCATCAACCTCGAGGCCAAGCAGACGGAGCCTCCTGCGCGTTACAGCCAGGGCAAGCTCATCCAGGAGATGGAGAAGCGCGGCCTTGGCACCAAGTCGACGCGCGCGAGCATCATTGAGCGCCTCTATACGGTCAAGTACCTCAAGAACGATCCGGTTGAGCCGAGTCAGCTCGGCATGGCCATCATTGACGCCCTCCACGAGTTCGCTCCGCGCATCACGACGCCGGACATGACGAGTGAGCTCGAGCAGGACATGACGAAGGTCGCCGAGGGCACCGACACCCAGAATCAGGTCGTCTACCACTCGCGCGCGCTGCTCGCCGGCATGCTCGACGCGCTTATCGAGCACAAGGATGACCTCGGCGAGGCGATTGCCGATGCTGTCACGGCGGATGCCCGCGTGGGCTCCTGTCCCAAGTGCGGCAAGGACCTCGTTATCAAGTCGAGCGCCAAGACCCGTGGCAGCTTCGTTGGCTGCATGGGCTGGCCGGACTGCGAAGTCACCTATCCGCTGCCCTCCGGCGTTCGCTATGAGGCCATCGAGGGCGAGGGTGCCGTGTGTCCCGAGTGCGGCGCTCCGCGTATCAAGTGCAAGCCTTTCCGCGCCAAGGCGTATGAGATCTGCATCAACCCGAAGTGCCCCACCAACTACGAGCCTGACCTCAAGGTTGGCGAGTGCCGCGCCTGTGCCGAGGCCGGCCGCCATGGCGACCTCATCGCCCACAAGAGCGAGCGCACGGGCAAGCGCTTCATCCGTTGCACCAACTACGAGGAGTGCGGCACGAGCTATCCGCTCCCGGCTCGTGGCAAGCTCACCGCGACGGATGAAACGTGCCCCGAGTGCGGTGCGCCCATGATTATCGTCGAGACGGCGCGCGGTCCGTGGAAGAAGTGCGTGAACATGGACTGCCCCACGAACGAGCGCAAGACGCCCGCCCGTGGTCGCGGCGCGCGAACCACTGAGGCCAAGGGCGCGGCGAAGACCACGACCAAGGCTGCGAGTTTCAAGAAGGCGACTGCCAAGAAGGCGACTGCTGAGAAGGCGCCCGCCAAGAAGGCATCCGCCAAAAAGAAGACCAAGAGCGCGACCTCCTCGCGCAAGAAGACTAGTAAGGAATAACTACATGTTCGAGGTGACACCGGTTCCTGAAGGCTTGAAGCACGTTCGCTTCATTGCGTCTGACATGGACGGGTCCCTCCTCACGAACGCCTCCGTTCTCCCTGAAGGTTTCGAGGAGCGCGTTGACGCGCTCGCGAGCGTGGGGACGCTCTTCTCCGCCGCCAGCGGAAGACCCCTCTATACTCTCGAGGACAATCTCGGCCACCTTGGTCACAAGATCATGCTGATTGGCGACAACGGTGGCGTTATCAGCCGAAATGGCAAGGTCATCTACCAGGCAGATCTTCCGGTGGAGGAGTACCGCCGTATGGCGCGCATCACGCATGAGAAGGGCGATGTGGGTCTCATCTGCGGCGTTGATGCTTGCTATGTCGAGCCTAACGCGAAGCCGTACGAGGACTACTTCCGAACCTTCTACACGCGCGTGGTCTATGTGAATGACCTCGCTCAGGTCGATGCTCCCGCCGATAAGTACACGGTCTACTTCCCGAACAACGATGCCTCCGAGCGCCAGGCGGAGTACGCCGCGGCTATCGGCGGAGACTATACCTTCGCTTGCGGCGGCATCATGTGGCTCGATGTCATGCCCGAGGGCGTGAGCAAGGGTAACGCCATGCGCCGAATCTCCGAGCTCTGTGGCGTCGGCCTTGACGAGATGCTCGCCTTTGGCGATGCCCCCAACGACGCGGACATGCTCGAGACCGTTGGCTTTGGCTACATGATGGCCAACGCTCAGCCCTGCATGGCGAACCATGCGAACCTCGTGGCGCCCAGCAACGAGGACCGCGGCGTTCTCCAGGTGATCGACCAGGTTGTCGCTGCAAGGCAGGCGATCTAGATGCTGCGTGCGGAGACGGCGACCGCTCGTCCTGGCGTATTCGTTACCCTCGAGGGTGTTGATGGCGCGGGCAAGACCACGCAGGTGGCGCGCCTCGTCGAGCGCCTCGAGGCATGTGGCCGCGAGGTCGTCCGCCTGCGCGAGCCGGGCGGTACCGCGATCTCCGAGAGCATCCGTGCCCTTCTGCTTGACCCCGGCAATTCCGAGATGGCCCCTGAGTGCGAGCTACTGCTCTTCGAGGCTTCGCGTGCCCAGCTCGTGCGCGAGGTGATCGAGCCTGCGCTCGCGCGTGGTGCCGTCGTGGTGTGCGACCGCTTCTATGACTCGACCCATGCCTACCAGGCCGGCGGCCGCGGCTTCGATGGTGCCCTCGTGCGCCGCGCGAACGAGCTCGGCTGTTGTGGCGTCCATCCTGATGTGACGCTCGTCCTCGACATGGATCCAGGGCGAGCGTTCGAGCGCGCGGGTGCGCGGGGCGAGCATGATCGCATGGAGGCAGAGGGCCTCGCTTTCCAGCGTCGTGTGCGCGAGGACTATCGCCAGCTTGCGGAAGCAGAGCCGGCACGTGTGCGACTCGTCGATGCGGATGGCGCGCCCGACGAGGTATATGCGCGCCTCGAGGAAACCCTGGCGGCTGCCTTGCCAGGCCTGTTTGAGGGCGTCGCGGCTCAGGAGAGCAATCATGGCTAATGACGCTGGCAAGGACATCCCCGCCGCGTTCTCGCGCGTCGAGGGCCAGCCTCGCGTGTGCGACTTCTTTGCCGCAGCCGTGCTCGAGCATCGCGTGGGCCATGCCTACCTCTTCCTGGGGGCTCCGGGCTCCGGCCAGCAGGAGGCGGCCATGGCGCTCGCGGAGTGCCTCGTCTGCCCCAAGGGCGGTTGCGACTCGTGCGACGAATGCATCCGCGTGGCGCATCGCACGCATCCGGACGTCCACTGGCTCTCGCCCGAGGGCGCGAGCGGCTACGTCGTCGAGCAGGTGCGCCAGCTCATCGCGGACGTCTCGCTCTCCCCGGTGCGCGCTAACGCGAAGGTCTACATTCTCGACCGTGTCGACACGCTGCGCGAGGCTTCGGCGAATGCCCTGCTCAAGACCATCGAGGAGCCGCCAGAGGGAGTGGTCTTCATTCTCATGGCGCGTACGGCTGATGCCGTGCTGCCCACGATTTCGTCTCGCTGCCAGCTCGTGCCCTTCCGCGTGAGCGATCCCGCCGAAGCGGCTCGTCGCGTCGCCCTTACCTGCGGTGTGGCCGAGAACGACCCCACTGCAAGGATTGCGCTTGCCGTGACGGGCACGCCCGAACGCGCCTGTGACTATCTTCGCTCCCCGGCGCGTCGTGAGGCTCGTAGGCTCATGGTCCGCACGCTCGATGCCCTTGCCGCGGATGACTTGTGGGACGTGCTCTGTGCCGCTCGCGATCTTGCCGTCGCGGCCAAAGTCCCACTCGATGATGTCCGCGCGGATCAGGAGCGTGCCGCCGAGGAGAGCGCAGACTACCTTTCCTCGAAAGCCCAGAAGCTTGTGGAGCAGCGTAACAAGCGCGAGCTTACCGCCCGCGAGCGTTCGGGTATCATTGAACTTCTAGCAGCAGCCGACTCGCTTTTGCGGGATGTCCTCATGCGCGTGAGCGGTGTGGGCGCCCCCATCGTGAACGTCGACTGCGAGGACGTCGTCTCGCGTCTCTCCGC
Organism: Parolsenella sp. LCP21S3_E11; assembly: GCF_052118165.1. Classification (NCBI taxonomy): domain Bacteria; kingdom Bacillati; phylum Actinomycetota; class Coriobacteriia; order Coriobacteriales; family Atopobiaceae; genus Parolsenella; species Parolsenella sp. LCP21S3_E11. Next base: position 117,160 of record NZ_JBQKHS010000003.1, on the reverse strand, counting down.
CCGCACCGATGTTGCGGGGGCCCTTCGCGCCCTCGATGCCGTGAGCCACGCGGAAAGTGACCTCGCCCACAACGTATCCCCCCAGCTGGCTCTTGAAGTCATGCTGTGCTCTTGCAAGGAGGCACTATGCCCACCGTCATTCCGGTGAAATTCGCTTATGCCACGCGCGACCTTTGGTTCGATCCCCGCGAGACCGGCGCGGTCGAGGGCGATCACGTCATCTGCTCGACCGAGCGCGGCACCGAGATGGGCCTCGCCACGGGCGATCCGATGGAGATAGACGAGTCGGAGCTCAACCGCAAGACCGACGGCGCAGCCCTGAAGCCCGTCGTTCGTATTGCGGGGGAGGAGGATTTCGTTCGCGTCGACGAGCTTTCGGCGCGTGGCGACGCGGCTATGCCCACCTTCCGTAGGCTCGTCTCCAAGAGCGGTCTCGACATGAAGCCCGTGGGCGTCGAGTACATCTTTGGCGGAGAGAAGGTCGTCTGCTACTTCTCCGCGGATGAGCGAATCGACTTTCGCCAGCTCGTGCGCGATCTTTCGCGTGAGCTCCATGAGCGTGTTGACATGCGTCAGGTGGGCGTGCGTGAGGAGGCGGCGCTCGTGGGCGGCTTTGGCCACTGTGGCCAGGAGCTGTGCTGCGCACGCTTTGGCAGCGGTTTCGAGCCCGTCTCGATTCGCATGGCCAAGGAGCAGGACCTTCCTCTGAACTCGAACAAGATCTCTGGTGCCTGCGGCCGCCTCATGTGCTGCCTGCGCTACGAGTTCGAGGCGTACCGTGACTTCAAGCAGCGCGCGCCTAAGAAGAACGCCGTCATCCAGACCCCGCTCGGTACCGCCAAGATCATCGAGTATGACACCCCGAAGGAGCAGCTGGCCCTTCGCCTCGAGAACGGCAAGCAGATCCGCATCCCGCTTGCCGAGATGGAGACGTCGGATGCCGCGCGCAAGAAGAGCGAGGAGCTTGGCTGTCCCTGTCGTCCTGACACGGTCGTTCGTTCGACCATGGACCGCCTGGCGAGCCCCGAGGTCCGTGCCGCGCTTGAGGAGCTTGATCGCAAGAACGGCCTCCTGCCTGACCAGACCTTCTCCGAGGATGACCTCTTCGTGACGGAGGAGCGCGGCCGTCGCCGCCGTAACAAGGGTGGCAACAAGGGTGGATCCGGCTCTGGTGCATCGCAGCAGGCGCCCGCCACGTCTGAGCAGCCTGCCGAGACGAGCACGCGTAAGCGTCGTCGTCGCAAGACCGTCGAGATTTCCGGCGATGCCGCCGAGAAGCTTCCGGGTCAGGGCAACATGAACGAGGCCAAGCAGAGCGCCCCGGGCGAGGGCCGCAGGTCTCGTCGACGTCGTCACCATGCCGAGGGCGAGGCTGCGGCTTCCAACGAGGCCCAGCAGCAGCCGCGCGAGCAGAAGCCGCAACACCAGGATGCTGTCGAGCAGGGTAATGCCGCCCCCAAGCGCCGTCGCCGCCGTCCCGGCGACAAGGGTGGCGCCGCCGCGGCCGAAGCTGGCTCGCAGCAGCCGCGCCAGAAGCGCGTGCGCAAGCAGCAGGCTGGCCAGTCCGGGGACTCCCAGCAGCGTGAGGGCAAGCAGCGTGGCGGACAGGCCGACGAGCCCCAGCAGTCCGGGGATGCTCCCAAGAAGCGTCGTCGCCGTCGTCACCGCAGCGGCGGCTCGTCCGAAGGCGGTGTCCCTGCGGCCGAGTAGCTGGCGAATCTAACGTTATAGCGCGGCGGGCGCCGTGCCCGTCTCCCACTCAGACAGCTTTGCTGCGCAAAGAACTCGTGGGCGACGGGCACGGCGCCCGCTTCCTTGTTGAGGCGCCGCCGGGCCGACGGGGTCTCGCTTCGACTCGCGTTTATCTGTGCCAATCGATGTGCCGCCCGCAACCTCTCCCACGCGATGCCCGGTGCGGTTGGACGCCTACAGCTCAGCGGTGTCGAGCCAGATGGTGAAGGGGCCGTCGTTGACGAGGGAGACCTCCATCATCGAGCCGAAGATGCCGCGCCCGACGTGCTCGGTGCCAAGGTCTGCCTCTGCGAGTTCGCAAAAGCGCTCATAGATGGCATTGGCCTGCGCGGGCGCGGCCGCGTCGGTGAACGACGGCCTGCGCCCACGACGGCAATTCGCATAGAGCGTGAACTGGCTCACGACGAGCGCCTCGCCTGCCACATCAGCTAGCGAGAGATTGGTCTTTCCGTTCTCGTCCTCGAAGATGCGCAGGCCCAAGATCTTGTTCCAGAGCTTCTTCGCCAGGGCCTCGTCGTCCTCGTGTCCGACGCCGAGGAGCACGAGCAGGCCCTTTCCGCAGCTGCCCGTGACCTCGCCGTCGACGGTGACGCTCGCGTGCCTCACGCGCTGGATGAGTGCTCGCATCCGTGCCTCCCTACAGGTTGTAGATGCCGGAGAACTTCTCCGTGAGGTAGCGAGTGTAGTGGGAGGCGTCGAATTTGCCGCCGCATGCAGCCTCGATAAGTGGCATGGGTTCGATGGCGCGTCCGTGGCGCCAGATACGCTCGCGCAGCCAATCGCGAATCGGGGCGAGGTCGCCGGCGCCAACGTTGCCCTCAAAATCGATGCCGTCTGCACGCATGGCGTCGAGTAGCTGCGCGCCATAGGCTCCGCCCAGCGCATAGGTGGGGAAGTAGCCGAAGTCTCCGCAGGACCAATGGATGTCCTGGAGGCAGCCGAGGGTGTCGGTGGGCACGTCGATGCCAAGATAGCTGCGGTAACGCTCGTTCCAGAGGGCAGGGACATCCGCCGCGGTGGCTTCGCCGGCGATGAGGAGCTGTTCGATCTCGTAGCGAATCACGATGTGGAGCGAATAGGTGAGCTCATCCGCCTCCGTGCGGACGAGACTCGGCTCGGCACGGTTGACGGCGAGGTAAAGCTCATGCGGCGTGACGTCGTCGAAGCGACCGGGGAAGTGCTTCCTTAGCGCCTCGAGCAATACGGGCGCGAAGGCCTCGCTCCTGCCGACGTAGTTCTCGAAGAAACGGCTCTGGCTTTCGTGGACGCCGCTCGAGATGCCTCCGTTGAGGATGCCGTGGTCATACGCGACATCGATGTTCTGCTCGTACATGGCGTGACCGCCCTCGTGCAGCATCGAGAAGACGTTGCTCATGACGTCGTTCTCGTAGACGTGCGTCGCGATGAAGGTGTGACGGCTGGAGACGGAGTCGCTAAAGGGGTGCTCGGTCTCGGCGAAGGTCATCGAGTCGAGGTCGAGCCCCTCAATGCGGAGAAGGTCGCGAGAGAGCTCCATCTGCGTGTCGTGGTCGAAGTGTCCCTCGACACAGGCGCGGCTGGGCTGCCACCCGCGTTTGCGAATCTCGGCGACGAGCGGAATGACACAGTCCTTCACCTCGGAGAAGAAGGCGTCATAGAACGCGTGCGAGCTACCGTGCTCATATTCGTCGAGGAGGGTCTCGTACGGGTCCTTCTCGGGCGCGCGCATGAGCGCCATCTCGCGCCTGGCGGCAACGAGTCGGTCGAGGTAGGGGGCGAAGGAGTCCCAGTCGTTCGCGACCTTGGCACGGGTCCAGACCGCTTGGGCCTCGCTTGCGAGACGCGCGAAGTCCGCGGCGACATCTGCCGGCACGTCAACGGCGTCTGCGCGGTCGCGGGAGAGGACGCGGACCTCGGTGGCGCGCGTCTCGTCGAGCTCGCCGGCGACGGCGGCTTGCTGGAGGCGCTCGAGGAGCTCGCCGGTCGTGGCGCAGCAGAGGTAGTCGTGGGCCTCTTCCTCGAGCGTGGCCATGGCCTCCGCGCGGGCGGCGGTGGCGTTGGCGGGGTCGCTCGTCTCGCCGGCGAAGGCGATCGAGGTCTGGGCGTGGCGATGGGCGAAGAGGTGGCGCTGGAGCTTGTCGAGCGCGGCGAGATCCTGGGATATGGCGGGCATGCTTCCTCCTTGATTATGGTCCGGTATTTGAAGTGTAGCGCCGACATGGCGCCGCGGTCTGTCGTGTGATGAGGACAAGCCAAATAAAGCCGAGGAAGGCATTGGAGACGCATCCGGAAAAAGGGATGGAGACGAGCTAGAGACCATCCCGCCAGCTGCGTTGAGCTATCCGCCGTGTTGCATAATAAGAGGGCAATTCTCACGACGACCGGGATGCTAGCCGCAAGGGGTATCCCGCCAAGATCTTGGGAGAACAGACTATGAAGTACTTTGGCACTGACGGCTTCCGTGGCCGTGCTAACGAGGGCCTTACCGTTGACCATGCCTTTGCCATCGGCCGTTTCGTCGGTTGGTACTATGGCCTGCGCGAGGGCCGCAAGGCCAAGGTCGTTATCGGCAAGGACACGCGTCGTTCCAGCTACATGTTCGAGTATGCGCTTGGCGCTGGCCTCGTCGCTTCTGGCGCGGACGCCTACCTCCTCCACGTCACCACCACGCCTTCCGTGAGCTACGTCGTTCGTAGCGAGGATTTCGACTGCGGCATCATGATCACCGCCAGCCACAATCCCTATACGGACAACGGCATCAAGCTCATCAACTCCGGTGGCTACAAGATGGAGCCCGAGGTCCTCGAGATGGTCGAGGACTACATCGACGGCAGGACCGAGGTGCCTCTTGCCACTGGCGAGGACATCGGCCGCACGATCGACTACGTCGAGGGCCGCAACCGCTACATCGGCTTCCTCATCAGCTCCGCCAGCTTCTCCCTGCACGGTCTGCGCGTTGGCCTTGACTGCGCGAACGGCGCCTCCACGCCCATCGCCAAGGGTGTGTTCGATGCCCTGGGCGCCAAGACCTACGTCGTCTCCAACGAGCCCAACGGCTTTAACATCAACCGTGGCTGTGGCTCGACTCACATCGAGCAGCTTCAGAACCTCGTTGCCGAGAAGGGCCTCGACGTGGGCTTCGCCTATGATGGCGACGCGGACCGTTGCATCGCGGTCGACGAGCACGGCAACGTCGTCGACGGCGACCTCATCATGTACGCCTGTGGCACCTACATGGCCAAGAAGGGCCAGCTTGCGGATAACACCGTCGTCACCACGGTCATGAGCAACCTCGGCCTCTACAAGGCTTTCGAGCGCGCGGGCATTTCCTACGAGCAGACTGCCGTGGGCGACAAGTACGTTTCCGCCTGCATGAGCGAGCACGGCTACTCCCTCGGCGGCGAGCAGAGCGGCCACGTCATCTTCTCCAAGTACAGCGCTACGGGCGACGGCATCAACACGAGCCTGCGCATTCTCGAGGCTATGCTTGGCTCCAAGAAGACCCTCTCCGAGCTCACGGAGCCCGTCAAGATCTATCCGCAGCTTCTCAAGAACGTCGTCGTTGCGGACAAGAATGCCGTTATGGCGGACGAGCGCGTCAAGGCTGCCGTTGCCGGTGTCGAGACCGCCCTCGAGGGCGAGGGTCGCGCGCTGGTTCGTGCGAGTGGCACCGAGCCGATGGTGCGCGTCATGGTCGAAGCCGCGACGCTCGCCATCTGCGAGCAGTACGTCGACCAGGTGGTCAAGGTCATCGAGAGCCTCTAGGCTCGTGCGTCAATAGGACCGTATGGCCGGTGCGTTCCAGGGAGTGGAATGCGCCGGCCCTTTCTTTGAGGGGGTAGTTGAATGAGGCTCATTCTTGCAGATATCGACCGCACGATCATGCCCTTTGGCGATACCGTGGTGCCCGCCCGCGTGCGCGAGGCGTTTAGGGCCGCTGTTGAGGCGGGCTGTGCCGTGGGCCCCTGCAGCGGGCGCGGCCGCGATTGGATTAGCATCCTGTTTGACGGGGACGAGCCCTGCTACCAGACGAACATCGCCACGAACGGCCTGCAGGTGAGCTATGGTGGCGAGCTCGTGCTCGAGCGCCATATCCCCGCCGAGCTGGTCGCGCGCATGGCTGTCCTCACCGCCGAGGTGCCGCGTGCGGGTCTCGTCTGGTTTGATGGTGCTGCCCCGAAGGTCGTCGCGGGTGATATGGAGGACCTTAAGGTCGCGTTCCCGCGCTATGGGGCGTGCGGCGTCTTTGAGCCCTTGCCCGCGCATGACGTGGTCAAGGCGAACGCCTTCGTCGCGGGCGACGACGCGGCTACGCGCGAGCTCGCGGATTTTCTCACGAGGGAGATTCCGGAGCTTGACTTCGACGTGCCGCAACGAGGCTTCGTTAACATCATGCCTGCGGGTTGGAACAAGGGAACCGCGGTGCTTTGGCTCGCGGATTACCTGGGCGTGGCGTCACAGGACGTCTTCGTCTTCGGTGACGCGGAGAATGACCTCTCGATGCTGCGTGCGGTGGAGAACTCCGTTGCCGTGGCGAATGCCACGCCCGAGGCCGCCGCTGCCGCGCGTTGGCACATTGGCGCCTGCGAGGACTTCGCCGTCGCCGACGCCGTCAAGGCCCTCGCCTCCGGCGGCTTCCCCTTCACCGAGTAGCCGAAAGTTGACAAAGGGACTGTCCCTTTGTCAACTCGGCACCCACTGACCTGCAAGACCTGCAAAAGGGACTGTCCCTTTTGCAGGTTTTTTCTCACGTCCCCAGCTTGATATGTCAAGTGAGGTGCTACGGAGGAAGCTCGGGCGATTCGTTGGCGGCTGCGCCCAAATAATGCGAGAGTATTATCTGACAACTACAAAGAAGCAGGTAAACATATGCATAATCGGTAACTCACAGCCTGATATCGCCCTAATTGAGTGCAACCAAACGATTACCACTCAGCTAATAAAAAGATACCGTTCGGGAACGGAAACGGGCAATTTGGAAATTCTGTGATAGCTTAATATACGGAGTTGGAGGAAGAGAGGGACTCCCACTGCTCCTGTTCGTCTCCGCTTCTGGTTGGCTCGCGGAGGCCCAACTGATGAATCCGCGGGACGCGTACGTATTGTTTGGAAAGCAGTACAAATGAAAGATAGGAGGGATACCGAATGATGAAGTATCTCCAGAAGCTCGGCAAAGCGCTGATGCTTCCCGTCGCGGCGCTACCCGTCGCTGGCATCCTCATGGGCGTTGGCTATCTGCTCGCCCCCGGCGTCATGGGCGTTCCTGGCGCTGAGACCGCTGGTGCGGCCTACACCGTTGGTTTCCTGCTCGTCAAGGCGGGCGGCGCTCTTATCGACAACATGGCCTGGCTCTTCGCCATCGGCGCTGCCGTTGGCCTTGCCGACGATCACGACGGCACCGCTGGCCTCGCTGGCCTCGTTGCCTTCCTGATGATCCAGCAGCTCCTCAACCCGGCTGTCGTCGGTACCGTTCGCGGCATGGACGCCGACGCTCAGGCTGCCTGGCTCCTCACCGCCGAGGGCATCGCCTTCTCCAAGATCGCTGGCAACTGCTTCATCGGCATCCTCTCCGCCGTCATCGGTGGCACCATGTACAACAAGTTCAAGGACACCCGTCTCCCGGATTGGCTGGCCTTCTTCTCCGGCAAGCGCTGCGTCGCCATCATGACCGCGCTCGTCTCCATCCTCACCTCTGTTGTCCTGCTCTTCGTGTGGCCCATCATCTTTGACGGCCTCGTCGCGCTTGGCAACGGCGTCGCCGCTATGGGTGGCATCGGCGCTGGCATCTACGCCTTCCTGAACCGCCTCCTCATCCCGACCGGCCTGCACCACGCCCTCAACAACGTCTTCTGGTTCGACACCATCGGCCTCGGCGACCTGTCCCACTTCTGGGCCGGCGACGTCATGGGCCAGAACGGCGCCAACTGGAGCGTCGGCATGTACATGTCCGGCTTCTTCCCCTGCATGATGTTCGGCATCCCGGGCGCTGCCCTCGCCATGGTCAAGACCGCCAAGGACAAGAAGGCCGCCATCGGTCTGGTCCTCTCCGCCGCCATCTGCGCCTTTGTCTGCGGCGTCACCGAGCCGTTCGAGTTCGGCTTCATGTTCCTCTGCTTCCCGCTCTATGTCGTGTACGCCGCCCTGTACGGCATCTTCACGATCGTCGTCTACTACGTGAACTTCCGTGCGGGCTTCTGCTTCTCCGCTGGTGCGACTGACCTGCTCTTCTCCGCGAGCCTGCCCGCCGCTTCCAACAACTGGATGATCATCCCGCTGGGCATCGCCGCCTTCGTGGTCTTCTATGCGGTCTTCTACTTCGCTATCACGAAGTTCGACCTCAAGACCCCTGGCCGCGAGGATGTTTCCGAGGATGAGGCCAGCGTTGCTTCCGCTACCTCTGGCGACGATAAGTTCGCTGCCATCGCCGCTGGTGTCCTGGCTGCCGTGGGCGGCAAGGAGAACGTCAAGAACGTTGACTTCTGCGCCACGCGCCTCCGCTTCGAGGTCGCTGACTCCGCCAAGGTCGACGAGGCCGCCTGCAAGAAGGCCGGTGCCGTGGGCGTCATGATTCCTTCCAAGGAGTCCGCTCAGGTCATCATCGGCACGCAGGTCCAGGCCGTCTGCGACGAGCTCCAGAAGCTCATCTAAGACTGGTACCTGAAGCCGGAAGGCTGAAGTAACAGCATGAAGGGCCGTTCCCACTCCGCGGGGAACGGCCCTTTTCTTGTGCGTGCACGCTGCGGTCAAGTGATGTTTGCGCACCTGGTGCTGCGGCTCGGGCGCATGGTTGCCGCGCGAGTGGCGTGTCGTGTCACAACCGCGCGAGGATGCGGCCCCACCACAACCGGCAGACCGTTGCCGACAATCCGCCTCTCTAGACACAAAACGAGGGCCCGCCGGCATCGAGCCGACGGATCCTCTGTACGAGCCAACGTGCTTTGCGCGGGAGCACGCCCGCAGAATCGCGGAAGCTACTTCGTGACGCTCACCACGACATCGCCAACCTTGACGGTGCAGTTGGCGACGGGGGCGACCTCGGCGCACTCGGCGGTGTTGGTGATGATGACGAAGGTGGTGTCAGGGTGGCCCGCCTCGGCGACCTTCTCGCGCGAGAAGGTGAGGAGCTCCTGACCGCAGGTGACGGAGTCGCCCTGGGCAACCTTGACTTCGAAGCCATCGCCCTTCATCTCGACGGTATCGATGCCCACGTGAACCATGACCTCAACGCCGTTATCGGCGATGATGCCCACGGCGTGTGGCATGACGACGGAGACCTTGCCGGAGATGGGGGAGATGACGGTCGAGCTCGTGGGATTGATGGCACAGCCCTTGCCCATCATCTCGCTTCCAAAGACGGGCTCGTTAGTCTCGGAAAGCTGGACGAGCTCACCGTCGACGGGAGCGAGAATCTCGGTGACGTTGCTGACCGGCTTGTCCTCGGTCTTCTTGAAGCGGTCGAACAGTCCCATAGTGTCTCCGTTCGCTGGGGGGAGTAAACATATACTTGATATTATAAGTTGGAAGCATGAGATCATTGCGCTTGCGTCGGCATGCGGTATGATTCATCAGTTAACTGAAACGGGAAGGCAAGCGACTGGACTTGCCTTCCCGTTCTGCGTCAAATCGTGTGTGAAAATGCGCCAGAGCCCCGCCAAGCTTGAATTCCGGCTTGGATGGCGAAGGCACTATCTTAGCCGTCTACTTAACGACGCCCTTGCGGAGAAGGATGTTCGCGTAGGTAGCCTCCTCAGAGGTGGCCACGATGGCGTAGGTCTTGCGGGCGCGCTCGATGAAGGCGTCATGCTCCATGTGGGAGATCTTCACGTCACCGGCGTGCTTCTTGATGATCTCGCGGTAGGTGGCCCAAATGGGAGGCTCCTTCGGAGTGGGCGATTCCATCATCGCGACGGGAGACTCGACGTAATCATCGAGCGGCATGAGCGTGAGGATGGAGTCGAGCAGCTCGGGTACGCCGAGGCCGATGCAGCGGACGAGCAGGTTGCCGCTCGAGGTGGCGGGATAGTTACCGTCCGACAGGACGATCTCGTCGCCGTGGCCCATCTCCATCAGGACCTTCAACAGGTCGGGTGAGACGTTCTTGGGGATTCCGTTGAGCATGGGTTGTCCCTTCTGCCGCGCGAGCGGCATGTCCGTTGGTTGGCCGTCAATTGGCAGCTGGTTTAGTTGTAACCACTTTGGACGGGGCCTACGCCAACGCTTCGGTGGACGCGCGCGATGGTTCGCGGGCGCGGGCGCGGGCGCGGGCGCGGCCGTGGGCTCGGGTGCAGGGGCGAGGGGCGCCCTAGTCGAGCACGCTACGGGCGCCAGAGCGATCGAGCGAGGAGAACTTCAGCTTGAAGTAATCCCAGCGCACATAGGAGAGCGCGTCCTCGACAACCTCGCCCGTGGCGAGCGTCGTGATCTTGTGCTCGCGAACGACGGGCGTGTCACCCTCGAGCTTGAGCGCCTCTGCCACCTCGAGCGGTGCGGGGAAGATGATGTCATCCACCTCGACCGCGGCCTCGTCATTGAGCGAGATGCCGAAGTCCTCGCGGACCTTGCGGTAAATGGAGGAATACTCCTGCGGTTCCGCATTCTCCTTGATGAGGCGGCTCGCGATGTAGCTGCGCTGATAGACGATGGGGATTCCCTCGCAGCTACGGATGCGCATGATGCGCTGGTAGCCCTCCGTGGGACCGAGGCGCATGGAACGGCGGACCTCCGGGTCACCGCCGCGCTCGAATGACAGGACCTCGACGGTCTCTCGCTCGGTGTAACCCTTCCACGGCTCCATGTCCGTGAGCTCGACGAGGCGACGCTTGCGCGTGCGCGAGACGAACGTGCCCTTGCCCTGGCTGCGCACGAGGTAGCCCATGTTCACGAGTTCGCGGATGGCACGGACGATGGTGATAGAGCTCACGCCGTAGCGTTCGATGAGCTCGGACTCGCTGTAGAAGCGTTGGCCGTTCTCGAACTTTTTGCTCTCAATCTCCTTGCGGAGGTCTTCCTTGATGAGCTCGTACTTGGGTGTACGCATGTCTCACCTGCCGTGGGGCCCAGCCTGTCGCAAAAGGCTGCCGTTTGCCGGGAAAATAGGATAAAAGCCGTGCTAGTGAATTACTATACTAAGTATATGACAGGCGTGAACAACAACTTAATCCCTCATCGTTGAACGGCTGCCAAATATCGTTTATCCATAGCTCTGCTCTGCGCGTTTCCGCGTGAGAAGGGATTGCAATGGCTTCGTATCTTATCAAAGCTGACAAGTTCTTCCTGCCCGGTGGAGTTGCCCTGGGCGGTTACCTCAAGGTCGTTGACGGCAAGTTTGGCACGTGGACCCCTGCTGCTCCCGAGGGCGTCGAGATTCGTGACTTCACGGGTAGGTGGATCGCTCCCGGCATGGTCGACACGCACATCCACGGTTTCTTCGGCCACGCCACTATTGACGTCGATGCCGAGGGCATGGTCGAGGCGAGCGAGAACCTCGCGAAGTTTGGCACGACGAGTTGGCTGCCCACCACCTTTACCGATGGCGTCGAGCATATCGGCGAGTGCTGTGCGGCGATTGCCGAGGCCGCTAAGTCTTGCCAACCTGGCTCTGGCCGTGCCCACATGCAGGGTATCTACCTCGAGGGCCCGTTCTTCACGATGAAGCACGTGGGTGCCCAGAATCCGGCTTTTCTCGTCGATCCCAGCTATGAGGTCTTCTGTGGCTGGCAGGAGCGCGCCGGTGGCATGATCCGCAAGAGCGCGCTCGCTCCCGAGAGGGACGGTTCCGTCGACTACATCGCTGCGCTCGATGCCGAGGGCGTCGTGACCTGCATCGGCCACACGGACGCCACCTACTACGAGGCCCTTGCTGCCGTGAACGCTGGTGCGACCTGCTTCGTCCACACCTACAACGGCCAGCGCGGCCTTCACCATCGCGATCCGGGCGTGGTGGGCTGCGCCATGTCGACGCCTGAGACCTATGCGGAGATCATCTGCGATGGCAAGCACGTGCGCACTGCCGCAATCGAGTCCCTGCTTCGCGCCAAGGGCTGGCAGCATACGGTGCTTATCACGGATTGCTTGGGCTGCGGTGGCCTTCCCGAGGGCAACTATATGAGCGGCGGCATGCCTGTCGTCCTCGCCGATGGCCTGTGTTACCTGCGTAATGAGGACGGCACGAGGGGCAACATCGCCGGTTCTGTGCTCACGCTCGCCAAGGGCGTGAAGAACATCGTGGATTGGGGCCTTGCGAGCGCTGACGAGGCGATTCGCATGGCGACGGAGGTCCCGGCTCGCTCCGCGCGCATCGATGACGTCTGCGGTTCGATCAAGCCTGGCCGCGACGCGGATTTCGTGGTCTTTGACCACGAGCTCAACCTGTGCGAGACGTTCCTCGCGGGCGAGTCCGTGGGAGCCCCGATCGAGTATTAGCGGCGGCGCGGTAGCGCGGACGCGGGCGGCAGCGGCGGTGCGGACGCGGGCGGCAGCGGCGGTGCGGACGCGGGTAGCGGCGCGGATGCGGACGGCAGCCTGGAGACTGACTGCTGCCTCGCTGGCAGCACCCGTATCAATGTGGCTGTGATAACACGCGTGTGCCGCTTCTGGAAACAGTGCGTAACGAAACCTCCTGCGGGGCGCGTTGCGTGCTTTGATGGGACGAACTAATCGCCCGTCAGGCACGTGCTGCCCCGCAGGAGGTTCTTCATGGTTGGATTCGTCCTCACTGGTCACGGAGAGTTCGCGCCTGGTCTCGCGAACGCCCTTGACCTCTTCGCCGGTCCCCAGGAGAACTTTGACGTCGTGCCGTTTGACGTGAGGCGTGCCGGCGAGTATCCGCACCTCATCAGCGCCGCCATCGCCACTATGCGCGAGCATACCGACGGCGTCCTCGTCATGTGCGATCTTATCGGCGGCACGCCGTACTACCAGTCGATGACGGCGTCCGCCATGATGCCGGACGTGCGCGTCGTTGCCGGCGCAAATCTCCCGATGGTCATCGAGACGGTCTTCACTCGCAACGCGGATACGGCTGCCACAACAGATTCGCTCGCGACCGTAGCACTCGATGCCGGAAAGAGCGGCGTGGAGAGTCGCTTGATCTCCTAGCCCAGCAGCTCGGACACCACGCTCGCGACGAGCGTGCGGGGAAGCAGCACGTCGAGGCCGCTCGCACGGCGCGCCGCGTCGCGCATGGCGAGCGTGAAGCCCATGCAGTCGAGGCAGAGGAACGCGTCGTCTGCGCCCTTGAGCGTGGCCGCGGCGCGCGTGACGCCGTCGATGCCCTGATAGGGGCTTGCGGAGACGATGTCGACCTCGACGCCGCTCATGCTCCACCACTCACGCGCCTGCTCGATCTGCGACGGATCGGGCACCATGACGGCGACGCGGCGACCGCCGGCGAGCGCGCGGGCGTTCGAGTGCAGGAGAGGCTGCGGGAAGATGAGGGGAACCGTGTGACGGAGCTCCGGGAAGGAACCGGTGCAGAGCACGATAATGGCGCGGCAGCCGTCCGCCTCGGCCTGATCGATCTTTGCCTGGACGAGGGGGACGACCTTGTCTCCCGAGAAGGTGGCCTGGCGACCGTCGCTCATGCGCGAGACGAGGACCTCCTCGCCGGGTTCGGGCTTAAGCTCGCTCTCGACCTGCTCGAGTGTCATGCGGTCAAGCGCGCCGTACTCGACGAGCTCGAGGTTGTCCGCAAGACGCTGGACGAGGTCACAGGTCATGTCCGTGCGGGGACTCTGGCCCACCGTGATACCTGCGATACGCGTATGACGTGCCATGATGCCTCCAAGAGAGTGATTGCCGAGATAGATTCGGGCTCGGCACATGGAAAGGCCCGCCGACGCTGGGTCGACGGGCCAAGTGATGCGTATGCCTGACTACTCGGACTTGCCGGGGGTCTGGAAGTGGCTCATATCGCCGTAGAGCTTCTGGAGACGGTCGAACTGCTCCTCGTCATAGAACTTGCAGGCGCCGGGGCCAAAGACCTTGGCGACCTCGACGGCGAAGCGGGCGGCCTCCTCCACGTCGGTGCCGTGGGTGGCGCCGGTGGCGCAGCCAGCGACCATCTGCTCGGTCGCGATGGCCACGCCCACGACGGGGGCGCTGGTGGCGGTGGCGGGCTGCAGGATGCTGTTCAGGTGGTAGAGGTCATTGCCGTAGGGCGTGATGTCCTGCTGGGAGAGGGCGAAGACCTCGGGCATCTTGCCGGTAACGCGCGTCATGACGTCCATGAGGTCGTTGGAGACGGACAGGATGTAGCCCTGCATGACCGTCGGCGAGATGGCGATGCCGTTGAGGTTGATGATGCGGTTGCCCTTGGTGGTGTCGATGGAGATGATGGCGTCCATGCGCTCGTCGACCTCCATGCGGTTCATGGTCGCCATGTCGATCGGGGAGTCCATGAAGGGAACCGGCTCGTGCGGGAGCGTCGGGGCGTCCGGGCAGATGTGGGTGGCAACGATGACGTCGCCCTCGAGGACGTCGCCGTTCTCGTGCATCTCGGCGAGCTTGAGGGCGGCGGTGAGGGCGGCGACGGCACCGTCGCCGTCGGACACGGCGCCAATCATCTCGGGACGGGCGCCCAGGCCGCCGAGGCGGCCGACGATGCCGAGCGTGGGGGCGGTGCCGCCGCAGGACTTGCCGTTGGAACCGGGGATGAGGATCTTGATGCAGTCAGTGCCACCACGGTCGCCGCTGACGCGCTCGACGGTCACCTCGGTGATGCCGTGGCTGCGGATGAGCGCGGCGCACTCCTCACCGGAGGCCTGGGGCTTGTCGATGAGGTCATAGATGTCGAGCATCTGACGAAGAAGCATGGATGGTCGCCTTTCCTTAGAGGTTGTTCGCAACGCTCACCATCATACGGCAATAAACGCCTCACGTGTGCAAGCGCTATGCTAGTCAACCGATAAAGGGCAGGGGCGTTCGCATCGTGCGGCGTCTTCATACAAGGGAGGATGCATGGGAACCGAGGAGCTCGACTTCTCTACCGTCAACGAACTCACGAATAATTTCGCGAGCGTGCGTGCCAACCGCGTGGCGCGCAACTCCGTTACCGCGCTCGGCGTGGTCGAGGCCAGCGTCGACCGCAGGCAGGCGCGCAACTACCAGGACACCTTTGGCGTGTCGCTCAAGGCCGCCAAGACCGTGACCGGCCAGCGTCACTCGGGCCGCTGCTGGATGTTCTCGACGCTCAACGTCCTGCGCTCCAAGGTCCTCGCCAACCTCGATATCGATGACTTTGAGTTCTCCCAGAACTACGTGCAGTTCTATGACAAGCTCGAGCGTTGCAACTCCCGTCTCGAGTACATGATCGACACCGCGGACCAGCCTTGGAACGACCGCGAGGTCACCCAGCTCATGCTCACCCCGGTCGATGACGGTGGCCAGTTCGTCTTCTGCTGCAACATCGTGAAGAAGTGGGGTGCCATCCCCAAGGCCCTCATGCCGGACACCGCCTGCAACAAGGACACCGCGCAGATGAACGCCCTGCTCACGACCCTCCTTCGCAAGGATGCCACGATCCTGCGCAAGATGGCGGCGGATGGCGCCGGTGTCGAGGAGCTTCGCGCCAAGAAGCAGGAGATGCTGCCCGAGTTCCACCAGATCCTTTGTTGCTGCCTGGGCGAGCCGCCCGTGACCTTCGATCTCGCGATTGAGGTGGGCGAGGGTGCCGACGTCGACGCCTCCAAGGTCGAGGATGTCGTCTCCGCCAACGGCGGTGAGCCGCGACGCGTCCTGCGCGACGCCGGCATCACCCCGGTCGAGTTTGTCGAGCGCTACGTGAAGCTTGACCTCTCGCAGTACGTCGAGCTCGTCAACTTCCCGGGCGAGACCCGTCCCTACGAGCACGCCTATGGCATCCGCTACTTCGATCCGGTCATCGGCGGCCAGCGCCTCCGCTTCCTCAACATGCCGATGGAGGATCTCGAGAACGCTGCCGTCGAGTCGCTCAAGGCTGGCGTCCCCGCCTTCATGATGTGCGCCGTCAACAAGAACCTCATGCGCAAGGACGAGGACTTCTCCGGCGTGCTCGCGCTCGATGGCATGGACCTCGACGGCACCTTTGGCGTCGACCTCTCCCAGACCAAGGCCGAGATGATCGATGACCGCGAGTGTGGCATGACGCACTGCATGGCCTTCCAGGGCGTTGAGCTGGGCGAGGATGGCAAGCCCGTGGCTTGGCGTGTCGAGAACAGCTGGGGCGACGACTTCGGCTTTGACGGCTACCTCGTCATGGACGCGGACTGGTTCCGCCTCTATGGCGGTGACGTCGTGGTGGAGCGCCGCTTCCTGCCGCAGCGCATCCTCGACCTCTGGGATACCCTGCCGCTCGAGGACGTTGCCTATTGGGATAACATGCTCGCGATCGGCTAGGGGCTTCAGGGCGGGAATCCCCAAGGGCGACGTCGCCTCTAAGAGCCTTATTCACATATGCGTGATGAAATGCCCGCAGGCGGTGAAACAGCGGTTTGCCGTCTGCGGCTTTTTTATAGCCGTTCACACGAAAATGTACACTAATTAGAGACAATCATAAGGTAAAATAAAAACTTAATGTTTTATCCAAAAGCAGTCCAGTATTTCGCTTGAGTAAACCATCGCGTATCGCTAGCTCAATGTGATGCCGTTTCAGATATCTTTTATGAAGCGAATTGCATGGCTGGAAAGGATTTTGCAGTTTCCAGGCATATCCGCGTTTTTCAAGAGGGCGTTAGCGTCCTGACACCAAAATGGGAGGAACCATGTCTAACCTTAAGATTTCTCGTCGTTCGTTCGTCGGTGGCGCGTCCATCGTTGCGGCGGCAATGGCGGGCGCCGCGCTCTCCGGCTGCAGCTCTGATGGCGGCTCGACTTCCGGTGGCGCTGGCGCCGAGGGTGGCACGCTCGTCATCAGCCTGCCTTCCTCGCCCAAGTACCTCGATCCCGTCAAGTACACGGGCGCCTATGAGGCCGCTATCATCTGGGACGTCTGCGACAACCTCGTCGACTACAACATCGACCTCACCGAGATCGTTCCCCAGCTCGCCACTGAGTGGAAGATCTCTGACGACGGCCTCACCTACACCTTCACCATCCGCGATGACGCCAAGTTCCAGCCTGGCCAGTATCAGGAGGGTCGCGCCGTCGTCGCCGAGGACGTCAAGTACTCCCTCGAGCGCTCTGCGACTGAGTCCTCGATGAACCGCCTTGACATGCTCGACCACTGCAACGTCGTTGACGATCACACGGTCGAGTGTGTGCTGAAGGCCCCCAACGCCTCGTTCCTCACCGCTCTTACGGATGCCGGCAACGTCATCGTCCCGAAGGAAGAGGTCGAGGGCTGGGGTGACGCCTTCGGCGACCACCTCGTGGGCTCTGGTCCGTTCAAGCTCGACCAGTTCGTGAAGGATCAGCAGAGCGACCTGTCTCGCTCCGATAACTACTGGGGTGATAAGCCGAACCTCGACGGCGTCACCATCAAGGTCGTTACCGACATGACCCAGGCTGCCAACGGCCTGTCCACGGGCGAGATCGACATCGCAACCTCTCTCACGGGCGAGTCCATTCAGACCATCAAGAACAACGACCAGCTCATCATGGATCAGAAGCAGGCGCTTCACGTTGCCTACGTCTACATGAACCAGGTCAACGGCCCCACCGCTGACCAGAAGGTCCGCAAGGCCATCCTCATGGCCATCAACCGTGACGATCTTGTCAAGGGCGTCTACCCCTACGGCGAGGCTGAGACCGCCGTCCTGCCCCTGCCCAAGGGCTCTTGGGGCTATGACGAGTCCGTCGAGGCTGACGTCCCGGCCTATGATCCCGAGGGCGCCAAGAAGCTCCTCGCCGAGGCTGGCTACCCCGATGGCCTCTCCCTCAACATGTACATCTCCAATACCGAGGCTCGCGTGAAGATGGCCACCATCCTCCAGCAGTCCCTCAAGGAGAACCTGAACATCGACCTCACCATCAACCCGAGCGACTGGGGCACCTTCAGCGCCGCCGCCTCCGCCGGCAAGGCTGACCTCTACGGCATGAGCTGGACCTGGTACCCGGACCCCTACTTCTTCCTCAACAAGCTGTTCAGCTCTTCTGAGGTTGGCGCTCTTGGTAATGGTGCTGGCTTCAGCCACTCCGAGGTCGACGAGCTGCTCGACAAGGCCCTCGAGGTCACGGATCAGGACGAGCGCGCCAAGTACTACAAGGAGGCCCTGAAGAAGATCGTCTCCTATGACCCGATGCTCGTCTATGGCTCCGAGTACGTGAACACCGGCCTTACCAAGAAGGTCGAGGGCTTCCAGAGCCGCGCCGACAACAAGACGACCATCGTCTCCAGCGAGATTAACCTCTCCAAGACGGCGTAACTAGAGTTTTTCATTCAGTTAAGAATGATGGGGGCATGGCCCAGAGCCGTGCCCCCATCACATGGTTACGCGGGCACAAGTTCCCGCCAGACTCCGCTCAGGGGGTGTTGCAAAGGTGGCAAAGACAATCCTCAAGAGGATTCTCCAGACGATTCCGGTTCTGTTCGTAGTCGTCACCATCACCTTCGTCCTCACGCGCATGATTCCGGGCGATCCAGCGGCGCAGATGCTGGGTCCGCAGGCGTCACCCGATGCGATTGCGACGATGAGAGTAAAGATGGGCCTCGATGAGCCCATGCTTACGCAGTACATCAACTATTTGGTTGGTATCCTGCACGGTGATTTCGGCTATTCGTACTCCTACAGTGGCCCCGTCATGCCCATCATCCTGAGCAGGCTTCCCTCCACGCTTTCGATCACCCTTACGGGCCTCGTGCTCGCGCTTCTCGTCGGCGTGCCTATTGGCGTCGTGTCCGCCGTGAAGCAGAACACCATCTTTGACTACGTCTTCATGGTGCTCGCCCTCGTTGGCGTGTCTATGCCTATTTTCTGGCTGGGCCTCATGCTCGTCCTCACCTTCTCGGTGAATCTTGGTTGGCTCCCCGCCATGGGCATGGGCGCGATGTCGAAGGGCGTCTGGGACGTCATTAGCCACATGATCCTGCCGTGCTTCTGCCTGGCGACGATCCCCGCGGCGACGTTCGCCCGCATCACGCGCTCCAGCATGCTCGAGACGATCAACGGCGAATACATCAAGGCCCTCCGCGCCCGCGGCATTAAGGAGTCCAAGATCATCTGGAAGCACGCTTTCAAGAACGCGCTCCCGCCCATCGTGACCGTCTTGGGTCTTCAGCTCGCCAGTGCCTTCGCCGGCGCCATCCTGACGGAGACCATCTTCTCCTGGCCTGGCCTTGGCACGCTCATCGTCAATGCCGTCAACGGCCGTGACTACTCGCTCATTCAGGGCGTGGTTCTGTTCTCCGCCGTCGTTTTCGTCTTCGTTAACCTCGTTGTTGACATCGTCTACATGGTCATCAACCCCAAGGTCAATTATGAGGGGGGTAGCAACTAATGGCAGATAACGCTACTGGCGCTAGCCTTTCTGACGAGGCAACGCTCAAGATGCTCGAGCGCGAGCGTAAGGCGAATAACGCCTGGCACAAACTCGCTCGTAACAAGATGGCGCTCGTGGGCCTTGCGATTGTCGTCGTGATGGTGATTCTCGCCATCTTTGCGCCTCTGCTTGCTCCGTGTGACCCCAACGCCACGGATACCAGCAACATGTTTGCCGCTCCCGGAGTGGGAGGCCACCTGTTTGGCACTGACGCCTATGGCCGCGACCTTCTCTCCCGCGTGATCTATGGCGCGCGCATCTCGATCTTCATCGCCATCGGCGGAACCATCCTCGGTGCCATCGTCGGCATCCTGCTTGGCCTCGTCGCTGGCTTCTTCGGCGGCATCGTTGACTCTGTGATCATGCGCATCATGGACGGCATGATGGCGTTCCCGTTCATCCTGCTCTCCCTTATCCTCATGACCATCCTCGGTCAGGGCACCATCAATGTGATCATCGCGATTGGCGTTGCCAACGTGCCTAACTTCGCTCGTGTCGTGCGCGGTCAGGTCCATGTCGTGAAGAACGAAGAGTACTGCAACGCCGAGCGCGTCATTGGCGCCAGCCCCTCTCGCATCCTCTTCAAGCACATCTTCGCCAATGCCATGAGCCCGGTCATCGTCTACTTCACGCTCAACATCGCCAGCGCGATCATCTCTGAGGCCGCGCTTTCCTTCCTCGGTCTTGGCATCCAGCCGCCCACCGCTTCTTGGGGCTCGATTCTTTCCGAGGGTAAGAGCTGCCTGCAGGGTGCTCCTCACATCGCCACGATTTCTGGCATGTTCATTCTCGTCACCGTTCTCGGCTTCAACCTGTTTGGTGACGGTATTCGTGACGTTCTCGACCCGAAGCAGAAGAGGTAGGCCCTATGAGCGAGAACAACTCTCAGGCTACCGAGACCAGCGCGGCTACCGAGCAGGTCTCGGAGCATCTTGTTGAGGTCCATGACCTTAAGACGTACTTCCACACGGCTGCCGGCGTAGCCAAGGCCGTCGACGGTGTGAGCTTCACGCTCGATCGTGGCAAGACGCTTGCCATCGTCGGTGAGTCTGGCTCCGGCAAGTCCGTCACCTCGAGCTCTCTGATGCACCTTCTGCCCAAGACCGGTAAGATCGAGGGCGGAAGCGTCATGTTCGACGGCAAGGACATTGTGCATGCCACCGAGGCGGAGCTCCGCGAGCTTCGTGGCAAGGACATCTCGATGATCTTCCAGGACCCGATGACGGCCCTTGATCCGGTGTTCAAGGTTGGCACCCAGATGATCGAGAACATCCGCCTGCATGACGGACTCGACAAGGAGGCCGCGCGCGAGCGTGCTATCGAGATGTTGAAGCTCGTGAGCATCCCCAACCCCGAGAAGCGTATGGATTCGTATCCGTACGAGCTTTCCGGTGGTATGTGTCAGCGCGTCATGATTGCCATGGCAATGAGCTGCCACCCCAAGTTCATCATCGCCGACGAGCCCACCACCGCCCTTGACGTGACGGTGCAGGCCCAGGTCCTGAGCCTGCTCAAGGGCCTTCAGGACACGCTCAACACGGGCATTCTCCTCATCACGCACAACCTCGGCATCGTCTGGCAGATGGCTGATGACGTCATGGTCATGTATGCGGGCCGCACCTGCGAGTATGCCCCCATGGAGGAGCTCTACGCCAATCCGCTGCACCCCTATACCTGGGGCCTGCTGGATTCCATGCCCAAGCTCTCCGATAAGGCGAAGACCGATCTCAAGACCATTCCGGGTGTTCCGCCCGACCTGAGGCTCACCGGCACCTGCTGCAACTTCTACAACCGTTGCCCCTACGCTTGTGAGAAGTGCAAGCATGAGGTTCCGCCGCTGGTCGAGGTCAAGCCTGGCCACTTCGTGGCGTGCCACAGGCAGAACGGCGAGGAGAGCCTCGTTCGTGGGGAGGCGAACTAAATGGCCAACGATAATGTGATTCTTGGCATCAAGAACCTTAACAAGGAGTTCCGTCTTCGCGGCGACGGCCTCTTCGGCAAGCCTCAGACGCTTCATGCGCTGTCCGGTGTTTCGCTTGATGTCTATGAGGGTGAGACCCTCGGCATCATCGGCGAGTCCGGTTGTGGCAAGTCGACCCTCGGCCGCTGCATCGTTGGTCTCCATGAGCCCACGAGCGGCGAGATCATCTATAACGGCCAGGACATCTCCAAGCTTAAGGGTGCTGCGCGCAAGCCTGTGCACAAGGATCTCCAGATGATCTTCCAGGACTCCTATTCGAGTCTTGATCCTCGCTTTACCGCGGCGGCTTCCATCGAGGAGCCGATGGTCATCCATGGCATCGAGCCTGATGCCGCGAAGCGCCAGCAGAAGGTCCTCGACCTCATGAAGGAGGTCGGCCTCGATATCCAGCACCTGCAGCGCTACCCGCATGAGTTCTCCGGCGGCCAGCGTCAGCGCATTAACGTTGCTCGCGCCCTTTCGCTCGATCCGAAGATCATCGTGTGCGACGAGCCCGTCTCCGCGCTTGACGTGTCGATTCAGGCCCAGGTCCTGAACCTCTTCCGTCGCCTTCAGCGCGAGCGTGGCCTGACGTACATCTTCATCAGCCACGACCTGTCGGTGGTCAAGCACATCTCTGACCGCGTTGCCATCATGTACCTCGGCCGCGTCATGGAGATCTCGCCTGCCCACAGCATCTACGAGAACCCGCTGCACCCTTACACGAAGGCTCTGCTCTCGGCCATCCCGCCCGAGAATCCCTTCGAGCGTCATCCCGAGATGAAACTTGAGGGCGAGATTCCCAGCCCGGTTGGCGAGCAGGTCGGCTGTCCGTTGGCCGGTCGTTGTCCCAACGCCACGGAGCGCTGCCACCACGAGCGTCCTGCGCTCATGGAGGTGGAGGACAATCATCGCGTCGCGTGCTTCCTCTATCACGATAAGGTCGCGGAGTAGGTCTATTATCTTGGGGCCAGTCGTTTCCGGCTGGTCCCTTTCTGTTTGTTTGCAAGTCTTGCGTTTGTCTAATGGCTGGTGTGCCGTGGACCGGCATGCCTTGAGGGAAGGCGGAACCGAAGTGTCGGTTACGAAGGAGCAGCTTCACGAGGCTGTACTTGCTCACCAGGACGATCTGCTCAAGCTTTGCCAGCAGCTCATCCAGATCAAGAACCAGAGCCCGATTGATGACCAGGAGCCCGCTATCAAGTTCGTTCGTGACTACCTTGCCGAGCACGGCATCGAGTCTGAGCGCCTCGTTGCGGACAGTGGCGAGGACTACCCTGTCGTCTATGCTCGCATTGGCTCCGATGAGGGCTTCCGCGTCGTCCTGAACGGTCACGTTGACGTCGTGCCCGTCGGCAATCTTGATGGCTGGGACTTCGATCCGTTCGGCGGCGAGATCCGCGACGGCAAGATGCTCGGCCGCGGTACCTCCGACATGAAGTGCGGCCTCGCGGTCCTGCTCTTCTCGATGGCCATGCTGAACGAGGCTGACGTTAACCTCAAGGGCGATATCCGTCTGCACGTCGTCTGCGATGAGGAGATTGCCGGCTCTGGCACCAAGTGGTTCTGCGAGAACGGCTATGCCGACGGCGCCGATGCCGTCATGATCGGCGAGCCCACCGGCCACGACACGATTGAGATTGGTCAGAAGGGCATCCTCCACCTCACGTTTACCGCTCATGGCGTGCCCGGCCACGGCTCGACCGGCAACTACAAGGGCGATAACGCCATCAACAAGCTTGCGAAGGTCATCCCCTTCATCGATGAGATCACCGCTGTTCCCGGTCACTATGACGAGTCCCAGGCTCGCGCCGTCAAGAACTCGCGCACCATCGCCGAGCGCACGATCGGCACCCCGGGCGTCGGCAACGTCATCGACCACTGCTCCACCAACGTCGGCATCATTCAGGGTGGCGGCAAGATCAACCAGGTGCCGGACTTTGCCTCCTGCAGCGTCGACGTTCGCCTGCCGTATGGCTGCAAGCACGAGGAAGTCGTTGCTGCGGTCGATGCCCTGATCGCCAAGAGCGGTGTCGAGGGCGTCGAGGCCAGCTATAACTGGATCGCCGAGGGCAACTACACCGACGACGAGTCCAAGCTGGTCACGAGCCTCAAGAAGAACATCGAGGACGTCTGGAACGAGGAGTGCCTGCCGGCTTACCAGTGGGCGAGCTCTGACGCCGCGCACTACCGTGCGCTCGGCGCCCCGACGATCCAGTTTGGCCCGGCCAACAACGAGGGCATCCACGGCTACAACGAGGATGTCGACGTTATCGATATCGTTCACTCGGCGGAAATCTACATGCTGTCGCTCTGCGACATGCTGGGGGTGGAGTAAATGACTGACGAGAAGTGCTGCTGCGGTATGGACGCTGCGACTGACGCCAACGCCGTTCCCGAGGCGAAGCGCACCGAGGGCTTGGTTTGGCAGTATGGCGACGAGCGCATCGAGTACGCCGCCGCCGCTGGTCACCTCGACATCTATGACCCCGAGCGTGTGCTCGAGGGCAAGATGTTCAACGTGAACTACGTTGCCTCCAGCGTTAACGGCGAGGCCGTGGACTCCTCCAAGCGCCCCGTGACGTTTGCCTACAACGGCGGCCCGGGCTCCGCGTCCGTGCCCATCAACTTTGGTGGCCTTGGCCCGAAGCGTGTCGTGAGCGATGGCGAGAAGTTCGCGAGCGCCTCCTATGAGGTCGTCGACAACCCTGGCACGCTCCTGCGCGAGACGGACCTCGTGTTCCTGGACGCTCTGGGCACCGGCTGGTCTTTCGTCGCTGATGGCTATGACAAGAAGCGCGTCTACGGCCTTGAGGAGGATGCGCGTACGTTCTGCCGTGCCATCGTTCGTTGGCTTGATGAGAACAACCGCTGGGACAGCCCCCTCTACATCTATGGTGAGTCCTACGGCACCATGCGCTCCTCCGTCCTCATGCGCTATCTCGGCGAGGCTGGCGTGCCGCTGGCCGGCGTCGTGATGCTCTCTGCGTACTTTGACTGGTCGCAGAACCTGCCGGGCAATGACCTGTACTACCTCGGCATGCTCCCGAGCTTCGCCTCGACGGCCCAGCACTTTGGCGTCACGGGCCAGGGCGTCGACGTTGACGAGTGGTTCGATGAGGCGAGCGAGTTCACCGCGAACGAGTATGCCCCGTCTCTCATGAAGGGCGACCGCATCGACCCGGAGGAGAAGCGCCGCATCGCCGAGAAGATGGAGCACTACATCGGCATCCCCGCGGACTTCCTGCTCGCTCACAACAACCGCATCGAGCTCGAGGACTTCCGCGCGAACATCGTGCGCGACCGTGGCCTGATGTGTGGCCGTCTCGATATGCGCTACACCGAGACCATGACGCTGCCCGTGCAGCGCAACACTTTCTACTTCGCCTGCGAGGATCCGGCGTCCCACGCTCTCGAGAAGGTCTGGTACGGCGCGTTCCGTAGCTTCCTCCGCAGCACGCTTGGTTACGTCAACCCCGCCGAGTACCGTCTGTCCGTCTGGAGCGAGATCGGTATCGGTTGGAACTGGGTCCACGACGAGCCCGGCATGGACGACACCAAGACCGCCGCTCCCAACCTCGCGTTCGACATCGCCACGGCACTCCGTCGTAGCCCGACGACCAAGCTTGCCATCCTCGGTGGCCGCTATGACGCCGCGACTCCCTGGTGGAACATGGACCACACGATGTCGCAGCTGTTCCTCCCGGCAGAGCTCAAGAGCCGCATCACCTACCACCGCTATGGCTGCGGTCACATGGCATACACCGATGTCCCGACCCTCATGCAGATGGTCGACGACATGCGCGAGTTCTACGCCGCGGAGTAGGTTGCCCTTATGGATGTGAGGACGCTAGGGATCGTTCTGGTTATCGTGGCCCTTCTCGGCAGCGTCGCGGGGAGGCTCGTCAGGGGTCGTGCCGTCTCAAAGGCACAAGACCAATTCATGGCGGGGGACTTCGAGGGAATGATCAAGACCCTCGATGGCGCTGCGGCGAAGACGGGCCTTCCGCCGTTCAACCTCCACTACATGCGTCTCAACGGTTTTGAGGCAATGCAGGATGTCGAGGGTGAGAAGGCCGAGCTCAACGTGCTGTTGCGTATGCGCTGCACCGACGTGCAACGTCGGCTGGTGCTTGCTCGCGCGATGAACTTCTACGAGATGCAGAAGGATCGCGAGGGTGCCGAGCACGTGCTTGAGCTTATGGAGAGCTTCGAGGACAAGGATTTGCTCCGCGACGCGCGCCAGACGTTCGCCATCGTGTTCAAGAACAGCTTCGCGCACATCGCCGAGATGGAGCACCAGCTTGCGGATGCGGAGCCGGACGAGAAGGCGAGGCTCAACTACTTCTTGTCTCTCCAGTACGAGAACAAGGGAGATGAGGCTCGAGCCAAGGAGCATCTCGACCGGGTCATGTCCGTCTTTGGCATCAGTTCCGAGGACGCGGCGGCTTCCGATGAGGAGGCCCCAATGCCCGCTGACGAGCAGGCTGATTCCAGCGAGGACACCACTGCAGATGCGGATGATGCCTCGAGCGAGAAGTAGGGTTCGGCTCGCGTGGACTAGAGGCCGACAGTCTCAAAGACACCAAGAGGGGCGCGTGGCAAAGCCGCGCGCCCCTCTTCTCCTAAATCGCTGCTTACGAGCGAGTCGAGTTGGGACGATCGCGAGCAGAAGGGGAATGTCCGCCGTAGACAGACGGGACGGAGCCCGTGTCGGCGAGCCGTTCCGACTATCCGCGAGACCGAATGGCTCTCCTTCGAATGTCCTTCCGCCGTATTTGGTGGCATGATGCCTGGTCGGCGAGTCGTTCCGGCTTTCGCGAGACCGAAATGGGCCGGAAGGCGGTCTGTGGAGGGCCAATTGCGGTTACGATGGGGGAGCCTGACAACGAATTTGAGATTCTGCGGCTCGTTTTTGCCTTTTCGTAAGCAATGAGCAACCGCCAACTGGGGTTTTATTTGTGATGGCAAGAGTGAGATATTAGATTCGAGGGCCAAAATGCCGTTTTTCAGCCGCAGAATCTCAAATCCTTTGTACGCGTGGCGGTGGCAAGCCCCAAATTATGCCGAAATCAGACGTATGACCGCCGTTGTAGGGGAATCACAAGTTTCTTGCGGGCTGCGTGGGTTGCCTCTGATGCTTAGCGTAAGCGATTGGCTTGCGTCCATACGTATGAGGCAGCCCTCCTGAAATCGGAAGCTGCCACATGGTCGGTTCGGGAGAGGGTGGCCGCGCCGGAGGCTATGCGCGAAAGCGCCTACCACGGCTGCCGAGAGGCTCAATTGGGCGTACCGTCAATCGAGCAAATTGGTAACCGGACCGCGTCTTTGTCAGATTTCGGGCTCTGTGGCTAGGGGCGCTTACACTCACTTCAACGAAGCGTCGTGCGGGTGCGGCTCGATGGTCTACGCGCATGGGATGGCACATCGGTCGCGCCCGAGGAGGAGCCATATGACAGACAAGGCGATAGTGCTTGCTGGGAAGTCGCTTGACGTTGTCATGCCGCTGATCCGCTCGGGCAGGCTTCTCGCCCGGCCGACCGACATCTGCCATCTCCCGCCGGACCGATGCGCCTCCCGGATGAGTGACCTTCTCTCGATCAACCTAGGCCAGCTTGCAAGCCTCATCGACGTCAGTGAGGACCGTCCGCTCCACGTTGCCGTAACGGATGCCCGCCTCAGGCATCGCGTTCCAGGATTCGAGTTCTCGACGTTTCCGGAGGAGTTTCCGAAAGGGACGCTCCTGGAGATAGCGCCGGGCATTTTGGCCCCGTCTTTCGAATGCTACTTCCTCCTGAAAGCGCGCGACCTCTCGTTTGAAAAGCTCGTGCTTCTGGGCATCGAACTCTCCGGCCGTTACGCGCACACGCGAATGGATGACGCGTCAACTGCCTGCGAGTTCCTCGTCGACCCGGTGACGAGTTCCCGGGAGCTGTCACGCTATATCGAGTCATGCGCGGGCATGACGGGCTCGCGCCCCGCTCGCGCGGCGGTGCCTTGGGTCCTTGATAACGCGTATTCCCCGCGCGAGGCCGTGATCGCCCTCGAACAGTGCCTGCCGCCGAAGCGCGGGGGCCGCGGGTATCCGAGGCCGATACTGAACGCGGAGATCTCCGTTCCCCCGAGCATGCGGCACCTTGTCGCTCGCGACACCTTCACGCCCGACGTCTATTGGCCGGAGCTGCTCGACGTGGAATACGATGGCGGCTATCACAACGAAGAAGCGCAGGTGGAGAGGGATAAGGCCCGTGTCGCGGATATCCAGGCAATGGGAATCGCAGTCATCTCGGCGACTAAGCTCACGTTGTCCACGTGCGAGCGCGCCGAGCTGCTGGGGCGTCAGATCGGCTCATGCCTCGCCAAGGGCGTCGGGCGTCCAATGAGGAGGCGAAACGCAAAGCTAGACTCCCTCGAGCGTGTGTCGGAAAGGGCGGCGTTGCATGCGCGGCTCATGGATGCGGCGGGTTCCTCGCTGTCACGGGGAAGCGCGCGAGAGGACGTGCCCTGGGGTTTCACGGGCGACGATGGCGAGGCGTGGTCGAAGTGGGAGCTATCGGCGTAGGCATGGCCCGTGGTGCGCCGTAAACGCTTCGCGTGCCGCGAGCGCTGCGATCGAATCGCATGCCGTGACCGCGCCGCGCGTCGCGCCGGGTCGCAAACGCGCGCCGCGCCGCCAAAGCTCCCTGTGCCACGGGCGCACCGCGCGTAGCTGTGCTAATATTCTTCCTTAGGCAATGACGGAGAGGTTTGGCTGTCGCGTCGCCAGCGGATAAGAGATGGGACCCACCGGCTGAGAGGTCCCTCCAAGGTTGACGGCCAGAGTTCACTCCACCAGCCGCGAACTGAAAGCGCCATGCGTCAACGTACGCGCAAGTAGGGGAGCCGTCCGCCCCACGAGACGGGGAGAAGAGCGGGTACGTCGGGCAAGACATCCGGCGGCCAAGCAAGGTGGTACCGCGGAGACTCATCCGCCCTTGCTCGCAAGAAGGCGAGCGAGGGCGGTTTTTTTGTCGCGCACTCTCGCCAAGGAAGGCGGGCGCGAGCCCGCGAACGAAAGGGGCATGAAAGGCATGACGATCATTGACGACCTCAAGGCCATCGAGGCCGAGGCGCACAAGGGCATCGGCGGCGTCGCCGACCTTGCCGAGCTCGACCGCGTTCGCGTCGCGGTGACGGGCAAGAAAGGTTCTCTCACCGGTGTCCTCCGCCAGATGGGCCAGCTCTCTCCGGAGGACCGTCCGAAGGTGGGCAAGCTCGCCAACGAGGTGCGCTCCCGCATCGAGGCCGCCCTCGAGGAGCGCAAGCACGAGCTCGAGCACGCGGCCCTCGAGGCGCGCATCGCCGCCGACTCGGTCGACGTGACGCTTCCCGGTCGTGTCCCGTCCGTGGGCACGCAGCACCTCATCTCGCAGATCATCGAGGAGATTGAGCAAATCTTCTGCGGCATGGGTTACACCGTCGAGGACGGTCCCTACATTGAGACCAGCTATTACAACTTCACCGCGCTGAACGCGCCGCTCGACCACCCGAGCCGTAGCGCCCGTGACACCTTCTATGTCGAGGACAACAATCCTGGCAGCCTCGATCACTCCGAGGTCCACGCCAACGGCGAGTCTGACATCCTCCTGCGCACGCAGACCTCCGGCGTCCAGGCTCACACGATGGAGGCTCAGAAGCCGCCCATCTACATGATCTGCCCGGGCACCGTCTTCCGTCCCGACACGCCCGATGCGTGCCACCTCCCCCAGTTCAACCAGATCGAGGGCCTCGTTGTGGATGAGGGCATCACCTTCGGCGATCTCAAGGGAACCCTCGACTACTTCTGCCGCGAGATGTTCGGTAAGGACCGAGCCACGCGCTACCGTCCCCACTTCTTCCCGTTCACCGAGCCCTCCTGCGAGGTTGACGTGTCCTGCGGCGTTTGTGGTGGCAAGGGTTGCCGCTTCTGCAAGAACACCGGCTGGCTTGAGATTCTCGGCTGCGGCATGGTCGACCCGAACGTTCTCGACAACTGCGGCATCGATCATGAGAAGTACACCGGCTTCGCCTTCGGCATTGGCGCCGAGCGCGTCGCCGCTCTCCGCTACGACCTGCCTGACCTGCGCATGCTGATGACGGGAGATATGCGTTTCCTCTCCCAGTTCTAACCCCCAGGCTTTCCACAGCACCCAATCTGGCCGCTCAAACCGTCGCTCGCGTGCCTTGGCACGCTTCGCTCCTCTTTCGCGACCATCTCGGGCACTGTGAAAACCCTGGTTTAACCCCGTATTTTCTGCGCTATAGAAAGGTATTCACATGCGCATCTCATATGAGTGGCTCGGCTCCATGGTCGACCTTCCGGCCGATCCCAAGGTCCTGTACCGCGAGCTCATCCGCACCGGCACCGAGGTCGAGACAATCGAGCGCGTTGGTGCCGATCTCGACCATGTCGTCGTTGGCCAGGTCGTCTCGAAGCAGCCGCACCCGGATTCTGACCACATGTGGCTTTGCAAGGTCTCCGTTGGCGTCAAGAACGTCGACGCGGACGGCAACCCCGTTCCGCTGCAGATCGTCTGCGGTGCCCAGAACTTCGAGGAGGGCGACAAGATCGTCGTCGCGATGATTGGCGCGGTACTCCCCGGTGACTTCAAGATCAAGAAGAGCAAGCTTCGTGGCGTGGAGTCCTGTGGCATGAACTGCTCTGCTCGCGAGCTCGGTCTCGGTGGCGACCACTCCGGCATCATGATCCTTCCCGAGGACGCTCCCGTGGGCATGGACTTCGCCGAGTACCGTGGCCTGTCCGATACCGTTCTTGACTGCGAGATCACGCCCAACCGTCCGGACTGCCTCTCCTATGTGGGCATGGCTACCGAGGTCGGCGCGGTTCTCGACGAGGACACGCACATCGAGCTTCCTGCGATTCAGCACGAGGAGGGCCCCAAGTCCTCTGACCTCGTCGATGTGCGCATCGACGCTCCCGAGCTCTGCTCTCGCTACGTGGCCCGCGTCGTCCGTGGCGTTAAGATCGGCCCGTCCCCGGACTGGCTCGCACGTCGCGTCATCGCCGCTGGCAGCCGTCCCATCAACAACGTCGTGGACGTCACCAACTACGTGATGTACCTCACCGGCCAGCCGCTGCACGCCTTCGACCTCGGAAAGCTCTCCGAGCGCGACGGCCGTCGTCACGTCGTTGTCCGCGCCGCTCGCGATGGCGAGGAGCTCACCACGCTCGACAGCGAGGAGCGTAAGCTCACGAGCGACATGGCCGTCATCACCGACGACGGCGAGCGCCCCATCGCCCTCGCCGGCGTCATGGGTGGCCTCAACTCCGAGATTGACGACACCACCGTTGACGTCCTTCTCGAGAGTGCCTGCTTTGACAAGAGCCACATCTCCCGCACGAGTCGCAATCTCAACCTCATGAGCGAGGCCTCCATTCGCTACGAGCGCCAGGTCGACGCCGCCAATTGCGAGGAAGTCTCTGACATCGCGGCCGCCCTCTTCGAGAGCTGCTGTGGCGCCACCGTCTGCCGTGGCCGCGTTGACGTCTATCCCGTTCCCGTCGAGGCCGTCTGCATCACCCTTCGCGGCGATCGCGTCCGCGCCGTGTGCGGAGCCCCCATCACCAACGAGGAGATCTCCCACCTGCTCGAGCGCCTTGGCTGCGCCGTCGTTCCGCAGAAGGGCGGCAATGACTTCGAGGTCGTGGCGCCCACTTCTCGCCCGGACCTCACCCGTGAGGCCGATCTCATCGAGGAGGTCCTTCGCCTGTGGGGCATGGACCGCGTCGAGCCGACGCTCCCCGGCGCCAAGAACCACCACGGTGGCCTCACGGTCGATCAGCGGCGCACGCAGCTCATCGGTCGCACGCTGCGCTCCTGCGGCCTCTCGGAGACCTTTACCTACTGCTTCGCGGAAGACGGTGACCTCGAGCGTGCAAAGATCACCGAGACTGGCCGTGGCGTGCCCGTTCGCATCATGAACCCGCTGCTCGCCAACAATTCCGAGATGCGTCGCTCGATTCTCCCGGGCCTTCTCCGCTCCGTCGCCTACAACCTCGACCACGGCGTCGAGAACGTCGCCCTCTACGAGCAGGGCCGCGTGTTCTTTGGTCATGCGAAGCGCACGCTTCCCGACGAGCCCCGCTACGTCTGCGGTGTGCTTTCCGGTGCTTGGGGCGAGGACGGCTGGAACCAGAAGCACGAGAAGCTCGACTTCTTCGATGCGAAGGGCATCGTCGAGCGTCTGCTCTCCGCGCTTCGCATCACGAAGGTTCGCTTCAAGCCGGCTGATGCCGAGGAGTACACCTGGTTGCAGCCTGGTCGCGCGGCCGAGGTCTATGCCGGCGGCGAGCTCATCGGCTGGGTGGGCAACGTCCATCCCGTGAGTCTCGATGCCTTTGGCATTGACGCGGACGTCATTGCCTTCGAACTCTCCGAGTCGCATCTCCTGCGTCTTGCCCAGCGCGAGCTGCCGTATGTCGACGTGCCCACGCTTCCCGCCATCACGCACGACCTTGCGATTGTCGTTGACGAGAGCGTCACGTGCGAGACCCTCATGCAGCGTCTGACCAGCGCTGGCGGTAAGCTGCTCGAGAGCGCCCGTCTCTTTGACGTCTATCGTGACCCGGTGCGTGTGGGCCTCGGCAAGAAGTCGATGGCCTTCCAGCTCACCTATCGCTCGAACGACCACACGCTCACGAGCGAGGAGGTCGAGCGTGCGCACGCGAAGGTCGTGAAGAAGGTCTGTGCCTCTACGGGCGGCGAGGTGCGCTCCTAGAGCGACGGAGCGAGACCCGAGATTCGATGACGTTTGGCTTGCGATAGGCGCGGACGTCGTTGCTCGATAGAATTCCCGAAAGTTAGGGGGTCGTCACATTTGTGGCGGCCCCCTTCGCGTGCGTGCTACCATGGGCCTATGCCTAGTTGGAACGTACATACCGCCCATGTTCAGCGTCTGCTCAAGGAGGGGACAGCCTCCTCCTTTGGCATCCGTGACGTCGATGCATTTCTGTTTGGCAACTATGTGCCAGATGTATACGTAGGCTATATGCTGCCGCATCCTTCCGGCATTCTGCCGTATGCGCTCACCCACTTCGCGGACCCATGTGCCATCCCCATTCCTCGCGAGCGCGAGTTCTGGGATCTCTACGTAGAGCCTACCCTCGAGATTCCTGCGGATGTGCCCATTGGCCCTGCTGCCATTACGGTGGAGGAGGGCGTGAGGATCTCCCGTGCGGGTGGATCCTTCATCATTCCGGCTAGCCAGCCAGCGCACAACGAGGTGGCGAAGCGCCTGTCCCACCCTGACTATCGTGCAAGCGACGTCGTGCTGGGTGCCTGGGCGCATCTGCTCTGCGACAGCGTCTATAACACGGCTACGCATGCTTGGCTCGAGCGCTACCACGTGCCAACGGGCGAGGCGACTCGCATTCGCAAACAGGGAGATTTCGACAAGTTTGGGCGTACCCTGCCCATCACGCTGACCTGCGAGGCAACCGCCGCGGTGCTTGCCCAGGCGGCGGAGTTTCCGCAGTATGCGCTCCGCGAGCGGGACGTAAGGCGTTCCGTTGACGTGGCGCGCGGCATTGTCGAGGATAACCAGCGCAACCATATTGATGGCACACCTGAGTACAGCCTGTTCACCAGCGATTTCTTCTTTGAGGTATTTGAGCATGCGACCGAGCTGCTCGTCGAGCGCCTGAGTGACTACGCGAGGCGCGTCTCGGCGTAGGGCTATTGGCCCGGTTCCGCGCGTCTGTCACGACGAAGTTGACCACTCCGTCTACGGCGAAGTTGACCATCCCGTCCACGGCGAAGTTGACCATCCCGTCTATTTGAAGACATGCTTCTGGCGAGGTTGACCATTCGTTACTTGCCTGAGTATTACGTCTCCTGTTGCGTATACGCTTGCTTGCCCAATAAAGAACTACTACTAAAACCGCAGGTAGAGTTTGGTTGACTAGTCGTGTAATTTTGGCCTAACCAATTGCGTGGAGTTCAACTTCGGGGTTACACTTCAGTCAGAACTAGTCAAGTTGCTGGGAGCCGTAGAGCGCTCCTGACGCCGGGCGCTTGGCACTCATGGGAAGGCACGCAATGGCTGACTTCGAGAAGAAGGACACCTCGCTGCTCTACGTGCAGGTAGCAGACTATGTTCGTGAGAAGATTTATTCCAAGGAGTGGGGTGTTGATGAACGCATCCCGTCCGAGCACGAGCTAATGGCCATGCTCCACCTCTCTCGCGGTACCGTTCAGAAGGGCATTCGCTCACTTGTCGAGGAGGGCCTGCTCGTTCAACAGCGTGGTCGCGGCACCTTCGTGATCCAGCCGGTCATGGCTCGTCCCTCGGGCAACAAGCTCCACTCGTTCGCGGAATCTATGAACGAGCAGGGCATCGAGTACGTGACCCGTGTGGTTGAGAAGCGCATTGACCGTGCCAACCGCGTCTGCGCGCAGAACCTCGACATTGCGGAGGGGTCAACTTTTCTCTACCTCATGCGCGTCCGCTCCGTTGCGGAGCAGCCCGTCATGCTCATCGAGAGCCGCATTAACCTTGAGCCGTGCCCTGGTCTCGAGAACGTCGACTTTGAGCGCGAGGGTCTGTTCGATGCCGTCGAGCGCACGAGTGGCCAGCCCGTTGGGGATGCGGAGATGACGTACAGCGCTCGCGCCGCGGGCAAGAGGCGTGGCCGCTGGCTCGAGTGCGGCGAGCGTTCTCCCGTGCTTGACCTCGACCAGCTCGTACGCCTCGAGGACGGTACACCCGTGGAGTGGGGTAGCGTCTGGCTCCCCGCGAACCGCTGCGTGATCAGCTCCGTTCGCACGAGGTAATGGCCTTATAAACAGCGTGTTTGCCGCGCTCTCTTTTGATTCTCCTTTGATGTCGCCGCCGGGATTGTTAATCCTTGACGGCGACATTTCTCATACCCAACAACGCCTTTCTCCAAGAGGGCTGGGCTTGTCTTGACTGTCATCATCGGGGGAAGGACATGCATGGAGCTTACGACTATCAACTAACTGCCCAGCTACACCGTGGGTGTTGATGCCTATAAGGCAGCGCCCGAGGTCACGCGCCGCTTCGGGCGCAAGGCCGTCGTGATTGGCGGAAAGACCGCTATGGAGAAGGCCGGCCCGCGCCTCTCGGACGCTCTTGAGGGTACGGACGTCGAGATACTCGGCTTCATCTGGTATGGCGGCCAGTCCACGCACGCGTCGGCTGCTCGAATCGCCCAGGATCCGCGTGTCGCCGAGGCTGACATGGTCTTTGGCATGGGCGGCGGCCGCGCCATCGACGAGAGCAAGGAGATCGCGGAGCTCGCTGGCAAGCCCCTCTTCACGTTCCCCACCGTCGCCTCGAACTGCGCTCCCGTGACGGCGATCGGTGTCTTCTACAAGGAGGATGGCTCGGTCGATAACTACTTCCTGCCCAAGGAGCCGCCCATCCACTCCTTCATCGACACGAAGGTCATCTCGGAGAGCCCTGACGACTACTTCTGGGCGGGCATCGGAGACGCACTCTCCAAACAGCCTGAGGTCGAGCTTTCGAGCCGAGACCTCGACTTGCCCCACACACCGCTCATGGGTCGTGCGCTCGCGGTGTCGTGCGAGCGCCCGCTGCTCGACTATTCCGAGAAGGCCCTCGCGGATAAGCGCGCGGGTGAGTCGAGCTATGAGTTCGAGCAGATCGTCCTCGACATCATCGTCTCCACGGGCCTCGTCTCGAACATGACGACGAACCTCGGTGCCGCCGAGGGCACCTACTACTTCAATTCGAGCACGGCGCATGCCTTCTATAACGCCTATACGGGCATGGGGAAGGCCGCGGAGCGCCATCTTCACGGAGAGGTCGTCTCGTTTGGCGTGCTCGTTCTCAAGGCGTTTGATGACCAGACAGAGAGTCTCGTCGAGTACGCGGCGCTTAACCGCACCCTTGGTCTCACGGTTACCCTGGGCGAGCTTGAGTGCGGCGAGGATGCGCTTGAGGGAATCGTCGAGCGCGCTCAAAAGACCAACGAGTGGGGCCGCGCTCCCTATGGCTTCACTCCCGAGCGATTCAAGATCGCCATTCTCGACGCGGACGCGTATGGCAGGGCCCTCCTTGCCGGGGACGCCGCGGGCCAGGCCAGGGCGCTTGAGGCGGTTCATGCGCATCGTTGCGTGGAGCCCACGCCCCGTAAGCTCTAGAGGCGTCGAGTCCGCTTGCATACGCGCGTTCGCGCAAACAGCTAGCTCGACACACGAAAGGCGCCCCGAACCTGATGGCTCGGGGCGCCTTGTTGTCACTTGGGAGCGACTGATTCGCGTTGCGACCTGTGTCGCGGCTTTTGGCCTAGTGGCTTTGCGCTAGCCGCCTGCGGCTCTTTGGTGCGAGGCTTACAGCTCGTGCTTGTTGCCAGCGACAGCTGCGTCGCCAGAGGGAACCTGCGCCACGAGCAGCATGTTCGTGGACGTGATGTAGTCGCCCTGGGACGGCGCGGTGTGCGGATCACCGGCAGTGACGCAGACGAGGTCGCCCTCGTTCACGAGGCCCTTCTTGTGGATGAGATCGAGGGCCTGGCGGACGGTCACGTCAATGGCGCCCTGGGCGGTGCCGGGAAGGACGGTGACGCCCCAGTAGAAGCAGCACTTGCGGACGGTCTCATCGTGCGGGGACACGGCATAGATAGGCAGCTTCGGGCGGAAGTTGGAGATGAGGCGAGCAGTGCGGCCGCTCTCGGTGGGGGCGACGATGCACTTGGCGCCCACGCGGTTGGCGGTGGTCACAGCGGCGAAGCCGATGGAGCCGTTGACGTCACGGACGCCGCCGCGCTCGTGGTAGCTGTGGCGCTCGGGCAGGAACTGCTCGGTCTCGCGGCAGATAGAGGCCATCATCTTCACAGCCTCGACCGGGTACTTGCCAGCGGCGGTCTCGCCGGAGAGCATGACGCAGTCCGTGCCGTCCATGACGGCGTTGGCGACGTCGTTGACCTCGGCGCGCGTCGGGCGCGGGTTGCGGATCATGGAGTCGAGCATCTGGGTGGCGGTGATGACCGGCTTGTAGGCGGCGTTGCACTTGCGGATCATTTCCTTCTGCGCGTGCGGCACCTTCTCGGGCGGGATCTCGATACCGAGGTCACCACGGGCGACCATGCAGCCGGAGGCGTGGGCCAGGATGTCGTCGAAATTCTCGATGCCGAGGGCGCACTCGATCTTCGGGTAGATCGAGACGTTGTCGCGGCCGTGCTCGTGGCAGATCTGGCGAATCTCCTCGACGCCCTTACCGTCGCGGATGAAGGAGGCGGCGATCGCGTCGATGCCGACCTCGCAACCGAAGATGATGTCCTCGCGGTCGCGGTCAGTCACCGCGGGGAGGGAGATGTCGACGCCGGGGATGTTGACACCCTTGCGCTCGCCCAGGTCGCCGGAGTTGGCGAGGGTGCAGTGGATGTCGGTGCCGTCGATGGAGTCGACGTCAAACTCAAGCAGGCCATCGTCAATCAGGATACGGTCGCCCGGCTTGATCTCGTTGGGGAGGTTCTTGAAGTCGAGGGAGAAACGCTCGTGGTTGCCGATGACGTCGTCATCAGTGGTGATGATGGTCTTGTCGCCGGTCTCGAAGTGGACCTTCTCGCCGTTCTCGAGCACGCCGGTGCGGACCTCGGGGCCCTTGGTGTCGAGCATGATGGCGACGGGGATGCCAAGCTCGGCAGAGACCTTGCGGACGCGCTCGACGCCGGCACGGTGGTAATCGTGGGAGCCGTGGGAGAAGTTGAAGCGGGCGACGTTCATGCCGGCCTTGATGAGCTCGGCGAGGACGGCCTCGTCTTCGGTGGCCGGACCCATGGTGCAGACGATCTTGGTCTTCTTGGACTGCATTTCTTTCCTTTCGCGTGACGAATGCCGGACCCCATGCCTGACATTCGGGGGCGGAATGGGGGTTCCGCCTGCTCGGCGCGAGCGACTTTTACGCGCGCCTGGTTGCCCAAAGGGGCTAGATATCAAAAGCGCTGCCTCGTCGGGGAGGGCAGCGCGGGTTTGCTAGCAGACGACAGCGGGCTTGGGGAGCTCTTCGCCATTCATGAACGCGGTCGCGTTGTCGAGCGTGGTCTTGGCGATCGAGGCGAGGGCCTCCTTGGTGAAGAACGCCTGGTGGCTCGTCATGACGACGTTGGGGAAGGAGCACAGCGTCGAAGTGACGGACTCGATGATGGTGTTCGAGCGGTTGCGGAAGACGTTGTCGCCCTCCTCCTCGTAGACGTCGAGGCCAGCCGCGCCGATCTTGCCGGAGCGGATGCCCTCGATGAGGGCTTTGGTGTCAACGAGGCCGCCACGGGCGGTGTTGATGAAGATCACGCCGTCCTTCATCTTGTCGATGGCGTCGGCGTTGATCATGTGGCGGTTGCTGTCGAACAGCGGACAGTGCAGGGAGATGAGGTCGGACCTGCGGAGGAGCTCGTCAAGCTCGACGTACTCGACCATGCCCTCGAGGGAGGGGTTCTGGTAGACGTCATAGCCGAGGACCTTCATGCCAAAGCCGTTGCAGATGCGGACCATGGCGGCGCCGATCTTGCCGGTGCCGACGATGCCGGCGGTCTTGCCGTGGAGGTTGACGCCGAGGAGGCCCTGGAGGGAGAAGTCATTCTCGCGGACGCGGGCGTAACCCTTGTGGATGCGGCGGGCGGCGCAGAGGCCCAGGCCGATGGCCTGCTCTGCGATGGCCTCCGGCGAATAGGCCGGGACGCGCAGGACCGTCATGCCGAGGTCCTTGGCGACGGGCACGTTGACGGCGTCGAAGCCGGCGGAGCGCATGAGGACGAGCTTCACGTCAAAGCCGCGAAGGATCTCGAGCGCCATGGCGGAGGCGTCGGAGTTGACGAAGGCGCAGACCGCGTCATAGCCACGCGCAAGAGAGGCGGTGACGGGCGAAAGGTCGGCCTCGATGTAGTCGATCTTGATGTTGGGATAGTTCTTGAGTTGGGCGTCGAAAGAATCTCGGTCGTAGTCACGGGCGTCGTAGAAGAGGATTTTCACGCTGCCTGACTCCCTCCTGGATCGTTGCTGGGCACATGGCCCTTCCATTCCATACTCCAAGAGGAATTGTAAAACATGAAGCGTGGTCGAATGTGCTAGCAACACGTAAAGACTGAATGAATAATCGCAGCTAGATACGGTTGACTTCGATGCGATAGGCATTTTCGTGACCCTTGATGGGGTCTGGCCCCCAGCTTTTGCGTGCGAGTTGACAAAGGGACAGTCCCTTTGTCAACTCCAGGGGAGGCGAGCCGTGGAAGCTGAAAAAGGGACAGTCCCTTTTTCAGCCGCGCGGAGTCCACGTAGTGGCGGCAGGATCCCTGACGTCTGGTTGCGCGGTTTGAGAGCATGGCGCGCCTGATTGGTGAGAGCCCGTCGAGTTGGGTATCATTGAAAGGATTTGACAACGCGCGAGCCACGGCAACCTTGATGAGCCCTTGCCCTTCCTGGGAATTATGATCGGGCAT
Organism: Parolsenella sp. LCP21S3_E11; assembly: GCF_052118165.1. Classification (NCBI taxonomy): domain Bacteria; kingdom Bacillati; phylum Actinomycetota; class Coriobacteriia; order Coriobacteriales; family Atopobiaceae; genus Parolsenella; species Parolsenella sp. LCP21S3_E11. Next base: position 78,557 of record NZ_JBQKHS010000003.1, on the reverse strand, counting down.
CAATCTGGCTCGCGCCTGAAAACCAGGAGGGCAATCTTGAGAGAATACCTATCTACATCCGCCGAGGTCCTGAGCGCTCAGGAGACTGACGCCACCGCTGGTCTCACCAGCGCGGAGGCCGCGTCTCGTGCCGCTAAGTTCGGCCCCAACAAGCTGAAGGAAGAGGAGAAGACCCCGCTGTGGATCCGCTTCTTCCAGCAGATGGCCGATCCGATGGTCATCATGCTCATCGCCGCGGCGGCCATCAGCGCGGTGACGGGCGCCATTCAGGGCGAGGTCGACTTCGCGGACGTCATCATCATCATGACGGTCGTCATCATCAACTCCGCCCTCGGCGTCATCCAGGAGGCCAAGAGCGAGGAGGCCCTCGCGGCTCTGCAGGAGATGAGCGCCGCGCAGTCCAAGGTCATGCGCGACGGCAAGCTCGTCATGCTGCACTCCTCCGAGCTCGTGCCCGGCGACGTCATCCTGCTCGAGGCCGGTGACTCCGTCCCGGCGGACTGCCGCGTGATCGAGAGCGCCTCCATGAAGATCGAGGAGGCGGCGCTTACCGGCGAGTCCGTCCCGGTCGAGAAGCACGCCGAGGCCATCGAGCTCGCCGCCGATGCCGATGACGTGCCCCTGGGTGACCGCAAGAACATGTGCTACATGGGCTCCACCGTGGTCTACGGCCGCGGCCGCGCCGTCGTCGTTGCCACGGGCATGGACACTGAGATGGGCAAGATCGCAGGCGCCCTTTCGGACGCCAAGGAGGAGCTCACCCCGCTCCAGGTCAAGCTCGACGAGCTGTCTCACATCCTCACCAAGCTCGTCATCGTGATCTGCGTCGTCATCTTTGCGGTCGACGTCCTCCGTCACGGTTTCGGCAACATGGCCGAGGAGCCCACGCTTCTGCTGAACACCTTCATGGTGGCCGTGTCGCTCGCCGTCGCCGCCATTCCCGAGGGCCTCGTTGCCGTCGTGACCATCGTCCTGTCGCTCGGCGTCACCAAGATGGCCCGTCGTCAAGCGATCATCCGCAACCTTTCCGCGGTCGAGACCCTCGGCTGCACCCAGGTCATCTGCTCGGATAAGACGGGCACCCTCACACAGAACAAGATGACCGTCGTTGACCACCTGCTCGCCGCCCCCGAGGAGAGGCTCCTCTCCGGCATGGCCCTTTGCTCTGATGCCAAGTGGGATGCCGAGGCCGGCGAGGCCGTGGGCGAGCCCACCGAGTGCGCCCTCGTGAACGACGCGGGCAAGGCGGGCCTCACGGGCCTTGTCGAGGAGCACCCGCGCGTGGGCGAGGCTCCGTTCGACTCCGGCCGCAAGATGATGTCCGTCGTGGTGGAGACTCTCGACAATGAGTTCGAGCAGTACACCAAGGGTGGCCCGGACGTCGTGATTGGCCGCTGCACCTCGATCTTCGATGGCGACAAGATCGTGCCCCTCACTGACGAGAAGCGCGCTGAGCTCCTCTCGGCCAACAAGGCCATGGCAGACCAGGCCCTGCGCGTGCTCGCGCTTGCCTGCCGCCACTACGAGACCAAGCCCACGGACTTCTCCGCTGACGCCCTTGAGCAGGACCTTACGTTCTGCGGCCTCTCCGGCATGATCGACCCCGAGCGTCCCGAGGTGGCCGCTGCCATCGACGAGGCCCACACCGCCGGTATCCGCACCGTCATGATCACGGGCGACCACATCGACACCGCCGTGGCCATCGCCAAGAACCTCGGCATCATCGAGGACCGTTCGCAGGCGATCACTGGCGCCGAGCTTGACCGCATGACGGACGAGGAGCTTGACGCCCACATCGAGGACTACGGTGTCTACGCCCGCGTCCAGCCCGAACACAAGACGCGCATCGTCGAGGCATGGAAGAGCCGCGACATGATCGTCGCCATGACCGGCGACGGCGTGAACGACGCCCCTTCCATCAAGCGTGCCAACATCGGCGTGGGCATGGGCATCACCGGTACCGACGTTACCAAGAACGTCGCCGACATGGTGCTTGCGGATGACAATTTCGCCACGATCATCTCCGCGTGCGAAGAGGGCCGTCGCATCTACGACAACATCCGCAAGGTCATCCAGTTCCTGCTCTCCGCGAACCTCGCCGAGGTCTTCTCGGTCTTCGTCGCCACGCTCGTTGGCTTCACGCTGTTCCAGCCGGTCCAGCTGCTGTGGGTCAACCTCGTGACGGACTGCTTCCCGGCTCTGGCGCTGGGCATGGAGGACGCCGAGGGCGACATCATGCGTCGCAAGCCGCGCAAGGCCTCTGACGGCGTCTTCGCCGGTCACATGGGTCTCGACTGCGTGGTCCAGGGCATCATCATCACGGTGCTCGTCCTCGCGAGCTTCTTCGCGGGCGTGTACTTTGACATGGGCTACATCAACGTCGCGGATATGATTGCCGGCACCGCGGATGAAGAGGGCGTCATGATGGCATTCATCACGCTCAACATGGTCGAGATCTTCCACTGCTTCAACATGCGCAGCCGTCGTCAGTCGATCTTCACGATGAAGAAGCAGAACGGCTGGCTCTGGGCCGCCTCTGCCCTCGCGCTCGTGCTGACCCTCATCGTGGTCGAGTTCGAGCCGCTCTCGATGATGTTCTTTGGTGTGCCGGGCCTCGAGCTCAAGGGCTCCCTCACCGCGCTGGGCATCGCCTTCCTGATCATCCCGTTCGTCGAGATCTACAAGGCCATCATGCGTTCTGTGGAGAAGGAAGACTAACGCATGGGAAAGAGACCGGCAAAGAGCAGGTCAACCAAGCAGCCGAGGCGTCGCTCCCACGGGGGCGGCGCCTCGCGCGCGTCTCGCGACGAGATCCTGGCGGGGCTGCCCGCCGTGGATGAGCTCGCGAACGTGCCCGGTTTTGGTGACGTGCGACCGAGCGACGAGCAGCTTGCTGCGTTTGAGGGCGCGCGGGAGCGCGTGGCCTCACGCCTGGGAGACGGTGCCGCCGCAACCCTCACGCTGGGCTGCGTGGTGCGCCTCGACAGGAGCTTCCCGCTCGTGGCGTGCGAGGGCGTGACGCTTCGCGCGGAGCACGCCGTGGACTTCGCGAAGGGTGCCGCCGCCGAGGCGGGCATCATGCCGACCGTCGGTGATTGGGTGGCGGTCGCCGTTGACCCCACGCATGACATGGGCGTCATCCACGAGGTTCTTCCCCGCAGGTGCGCGTTCGCGCGGTGGCGCGGAGGCAAGCGCGGGGAGTTCCAGACGCTTGCGGCTAATCTCGACGAGGTCATCATCGTGGCGGCTCTGGGCGAGGGGGAGCTTGCGCTTGCGCGCATCGCGCGTTCGCTCGTGCTCGTTCGTGACTGCGGCTGCCGCGCGTCCGTGGTGCTCACCAAGGCGGATCGCAAGGGAACGGCGGAGGAGCTCGAGTGCGATGTCGAGCGCGTGCGTAGGCTCGCCGGCGAAGGGGTTGACGTCGTGGTGACCTCCTCCGCCGAGGGCGAGGGCCTGGATGACGTGCGCGCGCTCGTGCCGGAGCGGACGATCGCCCTTATCCTGGGGGAGAGCGGTGCGGGCAAGTCGACGCTGCTGAATGCCTTGCTCGGGCAGGACGCTCTTGCCACGGCTGCCGTTCGCGAGCGCGACGATATGGGCCGCCACACGACGGTCGCACGCATGATGGTGAAGCTTCCGGGTGCGGGCGTCATCTGCGACGCGCCGGGCCTCAGGAGCCTGCCGCTTGTGGGTCACGAGCGCGGCCTTGCGCTTGCGTTCCCCGAGATCGCCGAGCTTGCGGGTGAGTGCAGGTTCCGCGACTGCACGCACGGCGAAGAACCGGGCTGCGCCGTGAGGGAGGCCGAGGCGGCGGGCGAGCTTGATGGGATACGGCTTGAAGCGTATCTCGCGCTTGCCGCGGAGATGCGCAGGAGCGCGGACACGCTCGATCCGGACGTGACGCTGTAGACGCTGGTCGCCTGGCGTGGTCCGGGCGAGCGGGCGGCGCGGTCCGGGCGAGCGGTTGCCGTGGCCCGTACGAGTGGGTGGAGCGGTCCGGGCGAGCGCGCGGCGGAATCAAGACAATAAAGAATTTTGAGCCGGCGAGTGCCTTTCTGGGGCGCTCGCCGGCTTGCTTTAACGGGCGTTCTACCTGCGAAAACCATAGTTATCAACAGTCTGTTTGACGCACTTTGGCACGATTTGCGCAAAACGTGTTGGGAACGTGTCTGATTTGGGTTTGAGCGCGCGGGACTTTCTCGCGAGCGAGCCATTTTCGGGACCGCTTTCAGGCGATGATTCCGCCACGTTCAACGAGTGGCGGGAGGAACCATGAAGCGAAGGGTCAGGCTTGCGACGTCCGCGGCGTGCGGCGTGCTCGCGATGCTGCTTGCGGCAGCCGCGGCTGATGCTGCGCGTGCGGAGGTGAGGTCCGAGCGCGCGGAGGTGCTCGAGCGCTATGGCGGCGAGGTCACCCAGCTCGTGGTCGCTCGCAGGGAGTTGCCAGCGGGAAGCGTGCTTGCCGAGTCAGACCTCGAGATGCGCGAGTGGCTCGCAGACCTCGCGCCCGCAAAGGCGGTGACGAGCTTTGATGACGTGGTAGGAGTCCGCCTCGCCGCGTCGGTGAGTGCCGGCGAGCCCTTGACGGAGCTGGACGTCGCCTCCGCGGAGGGCGCCATCGAGGTGCCAGAGGGGCGAGTTGCCGTCAGTGTGAAGATTGGCGATAAGTCTGGCGTCGCGGCAGATACGCCGGCGGGGTCGCGCGTGCTCGCCTACGTGTCTTCGGCCTCGGGCGTAAAGCTTGTTTCGGCGGATGTGATCGTGCTCGGGGCATCCGGTGCATCCGCCTTTGGAGGGACGGACGGGCTAGTAACCCTTGCGGTCGATCCCGAGCATGTCACGACGATTCTCTCCGCCGGCGCCGATGGCAGCCTGCGCCTGGCGCTTCCTGCCGACGACGTGGAGTTTGAGGAGGATGGCGTGACTCCCGTTGCCCCGACCTCCGTCCCTCCCGTGATGGGGGATGAGGCGTGATGGCGAACTGGGCTATTTGTTCTGGCAAGCGAGAGGCTGCCGCTCTCGAGGCGTATGTGCGCGCTTGTGACGTCGATGCCATCATCGCGTGCGTTGGTGACGCCGCGGGCTTTAGGGAGCGGCTTCGCGGTGACTTGAGGGGTGCCACGGCCCTCGTAGCCGAGGGTGCGCGCGGACCTGCGACGGTAAATGTCGCGGCGGCCGTCGCGGCGGACGGGGGCGCCTCACAGGTGGTGCTTGCCGTGCCGCACGCGTCTGGCTCGCTGCGCTCCCGCGCCAAGAGTGCCGGCATAGATCGCGTCATAACTGAGGAAGAGCTTGCCGCCGCCCGTTCGCGGGAGGCTGTGGAACGCAAGACGATGGGGATCGCGGGCGCTATGGCTGCGGGTCGGGCGACGGCAAGCGAGCGGCGGCAGGGCGTGCCCGTGGTCACGTTCGTCTCGGGTAGGGGAGGCGTGGGCAAGTCGACCATCGTCGCGACCTGTGCCCACGTGGCGGCGTCATGGGGGCTCGATGTGGCCTGCCTCGACCTCGACCTCGCCTTTGGCAACCTCTCCGCGCTTGCCGGTGCCGAGAGGCCCGCTGACTTGGCGCAGGTGGCGACGGGTGCGCTTGATGATGAGGCGTTCGAGTCTCTCGGAGCCGTGGCGGGCGACCGCGTACGTGTTTGGGGTCCCTGCCGCGAGCCGGAGTATGCGGAGTGCGTGCAGCCGCTTGCTGGGGATATCATCGCGAGGCTAACCCAGAGTCATGACCTCGTGCTCGTTGACACTTCGGCAAGCTGGGGAGATGCGACGGCGTCTGCCGCGCAGGCGGCTGACAGGCTCGTGATCGTCTCTGATGATCGGCCGGGCGCGATCGCGGCGCTCGCTCGCTGCGGCGGGCTTGCCGTTCGTCTCGGTATCGCGCGTACGAGGATTGTGCGTCTGATGAATGGCTGCGACCCAAAAATGCGAGACGAGTCGTTCGTTGCGCGTGCGGCCGTCGGGCTTGAATGCGCCCGCGAGGTGCGCGTGCCAGATGGCGGTCTCGAGGTCGTTGAGCTGCTCGCAACTGGTGGGTCATCCGAGCTGGCGACGCTCGATGGCGCGATGCCTCGTGCCGTGGCCCATGGCCTTGCGGCGCTCTTGAAGGAGCTTGGGCGTCTTCCTGAGGGCGACGAGCCGGCGCGCGCCCTTGCGGGTGGGAAGCGCCAGCGTAGGCTCTTCGGCCGCGTGCGGGAGGCGAGCTAGGGATGGGCGTCCTCGAGCGTGTTCGCGAGTCCGCGACGGATGCCGGAGCCGTCGCTTCGCCTGTCGGGGGCGAGGTCTCGGCTGCCGTGGCGACCCCGGTCGAGGTTCGTGCTGCGCTCAAACGTGCCCTCGTGGACAGACTCGGTTTGCGGGAGATGGCCTCGCTTGTCTCCTCGGGTGACGTGGTGCGAGCGCGCGACGAGCTCTCCGTGGCATGCGTGGCGGCGATCAATGCTGGCGAGGTTGCCGGTGCGGAGGCGTTTGATGTCGAGGCACTCGTCCGCGAAGTGATTGACGAGGTCCTTGGCCTCGGACCGCTTCAGCCTCTGCTTGATGACGACTCGATCACGGAGGTCATGGTGAACGGATGCCGCTCGCTCTACTTCGAGCGCGATGGCAAGCTCGAGCAGGCTGAGCGAGTCTTCGATTCGCCCGAGCAGATCATGCTTGCTATCGATCGCATCCTGGCGCCGCTTGGCAGGCGCCTCGATGATGCGAACCCCATCGTGAACGCGCGCCTCTCGAATGGCTTTCGCGTAAACGCCGTGATCTCGCCCGTGGCGATGGAGGGCCCCGCGCTCACGATTCGCAAGTTCTCGGGTGCGATTCGCTCCCTGCCGAGTCTTGTGGGGCTTGGGTCTCTTCCCGCCTGGTACGCACGTCTTCTCGGGTGGGCCGTGCGCCTCAGGTGCGATATCGCCGTGGCGGGAGGCACGGGCTCGGGGAAAACGACGCTCCTGAATGCCCTGTCTGCCGAGATCGATCCACGCGAGCGCATCGTGACGATTGAGGACTCCGCCGAGCTCCACTTCGAGGAGGGCCTTCACGTGGTGAGGCTCGAGGCGAGGGATGCCTCTATCGAGGGGACGGGTGCCGTGAGCATCCGAACACTCGTCACGAATGCCCTGCGAATGAGACCGGATCGCATCGTCGTGGGAGAGGTGCGCGGCGAGGAGTGCATCGACATGCTCCAGGCCATGAACACGGGCCATGACGGAAGCCTTACCACGCTACACGCCGGCACGGCGCGGGAGGCGGTGAGCAGGCTCGTCCTTATGGCGCGCTTTGGAATGGACCTCCCGGCGGCGCTGATCGAGGAGCAGGTTGCCACGGCGCTCGACCTGATTGTGATGTCGAGGCGCATGCCGGACGGCTCGCGCGTGGTGTCCTCGACATGTGAGGTCGGGCGCGACGAGGCGGGAGGGGTGGCCCTCCGCGAGCTTGTGTCCTTCGATTCGGCGACGCGTTCGTGGCGGCTCGTCGAGGTGCCTCGCTTTGTTGAGAGAGCCGTGCGCGAGGGCTTGTTGGATGAGGGAGAGGTGGTCGAATGGCGTGGGCAAGTGCCGTAGGGTGCGGCATGCTCGCAGCCCTGGCTGCGTGGTTGCTATGCGGTGCAAGGGGCGTTGCCCGGCGTCCGGGCGGGGAAGAGGACTATGTGCGGGCTGTCGTGGCGTCCGCGCTTGACTCGCTGGGCGCCACGCGCCCGGTGACGCTCCTCTCTCGGATCGAGAGCTGGCGTATCGCGGCGGACGAACTCGCGCTTGAGGATGCGCTCGCGGGAATCGTGCGCGGACGCGAGGCGGGCCTCGCGCTCCTCGTCTGTATCGTTGCTTCGTCCGCCCTTGCCGGGCTTGTTTGCGCTCGCTCTGTCGTTGGCCTTGTCGTGGGGCTTGGCTGCGCACTTGCGGGCGTGCCCGCTTGGGCGCGCTCGCGAACGGGCCTGCGCGAGCGCGAGCTTGCCCGCCAGGTACCGGAGACGTTTCGCTCCCTCGCTGGTGCGATGGCGGCGGGAAGAACCCTATCGCAGGCCATCGCCTACGTGGGGTCACGAGGTGACGGCCCGCTATATCGGGAATTCTCCCGAGCCTCGCTTGCGGTTTCGTGTGGGGTGGGTGCAGCGGAGGCGGTCGAGGAGATCGCCCAGCGCACCCAGGCGCCGGGCGTGTCTCTCATGGTCTGCGCCCTCGTGGTCTCCTCGCGCACCGGGGCTCCGCTCCAGGGGCTTTTCGCGCGCTCGGCGCGGCTCGTGGAGGAGCGCTTTGAGCTCGAGCGGGAGCTCATCGCCAAGACTGCTCAGGTGAGGCTCTCTGCAAGGGTCGTGAGCGCGTTGCCGGCCTGCATGGTTGGTGCCCTGGCGCTGATTTCGCCGGACTTTAGGCTCGGCCTCGCGACACCGGTTGGTTGTGGTTGCGTGTGCGCGGCGGTGCTTCTCGACGCCGTTGCCCTCCTCGTTATCCGGCGGCTCATGAGGAGCGTGATGTGATGACCGGTGGGCTTGCGGTGGGAGCCGCGGCTTGTCTGGCGGCATGGCTCGCGCTTGGCGGGGAGAGGGGTGAGGGCGCTCCGGAGTTTGATGCCAGGGCGCTGCTCAGACATATGCCCAGGGTCCGGAAGGCTCTCGAGCGCGAGGGGTCGGCTCGAGTGACGCGTGCCTGCGAGAGGCAGATGCCGGAGTTTCTCGACATCCTTGGCCTGGGATTGTCCGCGGGCCTTTCCTTCGACGCATCGCTCGCGCTGTTCTGCGACCGCAGAGACTGCGAGCTCTCGAGGGAGATCCGGGCGGCGATGCTCTCGTGGCAGATGGGCATGGAAGGACGCTCGGAGGCGCTCTCCTCCCTCTCCGCCCGCTTGGGGTCGCCCTCTTTCGAGGGGTTCTGCTCGGCCGCGACGGAGGCACTTTCGTTTGGTGCCCCGCTTGCGCAGACGCTTGAGCGCCAGGCTGCCTCGATCAGGCAGGAGCAGAGGTCGCGGGTACAGGAGCGCATCGAAAAGGTTCCGGTGAAGATGCTCGTTCCCCTGGGGACGCTTGTGGTTCCGGCGATGTTGCTGGCGATATTGGGGCCGTTGCTGTCGGCGGCCCTGGCAGGTTGAGCGGCGATGCCGCTCGGAATGGAGGATGAGATGACTGTTGGTCTGGTTGCTGGGCGGGTTCGAGATGCGGTCTGTCGCGTGAAGACGGGCTTGTTCTCGAGGATGTGCCTGCCCGTGCGTTCGCGCGAGCTCGCTAAGGAGGAGTTGGGCCAGGGGACGACGGAGTACGCGATTCTCGTTGGCGTGCTGGTCCTGATGGCGATAGTTGCCGTCGTGGCGTTCAGGGGCAGGCTCCAAGAGCTCTGGACCGAGATCACTGATGGCATCAACTCGCTTTAGGCGCTCGCCGCGGCGCCGGATGAAGGTGGTGTTGCTCGTCATCTTTGGCGCTCTGTTGGTGGTCTTGGTCTGTGGATACCTCGCTCTGGGTGCGAGAGGAGGCATTACCGGGTCAGGCTCGGCTGAAAGTGCTGGTGGAGGGGGCGGTCTGGCCTCACCGATCGAGCCACTGCCTTGGACGGGTGGAGCGTCCTCCCCGCCTCCGCCAGATGGGAGCGCCGCCAATTTGGGTGTCTCCTCTGGTGTCGAGAGCCTCGGCGACCTCGCCTTCTCTGCTCCTTCTTCTACCTCTGTGCGCGAGGTTGACCTTGGCGTGGTTGAGGCGGCGCGGGAGGTTCTTGACGAGTACCGCTCTCAGGGAGAGGTGGTGCTTGCCCATGCCGGTTGGATTGATCTGCTTGGCCGGACATGGGGTTGTGTGGTGCGTGGGCCGAGCTGGTCTGAGCTGCGCCTCGTCTGTGAGGCGGGCGAGGGGAGCCGGGTGACGACGGTGCGGATGGAGGTCGCGGAATGGAGGGATTCCCATGCGGCAACGGCGACGGAGGGGGAGGCAGAGACGGAGGAGGCTGCGGGCGAGAGCGAGGGGTCTGGCTAGGAAACCGACGGGGCCACGCGAGAGCGGCCCTGAGCGGGCGTCTCTCGTGCACGAGTGTCGAGGACAGTCGACGGTCGAGTATGTGCTCGTGCTCTCGGCCTTCCTTGCGATGCTGTTCGCTCTTGGCGCCGTCTGGAAGGCTGTGGGCGCGGGAGGCCTCGCGCGCCTTGGGGAATCTGCTTCGTCGCATTCTCTTTCGGGCGAGGGGGTGCTCGGGGGCATGCGGGACATCGTTCTGTTCTGAGGCGCTAGGGCAGGCAAGTGTCGAGGCCGCGGCGTTCATTCCGGTGATCATGCTGCTCCTCGCGCTATTGCTACAACCGGCGTTCTTGCTCTATACGCGATCGGTCATGCAGCAGGCGGCGGCTGAGGGGGTGCGTGTGCTGGCCACGAGAGAAGTGGGAGGTGCTGGCGATGATGCCGCGTGCGAGGCGTATGTCAAAAGACGCCTTCGCGCGGTACCTGACGTCGCGGCGTTCCATACCGGCGAATGGGAGGTCGAGCTCTCGGGTGACTCGACGTCGCGTGAGGTTCGCGTGGGCGTTGAGGGCCGTTTGCGCCCGCTGCCGTTGCTTGGCGTGCTGGCCCAGATGCTCGGCGAGCCTGATGGCGACGAGGTGGTGCTGCGCGTCGAGGTGACGGGAGGGGCTCGCCCGGACTGGTTGGAGGGAGGTTACGGTGAGTGGGTCACTATGTGGGACTGACGGGCGGAGCGAGCGTGGAGACGCGCCGGCGAGGGAAGGCTCCCGCGCGTCCTGCTGCGAGCCAAAGAGAGGCGTTGCGAGCTTCGAGCTGGGCATCGGTGCTGTTGTCGACGACGAGGGCGGCTACACCTCCGTCGCGGTGGCTCTTGCCCTTCTCGTGAGCCTGTCTCTCGTATGTTCGCTCGTCTCGGTCGCATGGGTGCAAAACCGTTCTGCGGACGTTCAGTCTGTGGCGGACTCCGTCGCGCTTGCCGGTGCGAACGTGGTGGCGGCGTATTCGACCGTGGCAACGACGCTTGATGCGTGCGTGCTTACCCTGGGCCTTGCGGGCATGGTCACGTTGGGCGCCGGCCTCGTGGTCTCCGCCGTTCCCGGTCTCTCCGCGGTGGGTGCCGAGACCATTTCGGCGGGCGTGAAAATGCTCGATGCGCGCAGGGACTTCGCCATGTCGGCGGCACGCGGCCTCGAGGCAGTCGAGAAGACGCTGCCCTTGGCAATTGCCGCTCGCTCTGCCGCCGTCGTGGAGGCGAACGAGGGTGAGGGTTCTTCTTACATCGGCTGCGCGATTCCCTTTCCCCAAGAATCCCAGAGCGACTTCTCCGCGCTCGAAGCTGACGTCACGGGAGACGAGATAGCCGAGGTGGCGGATCATCTGCAGGATGCGTCAGACCGAGCCAAGGATGCCCAGGACCGTCTTGATGAGGCCCTGCATGAGGGTTGGCTTGCCGATTGTGGCGGAGAACCCATGAACATGCGCGAGCGGGCGGATAGCCTTGCTGGTCTCTTGGTGACGGAGAACCCGCACTATCCCTCGCCGGAGAGCTGGACGTTTGGCGTTCCGCTCTTGCGCTCGCGCAGTTACTACGCGAGGCGCGCCGCCATCGAAGCGCCCGCTGGACAGGGAATCAGATATCTCACTGACTCCGAGTGTAGGCTGGCGTTCTATGAGTACGCGCTGTCTGAGATGGAGACAGGCTACTATCTGGAGCTTCCGGATGGATCAGTCGACATCGATCTCCCGAGCCTCCCCAAGAATACCGGCGAGATGCAGGGCACGTGTCTTTACACGGATGCCCGCTGGCCCTGCACGCAGGAGGGAGGGCGCGTCACGCTCCACTCAACTCTTCGGTGCCCGGGGGCTCAGGGCGCGTCCGCCGGCGAGGCGTCTCTGTCGCAGCTTGATGCGGGTGCCGTCGCACGGTGCCCCACCTGCCAGATGAGCTCGGCGGATATGGGTAAGGTTGCCGCCGCGTCAACGAGTATCGACAACGGCTACGAGTACTACTGGGCTCGTGTGGTCGCGGCTTCGCTCGATTACGAGGTCGCCGCCGACGATCTCGCCGCCGCCGAGGCGGAGATGAGGGACTATGCGGATGAAGGTGCGTCGGCCTTCGAGGAAGCGCTCGAGACCCTCGCGTCGCCGCGTCTCAAGATCTGCCCGCCGGGAGCATGGGGTTGCGTCGCCGTGGTAGGAAGGGGCGAGGGAGACCTGCCGGATTCCCTCGAGAACGGCTTCGCCGCACCCCTCGCCGTTTCGACTGGCGCTGCCATATCCGCAGCCACGCTCGCGCCGGATTTTGACGCTGCTGGCAATGATGTCCTTACGCGGTTCCTCGAGGCTTTGGGCGATGACATCGGCTGGGGGTGCGCTGGCGTACTCGGTGGGATTGGCGAGTTGTGGGTGGGGCTCTTGCGAGGCTATGGCTCGAGTGCGGATGGCTTGTCAGACGCGGCGAGCGAGGCTCTCTCAGGCTTGAGCGGCACGCTGCTTGGGCCGGTTGCCTCCTGGTTGAACGATAAGTTGTCGGAAATCGTGAGGGCCGTGGGCTTTGAGCCAGCTGACCTGCGACTTCGGAAGCCGGTTCTCACCAACTCCCAGAACGTGTTTGACCGAGCGGGCTTCGGGCAGGTGGCGAACGCACGAGAGCTCATCGAGCGTCTGCCGGATGCAGGGGATCCCGCCTCGATTGCGAGAGCGCTCGGTCAGGTAGTCGTCAACGAGCTTGGTGGCGGTCCCTATGCGATTGCGGAGCTGCCAATACCTGGGACGGATATCACGGTGCCGCTCACAATCGACGTCGGCGCTCTTCTGGGGGCTGGTTCGTCATGAGGGGATATGGGGGCGCCGAGGGACGCGCGGCCTCCGGTAAGCGTGTGGGCTTCGGTAGGCGTGCGAATCAAGCGCGAAGCGCGGGCTTCGGTAGGCGTGCGATCACGGCGTTGCGCGTGGGCACCGGACGGCACGGAAGCGCCGTGTTTCGCGAGTCGAGCGGGCAGATGGCCGTCGAGCTGGCCGTGCTCATCCCCGTCATCGTCGCTTGTGCACTTGTGGTGGTGAACGTCATGCGCTATGCCGAACTCTGCGCTCGCTTCGATAGGGTTGCGCCGGATGCGGTGCTCGCCCATGGCGTGTCGCCTTCGGGGGCTACGAGCTCGCTTGCGGGCGTTGACGAGGTGAGGAGCGCCATCGAGCGCGGCATGAGTCCCATGGCTTGCGAGGTGGAGGTCTCCGTCGAGGACCTGATGGAAGGCGCTTCCGGCGCGCTTCTCGACCTTTCCGCGGGAACGACGCGCTTTACCTGCACGCTCGTGTTCCGGCCGTGGCCCTCGTCCGTCTCCATTGCGGGCGTGGGATATCAAGCACCTGCTTCGATCCGGCACGAACGGGAGATTGTCATTGACAGATATCGTGCGGCGATCATTACGTGAGGAGGGCGGATGTGAAGGGCCAGTTAGTCGAGGTGACTCTCGAGGAGAGCGGGCGCGAGGTCGTGGTCGCTCAGGCGGAGGTGTTCCGGAGCTGGTGGAGACGTGCTCGGGGCCTGTTGGGGACGAGCTTGGACTCGGGTGCTAGGTGCGTGCTGCTCACCCCGTGCGCGTCTGTCCATACCTTTGGGATGCGTTATGCGATCGACGTGGCATTGGTGGGTGAATCCGGCGAGGTCCTCGGCTCGTGGCGAGGACTCCGACCGGGGAGGCTCGTGCGAGCCCGTGGCGCGTGCCATGCGCTCGAGAGGCTGAGTATGCCGGGACCCTGGCCCTGCGTGGGACAGCAGCTGGGGATTCGAATCGTTGATGAGGAGACTTGAAGGGAGAATCGATGTCTGGGATGCAGACGACGGGGATGAGCGAGGGGAGAGGGCGCGGGAGTGCGGTCGGGCGTTCTGGCGCAAACGATGAGACGGGTGCCACGAAGACGTGCCCACGATGCGGGGCCGTGCTCTTCTCGGACATGAATAGGTGCTACGGGTGTCTCTATGACTTCCCGGAGCAGGCTCCCGAGGTTGGCCCTATGACGACCGACGAGCCATGGGAGGACGTTGACGAGCCTTGGGGGTCGCTTGACGGGCTTTGGGCTGAGGGTGAGGCCGCCGTTGGTGGGGCGTTGCCAAGCGCTGACAAACGCGATGCGGCGTTTGAGGAATTCACGGGGATGCCGGATGTCGTGCCGGGCGCCGAGGAGGGCGCCGAGGAGAGCGTCGAGGGGGAGTCTCGAGCTGGGGTTTCCGAGTCCCTGGGAGCTCAATCGCCGTCTGGCGCCACTCCCGCCACCCTTTTTGCCCGTTCGGTTTCGCCTCGCACCGTGTCGCCTGCGGGTGCCACCTCTCCGGTGTCCGAGAACCCCGCCTCTCCGGCATTTTCGGCATCAGTCGCTCCCACCTTCCCGGCACCTTCGCACGTTGTGGTGTCGTCGATTTCCGACTCCGTTCAGAAGCCCGTTGCATTTGTCCGCGGGGTGCCTTGCGTGAGGATTCAGACCCCGGTGTCGACGGTCGTTGTCGAGGTTGACGGAAGCAACGTCACTATCAGGCAAGAGCCTCTTGTCGGTGTCGAAGGGCGACCGAAGGCGTGCGACTGAGATAGGGCGTTTGCCGGCGGTCTGACCAATTTCAAACTTTTCCAAAAAAGTCGCTTGACCGAGGTTTGCTATTTGATATAGTTAACGAGCTCGAAGCGCGAGTGGAGAGCAACATATTCGGCTGGGTAGCTCAGTTGGTAGAGCAGGGGACTGAAAATCCCCGTGTCAGGGGTTCGATTCCCTTCCCCGCCACCAGAAAAGATGCAGGTCGGAGGCCAAAACCTCCGGCCTGTTTTCTTGTCGGGGAAAAGCAGGGGAAAAATCCGGGGAAAAAATCCACGTTTCGGCTTCCGAAAACGTCCCCGTCGATGGGCGGGGGAGTCGAAATCTCGGGCCGCTCGTGAGCCAAGAGCCCGCCGGGCCGTCATTCTTTCTCTCCCCGCGCGGATAGGGGGGGGTATGCGGGCGGTGCCGTTGATGGCTTCGGGCCTTCGACTCGCCCGTGGAAATAAATGGTCCGCGCTATATGGGCGCAATGCCGCCGGGCGTGCCGCCGGGTATGGGCGGGGGGGTGCCCCCCACGCGTCCAACCCGAAACCCTCAAGCGCGGCTTTAGGGTTGGAGGCCGCAGAAAAAGAGATGCATTCGGGGGTATTTCGGCCCTGGTGCCGTGGGGTGGCCCGTGACGCCCGCCCAAAAGACCCCCGTGGTCGCCTGCACTGACGATATGACGCGCCTGTCGCGAGTTCGATTCATCCAAAAACGGAGTGACGCCGTAGAACAGCGATGGTGCCAACGGTCCCCGCGCCCCGCCCGCGAATGGGGCTATGGGGTGACCGGGCCCGCCATCCTTTCTGGGCTAACCTTGTTTCCCTACGGGGGAGGAGGCGGCGGCAATCCAGCCGCCTCCCTCTAGGGAGGGTGTACACCCTTATATAAGGGTGCGTGTACCCCCCCCTAGTCGCTGACCGCCCTGGGTGTGACGACCCAACTTCCTGGGATGGTCTCACGGCTCTCGAACTCGCACCTTGGGTTCTTGAGCCACCTCTTGAACGTCTCTAACCCCACAATTTGCAAGCCGGTCCAGTCCATGCGGTCATAGACCTTCTTGGCCGTCGCTGTGACCTTCTCAGTGTCGCACCTTGCGAGGGCGATTCCGATGGCCTCGTTCTTGAGATGCCACCCCTTTGAGGAATAGGCGCGGGACTTCTCCGCTAGCGGGTTGCTCCCCTCTACGTCGCAGCCGGATAGCCCGTCCTCCTCGGATGCGAGGACGTGGACCGGGAACGCCCACAGCACGTCGATGGGGCCGAGGTCGCGAAACTCCCTGAGCGTCAAGGAGACGCGCCACGGCTTCGGGTCCGTTAGATCCGGGTGGTTGGCCCCGATGAGCTCCAAGCCGCTCTCGTCGATGCTGATAGGCGACACGTCCAGGATGGCGTCGGGGTCGCGGGCGAACACGCCTGAGCCGCTTCCCCTGTCAATGGACTTCCTCGCGCCCGCCGTGCCCTTGGCGTGGTGATGGACGAACACGACCGCCGCGCCGGTGACCGCTGCGAGTCCGTCCATTTCGCTCATGGCGTCCTCAACGTCCCCGGCTGAGTTCTCGTCGCCGTCGAACGCCTTGTAAAACGGGTCGATGATGATGGCGGATATATATCCTTGCGGGTTCTCTCCGCCATTTCCGGCCAACTCGGCGATGCGGTTAGCGAGTGCCGGGCACAGCTCGCCAAGGGCCCAGTGCTCGCCCCTCAGGTCCACGGATAGGAGATTGTCCCTTCCCTCTTCCTGCTCCCCGTAGAGGGAGCTCCAGACCGTATTGAGCCGATGCGGCCTCGATGAGGGGTCCAGTTCGAGGTTCACGTATATGACCCTGCCGGGCTTGCAGCCGTATCCAAGCCATTCGCCGCCCGTCGCCAAGGCGCATGCAAGCTCTAGCGCGAGCCACGACTTTCCGGCCTTTGACGGTCCGGTGATGACCATCTTGTGTCCCGCCCTGAGCAGCCCGTTGTTTTCCTTCCCGATGAGGACCCGTGGGCGCGTCGGAAGCTGCTGCGACTCGTCGGCCCATGACCTCACGGGCGGGAGGTTCCTAACGCGGTCCATAAGTGGCCGCCTCCTCGGCGGTCTCGGCGATGGCCTCGGCCATGCTGTCACGGTCTGCGGCGAACCACTCGGCGGGGTCCTTGAATCTCATGCCCCGCCCGTCCTCCGGCCAACGCCAGAAGGTCCACGCCGTGACGCCAGGGGTACGGTCGAGCTCCAGCCCAAGCCTCACGCTCGCGTCCATGCCGCTATCGTCGGCGTCGAACATGAGGAGCGCCACACCCGTCCAGCGACGGCGCTCCATCTCGGCGAGTAGGGCCTTTGTCCCGTGCCCACCGCACGCCACGGCCTCGAACCCGCACGACTGAACGGCCAAGGCGTCTAGCTGACCTTCCACCAGGACGATGAGGCTGCCGTCCAGGGCGTTGGGGTTCCACAGCGGCTCAGGCCCCACCTCGTCGGTGGGCCACTTGAAGTACTTCCACGGCGTGATGTCTGGTCGAATTGAGCGGTCGGCGTGGTACCACTCGTTGCCGGGGTAGGGGATGACGATGTGAGGCGTTCGGTAGTGCGTCGAGCGCTCCGCGTACCCAAGGCCCCATTCCCGGGCCTGCTCCAGCGTGATTCCTCGCGACGCAAGGTAGGAGACGGCCACGGGGTCGCCGATGCGCTCACGGGCACGCCTGACGGCCTCGGCGTGCGCCTCCCTGTTGGCCTTCCTGCGAGCGGCTTCGGATGCAATCCTTGCCATGCGCTCCTTGGTCTCGGCGACGGTCGCGCGGTGGGGCTTCTCTCGCCTGGGGGGCCGGGATTCGGGCTCGGCGCTCAGCCCCGCCCAGTTGGCAACCTCGGTTAGCTGCTCGCGTTTGTCGTCCGTCCCGTTGACGGCCCCGGCGAGGTCGAACACGTCGCCACCGATGCCGCATGAGAAGCACTTCCAGCGGCTGCCGTCCGGTGTGATGCTGAGCGCGGGTGTTCCGTTTGCGTGGGTCCCGCTTCCGCACGCGGGGCACACGTACTGACGGCCCCGCCTCTCCAGGTGAGCATCGGCGTATTCCCTGAGGCTGACGACCTCCTTGATTCGCTCGAACTCGTCCCTATAGGAGGAAGTACGCAACGCCTGCCCCCAATCCCCGCCGGTGAGGCCCAGCCATTGCCATGCTGGTAGAATTTGGGGTGTGCCCTTGAGGGCGCTCGTCAGGCCCCTTCCCGCGATACTTTGGCGAGTGGGCGGGGAGGGGTCCTTTCCTGTCGCGGCGGGCGTTCGCCGCGCCCCCGCTACTCCGCATAGGCAACGACCCGCTTGAGCTCGTCGGCGCTGATGCGCCACGCGTTGCGGATGCGGACGGCCTTGAGCTGGCCGTCGGCAATCATGCGATAGACGGTCTTGTTGCTGACGCCAAGCACCTCGGCCACCCTATTGACGGTCATAAGGGCGTTTCCGCTGTCATTCATACGTGATTCCTTTCGATGGGTTCGAGGGGACCGTTTGCCCCCTCGTTGGCCCCAAGGTACCACGCGTAACGTACTTAATCTATGCAGGTAGATTGCTCATTATTCGGATTCGGACGATGGCCTCTCGATGTGATGAAGCTAGATGTCGGGTTTTGCTTCACTGTATTTGGATGGCTGGTTAATGTCCGATACATGAATTGATGAGAGAACCATACTGGTTTGTTGTACTTCTCTACCTGAAATTTGTAGTGCCTTCCGAAATACATGGACGGGCGTCCCATCGCCCTGCCTATGAGGACTTGGGGCAAAACGGGGCCGCCGCTTCATCTGCCTGCGGCCCCGCCGATGCATCGCCTTCACGTGCTGAACACATTCCGTCAGAACGGCAATGGCTCGTCGGGCTCCTTCCGTTGCCTGTCGGCCCACTCCTTGAGCTCTTCCGCGCGTAGGAGAACGCAATCGGCCCATGCCGCCGCCAACTTGGCGTTGCCGGGCTTCTCGGCGTCCCTCACCCCAAGGTTGGTGAATGGGGCGGTGCCCGCGCCCAGCGACTTGAGTAGGTCGAGAAGGGCTTCGAGCGAGTCGGTCCCCAGCATGGTGATGGCGCGCATGGCCTCAAGCTCTAGGACCTTGGCGCGGTCGGCGTCGGCCATGCCCATGAATAGGAGCTCGAACGCATATCGCCCCGCCCGCTCCTCCGGTGTCTCGAAACTCACCGGATAGAGCCCGCTGAGGCTAGCGTCCTGCTCGGCGTTTGCAATCTCTTCCGCGTATGGCCCGTCGGCCCACGGGGCGTCGAGTATCCCGTTCGTTAGGGCGTCGAGCGCGAGCGCCACTTGGTCCCTGTTCATCTTTCGGCTGTCCCTGAGCCATTCCCTCGTAGCCCTGTCTGAGCAGCCGCATCGCCCCGCTAGGAAGCCTGCGGCCTCCTTCGTGCTCCCAATGCCCAGACCGTTTGCTAGCGCGTCCCTGAGCGCGTTTGACGGTCTCTCTTGCAGCGGGTGGGCTGGGACTTGCGGCCTGATGCCGTGGGCCGCTAGCTCCCTCTCTAACGCCTCTAGCTGCTCGCGGTTCGCCTTCGCCTTTGCAGCCATGGCTAGCCCTCCGTCCCGTTGAAGCGCAGGACCTCGGCGGGTCGCCTCTTCATGGCTACCTCCGTGAGCCGCGCGGCCTCGCGCTTGGCGTGGGGGTCGGCGCTCGCGTACACGTTGAGCGTCATTGCCACGTTGGCGTGTCCCAGATTACTCGCTGCGGTCTTCACGTCTCCGCCCGCCGCTAGGTACAGCGTCGCCCACGTGTGCCTGAGATCATGGAACGTCGGGATGCGCCCCTCCGTGCCCTTCACGCCCATAGCCTTGGCGAGCGTTGCCCATCCGCGCCCCAGGGTCCTCGGATTCATGAAGCCGATGGCGTCGCCCAGGATGTATGAAGACCCGTCGAGGAGCGCCCCTGCCTCGGCGAACGTCACGCGTTGCTGACGCCTCCAGGCGGCGAGAAGGTCGGCGAGCGTGTCGGGGAGCGCCACGTCTCGCGTCTTATCGGTCTTAGGCTCCTTCTCGTAGCAGCCGCCCACGCCCTCGCCTATGGCCCGCCTCACCCATAGGGTCCGTGCCTCCAGGTCGATGTCGCGCCACTGTAGGCCGCATATCTCGCCTTCTCTGAGCCCGGTATAGAGGGCGATTCGCGCCGCCACGGTGACGGGGGTAAGGTCCATGGCGTCCAGGGCCGTGAGGACCTTAGAGCGCCCCTCAGCGTCCAACGCGTTGATTCCCTTGTGGACCTTCTCGCGCTTTGGCGGCTTGACGGCGCTGACCGGGTTCCAGTCGATCGCGCGGATGTTCACGGCGTCCTGAACGACCATCTTGAGCAGCCTGTGGCACTTGCCAACGGTTGAGGAGGAGAGTCCGCGCCCGGTGAGGCTCGATTCCCAATCCCTGACCTGCTCCGCCGTTAGCTTCTCCAGGGGGATGCTCGCGAACGCCTCGCGGATGAACTTGGCGGTCGCCCGGTATCCCTTGATGGTCGATGCCTCAACGGTCCTGTTGGCCTCTTGCTCGGATATGTAGGCGTCCACGCAATCGGCCACGGGGCGCTTCGCCATTGACGTGGCGGACGGCCCACGCTTGGCGTCTATCTCCGCCTGGTTCTCCATCTCGGCACGCCACGTCGATAGGAGGCGTTTGGCCTCCGCCTTGCTCTTCGTCCCAAGGGACTTCCTGCGCTTGTGCCACTTTCCATCCTTCTTGTAGGTGAGATATCCGCGATATGAGCCGTCGCGCTCTTCAAGCCCCGCAGACGTATAGAACATGGCTCCTCCTTGCTGATGATGCGCTTAGGGGAAAAATCCGGGGAAAAATCGGGGAAAAATCAATTTGTGACTCTGCTTCATCCCTGTCCATCATAGTCCATAAATGTCTATGCCTACCAGCTGAAACGTGAGAAACCTGTCCAAACGCGTGCTTCAAGGTTTCCCAGGAAAATAGAACTGAAAATCCCCGTGTCAGGGGTTCGATTCCCTTCCCCGCCACCAGAAAAGATGCAGGTCGGAGGCCAAAACCTCTGGCCTGTTTTCTTTTGCTCACCAAGCCCACCTTCGCCAAACCCGCCTCTTGTAAGGAATTGGGCCCGTTTCTGCCGCCAATCCCTTACAAGAGGCGGGTTCCGGCGGGCAAGAGGCGGGTTCCGGCGGGCAAGAGGCGGGTTCCGGCGGGCAAGAGGCGGGTTCCGGCGGGCAAGAGGCGGGTTCCGGCGGGCGCGTCGCGCTTACGCCTTCAGGTACGCGATCGCGATCTGCGTGCGGTTGCGCAGACCCAGCTTGGCGAGGATCGAGCTGATGTGGTTGCGTACCGTGCCTTCGCCCATGTAGGCGGTGGCGGCGATTTCCTTGTTGTCGAGACCTTCGGCAATCAGGCGAACCACCTCGAACTCGCGGTCAGTGAGCGCGACGAAGGCGCCGGTCCGTTCGTGCGACTCTGCCTCCTCGACGCCAACGGAGAAATCCACGCTGTCTGCGGGCTTTCCCTCGAGCACGCGCTTGCCCTCCATGACTTGGGTGAGCGCCGGTGGGATGGCCCGCACATCCGTCTTGATGAGGTACCCACGCGCACCAAGCTTCAAAGCCGCGACGATATACTCGTCATCCGAGAAGGTAGTGAGAAAGACGACACGCGCCGCCGGGTCCTCGGCAAGGATCTCGCGAGCGGCGGAGAGACCGTCGCGTCCTGGCATCTGAATGTCGAGCAGTGCCACGTCGGGTGCAATCTCGCGGAACAGCCTCACGGCGTCATCGCCGGATGACCCAAGGCCCACCACTTCGATACCGGGCTGCGCGCCCAGGATGATCTTGAGCGAATCGCAGACCAGCTTGTCGTCGTCGACGATGATGATCCTCATGCTGCGTCAGTCCTCTCCTTGGGAATTGATGCGAACACACGCCAGCCGGTTGAGTCGCGTCTCGGTCCTGCCGAGAAGGACCCGCCGAGCGCCTCGACGCGCTCGCGCATGGATGCGAGGCCCATGCCGTCGCTCATGTGGAATTGGCCAGAAAACGCCGCCGGATCTGACGATGCACCATGCCCGTCATCCGCCGATGTGCCATGCCTGTCGCCTGTCGACGCGTCTGTCCCGGCGGCGCCCGCTGCCATGTCGCTCGCTGCCATACCGTCCCTCGCCCCTCCGTCGTCAAGCACGGACAGCTGCCACAGCGCCGGGTGCTCGAGGCAGCGAACCTCGATCCTTCCTGCGCGACCATGGCGCAGCGCGTTCGACATGGCCTCGCGCATCACGGCGAGAAGGCAAGCCCCCACGTTTGCGGGCACGTGTTCACAGGAGACCTCGACCGCCACTCTTACGCTCGAGCCGCGCATGATGGCGTCGGCTGCCTTATGGGCCTGAAGCCCAAGGTCAAACGAATCGTCGTGGAGGTCATGCACGCTCGCACGGACAAGCGAGAGGGCCTCGTCCACGGCGCGGCCGACGCTCTGGAAGTCTGCTGCCGCGGTGGGATCCGCCTCGTGGACGATTGCCAGTGCATCCGTCTGGAGCTTGGCGCGCGTGAGTTGGTGGCCAACGCTGTCGTGGATCTCGCGGGCGATGCGGGCACGCTCGGCGAGGGTCGCCACCTGCACCTCGTAGTCCTGTCGCTCGAGGAGGTCGCGGTTTTTTGCCTCCAGCAGTAGCGTGCGCTCCTGAAGGTCGTCACGAACGGTGGCGTTGCGAGCGTACTCGCGCTCGACCTGCGTGGTGCGGACGGAGAGCAACGTCGCGGCGAACGCGAACACGGTGGAGAGCATGATCGTCTCTGCCGACAGGTTGCCCGAGCAAAGGTGCGCGGCGAGCGCGACCATGAAGAGCGCCACACGTCCAAGCAACGACGAGGGGCTCTCGCGGTCGAACCCCCGCGCGGCATCGTAGAGCGCGAGCGGGGCGAAGGGGACGAGCGCGGGCACGAAGATCGAGGCGGCGATGAACGCGAGCGATGCAATCTCGCTTCCGCGCAGCTGGGCGCTATTGCGTAGCGTTTCGACGCACGTGCTCGAGGCGATGGAGAGGCAAAGCGAAGCCACCAGCGCCGCGTCAACTGGCAGCCGCGAGGCGCCGACGAGGCAACAGGTGAGCACGATGAGCTTGTCGAATAGCCTGTTCATGGGCCCATTGTATGCGTGTGCGTAGAGCGCGCGTCTTTCCAAGCGCCCCTCGTGACAAAACTCCTGCGAGAGGAATCCGGCAAAACCTGAAAAAAGGGACTGTCCCTTTTGCAGGTTTTGCAGGTCGGATAGTTGACAAAGGGACTGTCCCTTTGTCAACTCCCTTTGTCAACTCTTGCGGGTGGTGACAATTATCACTGTTGCGTGGGCGGGGCTGGCCGTACGATGCAGGCAATGGAAAAACCGTCCGAAGGGTGAACTGATGAGCGACATCGTTCGCGTCGAGAATCTCGTCAAGCGCTATGGCGATCTTCTCGCGCTCGACCACTTCAACCTCCGCATCGCCAAAGGCGAGATATTTGGTCTCCTTGGCCCCAATGGCAGCGGCAAGACCACGTCGATCAACTGCATCCTGCAGCTGCTGACCTACGACAAGGGCCAAATTGAGCTCTTCGGCGAGCCCATTGAACCCACGCGCTATGACCTCAAGCGCAGGATCGGCGTGGTGCCGCAGCAGGTTGCCGTCTTTGACGAGCTTACGGTGCGAGAGAACATCGACTACTTCTGCAGCCTTTACGTGGCAGACCGCGCCCGTCGTCGCGCCCTCGTGGACGAGGCAATCGAGTTCGTCGGCCTTGGCGACTACGCCAAGTTCCGCCCCGGCAAGCTCTCCGGCGGCCTCGCCAGGCGCCTGAACATCGCCTGTGGCATCGCCCACAAGCCCGAGCTCATCTTCTTCGACGAGCCCACGGTCGCCGTGGACCCCCAGAGCAGGAACTCGATTCTCGACGGTATCTGCCGCCTGCGCGACGAGGGCGCCACGGTGGTCTACACGAGCCACTACATGGAGGAGGTTGAGCAGATCTGCTCCCGCATCATGATCATGGACGGCGGCCGTACCCTCGCCGAGGGCACGAACGACGAGCTCAAACGCATGATCTCGATGGGGGAGAAGGTCGTGATCGAGGCGGCCGAGCTCGCCGATGACGTCCTCGCCAGCGTCCGGGGGCTGCCGCACGTGCTTTCCGCGAGCTACGCCGCCGGCGCGCTCACTTGCTCCTGCGAGGCGTACCCCCACAATCTCACGGATATCCTCGATGCGCTCCGGGCGCGGGGCGTGGCACTTGGCCGCATCTACTCCGAGCCCCCGACGCTCAACGACGTCTTCCTCGAAATCACCGGCCGCGAGCTGCGCGATTAGGAGGCCGTGATGCTATCGACGATAAAGGCGACCATCCTGGCGAGCATTCGCAAGCCAAGCATGTGGATCTGGACCTTGCTCTTTCCCATCATCCTCTCGACGATGTTCATCTTCATGTTCTCGAACCTCAAGAACTCCCAGAGCGTGGACCCCGTGCCGGTCGCCGTGGTCGAGGACGATGCATGGGAGACCTCGGGCTTCTCGCAGGTCGTGAACGCGCTGGGTGCCGAGGGCGATGACCGCCTGCTCGACGTCCGTCCCGTCTCCTCCGTCGAGGAGGGCGAGCGCCTTCTCGATTCGGGCGAGGTGTTTGGTGTCTACTCGGCCGACCCGGATCTCGAGGCCTATGGAAGTCCCAAGGTCATCCTGGGCGCTGGGTCCTCGAACACCGACGGCACCGCCGAGAAGAGCGTCAACCGCTCGATTCTGGAGACGATCGCGAGCTCATACACCCAGACTTCGGCGCTCGTGGAAGCCGCCTTCGAGAACGATCCTGGCCTTGTTGCCGATCCGAGCTCCATCCAGGACATCCTTGGCATATCGGGCGAGGTCAAGCGCATCTCCCTCACGCGCTCGACACCCGATTACACGGTGCGCTACTACTATGCCCTCCTGGGTATGGCGGCTCTGTTTGCGGCTCAGGTCGCAATGGGGGCGACGGTCGACGCCGCAGGCGACCTCTCGCCGCTGGGCGCGAGGCGCTGCGTGGGAGGTCAGAGCCGCCTCGCCACCCTCGCATCGACGCTCGCTGCCTGTTGGGTCATGGCTCTTGTCAACCTGACGCTGGTCTTTGCCTTCGTGCGCTTCGTCGCGGGCGTCGACTTTGCCGGGCGAGAGGGGCTCGCTCTTCTCGGCATCGCCGCGGCGTCGTTCCTCTCGATATGCCTTGGCATGTTTGTGGCGGTGCTGCCCCTGCGTGGAGGCAAGGGTCCGCGAGACGGGCTTCTCACCTTGCTGACATGCTTGGGCGCCCTGTTTGCGGGTCTCTACGGCATGCCTGCCATGGCCCTCGCGGACGAGGTGGCGCGCGCGTTCCCCGCCGAGGCATGGCTCAATCCCTCCAAGCTCATATCGGACATGTTCACGAGCCTCTATTTCTACGAGGACCTGACGCCCTTCTTTGCGCGCGCCGCCGCGTGCGTCGCGTTTGCCCTCGCGCTTCTCGCCGTCGCCACCCTTGTCTTTAGGAGGCAGCGTTATGAGCACCTTTAAGGCCGCGCTGCGCGTAGTCGCCGCTCACCCGCTCTACCTTACGATATATGCCCTCGTTATCTCGCTCATGGGGGCTTTCATCGTGCTCGCGAGCTCGGCGTCCGCCTCTTCGGAGCCCGCGGAGTACGAGCCCTATGCGGCCGAAGTCGCCATTGTGGACCGCGACGGCTCTCCGCTTTCGCAGGCGTTCGCCCGGCACATGGGCGATCTGTATACGCTTGTCGACGTTGCGGACGAGTCCCGCGAGCTCCAGGATGCCATCGCGACTGGCCGGGCGGATTGCGTCTTCGTCGTGCCCGAAGGCTTTGGGGACGAGCTCATCCGTGCCGCTCGCGCCGGGGATGACCTTCCCCAGATCGAGGAGGCCTATGGCGTGAGCACGCAGGCTTCTGCGCTTTCTGGTGTCGAGGCGGCGCGCTTCTCAACGCTGGCGGGGTCTGCTGCGGCGCTTGACCGGGGAGCTGGACTCGAGGAAGTGGCAGCCATGGCACTCTCCGCGGCCGCCGAGCGAGCCGACGTAGAGGTTCGCGCCGCCCCGTCCTCAGGCGGCGCTGCGGCGGATAGCGTCAAGCTCTACCTGCAGTTCGGCTCGTATGCGATCACATCCTCCGTCATCGTATGCGCAGGGCTCGTGTTCTCGGCGATGTCGCGGCCCGAGCTCGAGCGGCGCCTGGGGGCGGGCCCGCAGAGCCCCGCCGCGCGTGATGCCGCCGTGTTTGCGAGCTGCCTCGTCTTGACGCTCGCGGTGTGCGCCCTGAGCAGCCTCGTGGGCGTTGTCGCCCTGCGCTCCTACATTGCCGTTCTGCCCGCGTCGCACGTTGCCCTTGCGTTTGTCGCCAACTTCGTGTTTGGCCTCGTGCCCCTGTCCATTGCGTACCTCTGCACGAGCTTTGGCGCACGCGAGGAGGTGCTCAATGCCGTTGGCAACATCTTTGGTATGGTGATGAGCTTCTTGGGCGGCGCCTGGATCCCGCTGTCGTTCATGGGTGCGGGCGTTGCCGCGGTAGCCCATTTCGCGCCGACGTTCTGGACCAACCAAGCGATTGCCGCCGTGCTCGACGCCGGGGCGCTCACGCCTGCCGTCATGGGCTCCTATTTCACGAGCGTGGGGATTACGCTGCTGTTCGCGGTAGCCATCGCTGCCGTGGGCCTCTCCGTCGCTCGCGGGCGTCGCGCGTAGGTCACGCGCCTACCGAGAGCGTACCCAACGCTTGCCGAAGGCCTGCCTTTTCCTGCCGGTATCTCCTGTAAAGTTAATAGGAATTGTGAGCGCAAACAAAGGAGGATACATGTCCAAGATTTTCAATAGTCCCAGCAAGTACATCCAGGGCCCGAACGAGCTTGCGAAGCTCGGCACGTACGTGGCGCCGCTCGGCAAGAAGGCCCTCGTCATCAACACGCCCTCCGGCGTCAAGCGCGTGGGTGACAAGGTCGCCGGCAGCTTCGAGGGCGTCGACGCCGAGGCCGTCTACGAGGACTTCAACGGCGAGTGCTCCGAGGGCGAGGTCAACCGCCTCGTCGAGGTCGCCCGTGCCAATGGCTGTGACGTCGTGGTGGGTATCGGCGGTGGCAAGACGCTCGACACTGCCAAGGCCACGGCCTACTACCTCGGCGTTCCCGTGGTGATCTGCCCCACGATCGCCAGCTCGGACGCTCCGTGCAGCGCCCTCTCCGTCCTCTACACGGATGACGGCCAGTTCGACCGCTACCTGTTCCTCCCGGCCAACCCCAACATCGTCCTCATGGACACCACGGTCATTGCCGCGAGCCCCGTGCGCCTCACGGTCTCCGGTATGGGCGACGCGCTGGCAACCTACTTCGAGGCCCAGGCCACGCACGACGCCGACGGCGATACCTGCGCTGGCGGCAAGGGTGGCCTTGCTGCCCTCTCCCTCGCGCGCCTTTGCTATGACACCCTCATGGAGGACGGCGTGAAGGCCAAGGTCGCCCTCGAGGCCGGTGCCCTCACGCCCGCCGTCGAGCACGTCATCGAGGCGAACACGCTGCTCTCCGGTATCGGCTTCGAGAGCTCGGGCCTCGCCGCCGCGCACGCCATCCACAACGGCCTCACGCTCCTGCCGGAGTGCCACGGCATGTACCACGGCGAGAAGGTCGCCTTCGGCACGCTCGCGCAGCTCGTCCTCGCGGACGCCGACATGGACCAGCTTGAGGAGGTCCTCGGCTTCTGCATCGAGGTCGGCCTGCCGGTGACGCTCGAGGAACTGGGCGTCGAGGAGGTCACGCGCGAGAAGATCATGCCCGTTGCCGAGGCCGCGTGCGCGTCGGGCGACACCATGGGCAACATGCCGTTCGACGTGACGCCCGACATGGTCGCCGACGCCATCCTCGGCGCCGATGCGCTCGGCCACTATTATCTTGACTAGGCGCCAAGACGCATAGGAAAGATCAGACGCGCTGGCCACATGGCTGGCGCGCCTTTTTTCAGGGAGGGTGACATGGAGATCAAGTCGATCATGTGTTGCTGCGGCGGAGGCGTGGGCAGCTCCTTCATGGTGCAGCTCAACGTGCAGAGCCTGCTCAAGAAGCATGGCATCGAGGGCGTGAGCGTCGATCACGTCTCCGTGTCCGAGATCTCCATGGTGCCGGTCGACCTCTACGTGGTGGGGAGCGACCTCGCGCCGTTCCTGAAGGACAAGCCCCGCGTCATCGAGCTCGACAACATCGTGTCCATGCCGGAACTCGAGGAGAAGCTCCTTGCCGCCTTCGAGAAGGCGCGGAACGAATAGGATGTCGAAACGCGAGAGAACGCGGAGTGAATAGCGCGACGAGACGCGAGACGGCGCGTTAAAACATGAGGAGGGCCGACGTGGCGTCCGCGTCGGTCCTCCCTTTTATGTGGTGCCCTGTACCGTTGTTGGCGCTGCCGTCGTCATCGCGCGTTGGCAGCGGTTCCGTCCGCTAGTTTCCGCTTGAGACCATCGGAGCGATTGCCGCGGCGAGGCCGGAAATGGGCATCGTCTGGAGCCAGATGCGACCCGGGCCGGTGAGCACGGTGTTGAACATGCCCTCGCCGCCGAGGAGGATGTTTTTGGCGCCCTTGACCATCTGCGCCTCGATGGAAACACTCTCCTCGAAGCCGGCGACGTTGCCGGTGTCGACGACCATCTGCTGACCGGCTGCGAGCTGGTACTCGACCAGGTCACCGTCAATCTCCGCGAAGGCGATGCCGTTGCCGGTGAGCCTCTGCATGACGAAGCCCTCGCCGCCGAAGATGCCGGTCTTGGCGCTCTTGTTGAAGTGGACGCTGAGCTCGACGCCGCGCTCTGCGGCCAGGAACGCCCGCTTCTGGAGGATCCAACTCTGACCGGGGGCAATCTGGATTGGCATGATGCGACCGGGGAAGCTCGAGCCGAAGGCGATCATCGCGTTGCCGCGAGCGGTCCAGATGTTCTGGAACAGGTTTTCGCCGGAAACGGCCTTCGAGAACATCTTGCCGAGGCCGCCGCCCGTGGTGCTCATCTCCATGTTGGGCGTCATCCAGACCATGGAGCCGCCCTCGGTGATCATGGACTCGCCGTCCGCGAGAGTGCACGTGACGACCGGGAAGGTCCCTCCGATGATGTTGTACTGCATGGTGAGCTCCTCTCTTCCCCTGGGGGAGTCGACCTGGATGTTAGGGTGCACGAGCGCCCTACCAGCTCTTTTATCGAGTCTTAGCAAGCGCGCCCGGAATCTGACTCAAGCATACGCGAGGGGTTCGAATTCGATGGACGGGATGTCGGCACCATCGGCGGACGGTTGGCTTGCCGCGCGGACGTTGACCTCCTGTTGGGGGCACTTGACCAGTCGCGCGGGCGTTGACCTCCTTCTGGTGGGCACTTGGCTTGTTGCGCGGGCGCTGCCTCGCCACAAGAAAAGGGCCCGCCGCCGGATGGCGACGAGCCCATGTGCGCTCAGAATCTGCGAGTGGCTACTAGGCGCTCGGGCAGATCTTCTTGAAGAGGGCGACGACGTCGTCGTGGTTGGCCTCACGCGGGTTGCCCGGGAAGCAGGCGTCAGCCATGGCGTCGGTGGCGAGCTGGTCAATCTCGTCGGCCTTCATGGCCTCGCAGACGTGCGGGATGTTGACGTCGGCGGAGAGCTGCTTGACGGCGGCGATGGCGGCGTCGGCGGCCTCGTCATCGCTCATGCCGGTGGTGTCGACGCCCATGGCGACGGCGACCTCAGCCAGGCGCTTGGTCACGACGGGCTTGTTGAACTCCATCGCGATCGGGAGGAGCATGGCGCAGGCGACGCCGTGCGGGGTGTCATAGTGCGCGGAGAGGGTGTGCGCCATGGAGTGGTCGATGCCCAGGCCCACGTTGGAGAAGCCCATGCCGGCGACGTACTGGCCAAGGGCCATGCCCTCGCGGCCGCTGCCCGGCTTGCCGCTCTTGGCCTCGGCGACGGCGTCGCGGAGGTTCTGGGAGATGAGCTGGATGGCCTTGAAGTGGAACATGTCAGAGAGCTCCCAGGCACCCTTGGTGGTGTAGCCCTCGATGGCGTGGGTGAGGGCGTCCATGCCGGTGGCGGCGGTGAGGCCGGCGGGCATGGTGGCCATCATTTCAGGGTCGACGACGGCGACGTCGGGGATGTCGTTGACGTCGACGCAGACGAACTTGCGGACCTTCTCCGGGTCAGTGATGACGTAGTTGATCGTGACCTCGGCAGCGGTGCCAGCGGTGGTGGGAACGGCGATGGTGAAGGTGGCGTGCTTCTTGGTGTCAGCGACGCCCTCGAGGGAGACGACATCGGCGAACTCGGGGTTCTCGACGATGATGCCGATGCCCTTGCAGGTGTCCATGGAGGAGCCACCGCCGATGGCGATCATCATGTCAGCACCGGAAGCCTTGAAGGCCTCAACACCGTCCTTGACGTTCTGGATGGTGGGGTTGGGCTTGATCTCACTGTAGAGGGTCCAGGGGATGCCGGCGGCATCGAGCTGGTCGGTGACCTTGGCGGTGACGCCGAACTTCACGAGGTCGGGGTCGGAGCAGACGAAGGCCTTCTTGTAGCCGCGACGCTGAATCTCGCCGGGAATCTCCTTGATGGCGCCCGCGCCGTGGTAGGAGATGTTGTTGAGGACGAAGCGATTGACTGCCATATTTACCCTCCTAGGGTGTTGGTGATCCGGAGCAAGCCCCCTTGCCGCGGGTCAGCGCGCCCGGCCGTATGCCGTGCTTTTCAAGCAAAAAGGATACCCAGCGTCAAGTGCTTCTAGCGCATCAATTGGGTGAGCGGTAGCAAAATGGAACATCGTTCGTATTAACGAACACTCGTCTTGCATGGCCGTGACCGTCTTGTGCGAGAAGCGCGGCGAAAGGCACTGGCTACCGCGTCCGATCGCCTAAAACGGCGCCTTCGTGACGCGATGGAGGCGAATCTCGTCGCAGACGGCGTCAGTGCGGTGGCAGAGCAGGTACTCGACCGCGTCCGCCATGTCGTCTGGCACAATCATCGGCGTGCCGACGAGGTCCGGGCGCGTGATGGCGACCATGTCCGTGAGGACTCCGCCAGGTGCGATGACGTGGACGCGGACGCCGTCATCGTACACCTCGTTCGCGAAGGACTTCGAGAGACCGTACAGCGCGTGCTTGCTGGCGACGTAGGCGCTCTGGTTGGGGTAGCCCTCATGTGCGACGACCGAGCAGATGTTCACGATCTCCGCCGCCTTTGAGGCGCGGAGGAGCGGGAGCGTCTCGCGCATAAGGATAAACGGCGCACGGACGTTCGTCGCCATGACGGCGTCAAACTCGTTCGTGGCGACGTCCTCGAGCGGGCCTGCCTGGACGACGGCCGCGTTGTTCACGAGGATATCAAGGCCGCCCTGCCCCTTGAGCGCTTCGACGAGGGCGAGGATGGACGCCTCGTCCTTGAGGTCGCAGGCGTGGACGACGGCGTGGGTGTCGAAGCCCGCCTCAGCCGCTGCCTCGTCGCACGCCCTCGCCGTCTCGACCAGGCGCGCCTCGGTGCGGCCCACGACCGTGACGGTGCAGCCGAGCGCCGCCAGCCTCTTGGCGATCGCGGCACCAATGCCCGTGCCCGCTCCCGTGACCAGTGCTCGCTCGCCTTCGATGTTCGTCCTCATACGATTCCCTTTCGCTTGGGTTCTGCGTGCTATCGTGCGTGCTACCGCCCAAGATACAACTGTCTGGCCCTCGTCACGTCGCCGCGGCGGAGCTAACTGAGCCGGGGCACACCCGCGCTCATCATGTTGCCGAGTCGGGGGTCCGCTCGCGCTCATCTGCGCTCGCCGCGTCGCTGCGATGGGGCCTGTCCGCCTTCGTCCGCGCTCGCCATGTCGGGGCACGCCCGCCCGCACGCGCTTTCCAATTGTGAAAAATCCGTTTCCCATCTGTCTTGAAAACGAGAAGTACGAGTATCATATGCACGTTAGTTAAGTTGTTAAGTAAGCGGGCGTGACCGCTTTCGCAACGACAACGGACGCGACAGAGAGGTGTTTCGCATGGTCAAGGCATTGGTTGTCTGCCGTGCTGGCGTTGGCTCCAGCATGCTGCTCCAGACCAAGATCGAGCAGATCTGTGCCAAGCGCGGCTACAAGATTGAGGTCAACCACGGTAAGCTCGACGACCTCGTCGGCTTCGACGGTGACGTCATCGTTACGATGAGCGACCTCGCCTCGGAGATCGAGGGCAAGTTCCCGCACGTCGTGAGCATCTTTGATATCACCAACGAAGAGGAGATTGGTCAGAAGATGGGTGAGTTCATCAACGCCTATGACGGCATGCCTTCCGCTGCCGACGACAAGGCCCGCGTCGATGTCTTCCTGGGCATCATGCAGGAGCAGGTCAAGGCCTTCATTGACAGCATCGACTACGACTCCATCACCGCTGCCAAGCGCCTGATCCAGGACGCCGAGGCCAAGGGTGGCCGCCTGCACGTCACCGGTATCGGCAAGCCCGGCCACGTCTCCGGCTATGCTGCCTCGCTCTTCTCCTCCACTGGTACCCCCACCTACGAGCTCCACGGTACCGAGTGCGTCCATGGCTCCGCTGGCCAGGTCGTGCCGGGCGACGTCGTCATCGCCATCTCCAACTCGGGTAACACCTCCGAGCTCAAGGCCACCGTCACCTGCCTCAAGGGCAACGGCGTGAAGATCATCTCCCTCACCGGCAACCCCGACAGCTGGCTGGCCAAGGAGGGCGACGTCACCCTCATCGCCGGCGTGAAGGAGGAGGGCGACCCGATGAACAAGCCGCCCCGTGCCTCCATCATCGTCGAGATCCTCATGCTCCAGAGCCTGTCCATCCTGCTCCAGGAGGACTTCGGCCTCGACCCGAAGCAGTATGTGAAGTGGCACCCGGGCGGATCCCTCGGTGCTTCCATCCGCGAGGGCAAGTAGCTCGGTATTTGGCTTTCGTGCCCGGTTGCGTAAGACGCGGCTCCGCGTGAGGGCTGGCGTTCGCTTCGTGACGGCACGGCGCAGTCGAAGAACGTAAGACGAGAGACCCGTGGCGCGAGAGCGGCGCTACGGGTCTCTTTTTCGCCCATCCGCCGACAGATGTGGCTGCGCGGAGTTCGCCGGGATACACTTGAACATATGAGTAACGAGCGCCCGACGGTTTCGCTGTCGTGTGCCGAGAAAAAGGGGGAGCACGCAATGGACGACAAGATTGCTGCCGCCGCGCAGCTTTGGAAGGACAACGTCACCGAGCCTGATCTCGCGGCCGAGCTCGACGAGCTCATGGCAGATCCCGATCCCGAGAAGCTCTCGGATGCGTTCTACCGGAGCCTCGCCTTTGGCACCGCGGGTCTGCGCGGCACGCTGGGCGTTGGTACGAACCGCATGAACGTCTACACCGTGTCGCAGGCCAGCCAGGGCCTCGCCACGTACCTCAACGCCCACTACGAGAACCCCACCGTCGCCATCGCGCGCGATTCCCGCAACAAGGGCGAGGACTTCGTGAAGGCCGCCGCCGGCGTTCTCGCCGCCAACGGCATCAAGTCCTATGTCTATCCGCGCATCGAGCCGGTGCCGACGCTCTCCTTCGCCACGCGCGACCTCAAGTGCTCCGCAGGCATCTGCGTCACCGCCAGCCACAACCCGGCGCCGTACAACGGTTACAAGGTCTATGGCGAGGATGGCTGCCAGATCGCGAACGAGGCTGCTGACGAGATCCAGAACACCATCAACGAGACTGATATCTTCACCGGCGTGAAGCACATGGACTTCGACGAGGCAGTGGCCAAGGGCCTTGTGGAGTGGACTCCGGACGAGGTCCTCGACCGCTTCATCGACGCCGTCGCGTCCCAGTCCATCGGCGCCAAGCCCAACCCGGATTTCTCCGTTGTCTACACGCCGCTTAACGGCACCGGCATCGAGTGCATGAACAAGATCCTCGCGCGCGTTGGCATCACCAACGTCACCGTGGTTCCCGAGCAGGCCGAGCCGGACGGCAACTTCCCGACCTGTCCCTATCCCAACCCCGAGTTCCGTGAGGCGCTCGAGAAGGGTCTTGAGCTCTGCGACAAGGTCCACCCTGACCTCATGCTCGCGACTGACCCTGACGCGGACCGCATGGGCGTCGCCGTGCCGCACGACGGCGACTACAAGCTGCTCACGGGCAACGAGATGGGCATCCTTCTCATCGACTGGCTCGCTCGCATGAAGGCCGAGGCGGGCGAGGACGTGAGCCGCAAGGTCGTCGTCACCACGATCGTCTCCACCGCCATGCCGGATGCCCTGGCCAAGCACTATGGCTTCGAGGTCCGTCGCGTGCTGACCGGCTTCAAGAACATCGGTGGCCAGATGGATCAGCTCGTCGAGGCTGGCGAGCCCGAGCGCTTCCTCATGGGCTTCGAGGAGAGCTATGGCTACCTCGTTGGTCTCCACGCGCGCGACAAGGACGCCATCGTGGCGAGCATGCTCACCTGCGAGATGGCCGCTTGGTACGCCGAGCGTGGCATGGACCTGTACGAGGCCATGGAGGCCCTCTACCAGGAGTATGGCTACTACCTGAACGGCGTCGTGAACGTGAGCTTCCCGGGTGCCGCCGGTGCGGACAAGATGGCCGCCATCATGAGCGGCCTGCGCGAGAACCCGCCTGCGGAGATCGCCGGCATGTCCGTCGAGGGCTTCGTCGACTACAAGGCCGACGTCGAGATGGCCGTTGCCGGTGGCGATGGTAGCTGCCCCAAGCAGCTGCTTCCCAAGAGCAACGTGCTCGAGTTCCAGCTGGGCGAGGGCGTCAAGGTCATCGTTCGCCCGTCTGGTACCGAGCCGAAGATCAAGGCCTATCTGTTCAGCAACGGTGCCACGCGCGAGGAGTCGAAGGCGCTTAACGACAAGCTCGCCGGGGTCGCGAAGACCCAGCTCCTGGCATAGTCTGCGCAGACGCTGCCATCCGTCCGCTCGTTGAGCGAACTGTCAAGAAGGCGCGGAACGTCAACATGGCGTTTCGCGCCTTTTCGTTGCTTGGGGAGCTTAAGGGCAGGTATTGGTGGCTCAAATGTTCCTGTTGGCGCTTCAGTTGATGTCGAGAGCTACGGAAGCCTAGAACGGCGGGCGCCGGGCGCAATGACCCGATGCTTTTCTCCAGATTATGTGAACCAGCGAGCCGCGGGGCTATCCTCTTGAATGAAAAACCGAGTGATATGCGTATTTGGGAGTGTGACATGAAGGGTCTTATCGAGCAGTTCCTTAAGTTCGGTGTGGTGGGAGCCATCGCGTTCCTCATCGATTACGGCGTGCTCATGCTGCTCTCCCAGGTCATCGGCATGGATCCGGTCATTTCGGCGAGCATTTCGTTCGTCGTGTCCGTGGTGTTCAACTACGTGGCGAGCATGCACTATGTCTTCACGCGCCGCGACGACATCAGCCGTCGCCGCGAGTTCACGATCTTCGTGGTCCTCTCCGCGATTGGCCTCGTCATCAACGAGATCATCATGGTGATTGGCGTGAACGTGCTGGGAGATTCTGCGCTTATGGTTACCATTACCAAACTTGTCGCGACGGCGATCGTCATGGTCTGGAACTTCGTCTCGCGCAAGAAGTGGCTCGACGCCGGCGACTCTGCGGAGTAGGGGTCTGCCCGAGTCGGTCTTGGTCTAGCGTAAAGCGCAAGATACAACGCGTCCGCTGAACTTGCATCTCATGGGAGAGCCGAGTTCAACGGGCGCTCTTTTGTGTGCCGTTGCTGCTATTGGATTGCCTGGCGTCCGCCCTACTCCTCCTCGTCCTCCCAGGTGCGCTCGGAGATGACGTAGCGGGGCCTGTGCTTGCTCTCGAGGTAGATCTTGCCGACGTACTCGCCGATCACGCCGAGCGACAGCATCTGGACGCCGCCCATGAAGCACACCGCGGCGGTGGTGGAGGCCCAGCCGGCGACGGTGGCGCCTGCCGCGTGCGCGACGAGCACCCACACGATGGCGACGAGGCTCGCGAGGGCCACGGCGAGGCCCGTCCACGTGATCAGGCGGATGGGCTTGACCGAAAGGCTCGTGATGCCGTTGACCGCGAGCGCCAGCATCTTGGAGAGCGGGTAGTGCGACTCGCCCGCCATGCGCTCGTGGCGCTCGTAGTAGACGCTCGTGCTCTTGAAGCCCACGAGCGGCACCATGCCGCGCAGGAACAGGTTGACCTCGCGGAACTCCGCCAGCGCGTCGAGGGCGCGGGCGCCCAGGAGGCGGTAGTCGGCGTGGTTGTAGACGCACTCCACGCCCATCGAGGAGAGCAGGCGGTAGAAGGACTGCGCCGTGAAGCGCTTGAAGAACGTGTCCGTCTCGCGGCTCGAGCGGACGCCGTAGACGACGTCGCAGCCGTCGAGGTAGGCGTCGACCATGGCCTCCATCGTCGCGATGTCGTCCTGGCCGTCGCAGTCGATCGAGATGGTGGCGTCGCAATGTCCGCGCGCCTCCATGAGGCCGCCGAGCAGGGCGTTCTGGTGGCCGCGGTTGCGGGAGAGCGAGCAGCCCCGGAACGCGGGGTCGGACGCCGCCAGGCCCTCGATGAGCTCCCAGGTGCGGTCCCTCGAGCCGTCGTTGACGAGCAGGACGTGGCTCGCGGGGTCGACCTTGCCCTTGGCGACGAGGTCCTCGAGCTCGGCCTTGAACAGGCCGCTCGTGATCGGCAGGACCTCCTCCTCGTTGTAGCAGGGGATGACGATGGCTAGGACTGGCGGCTTGCGCATGGGTGCTCCATTGGTTGCGTGTTGTTGCGGGCGCGGGGTTCGTGCGTCCGACGGCTAATTGTACCCGTCGACGTCAACGTTCCATCTACGGCCGGTAAGTCTCCAGTCAGAGAAGTCGTTGGCGTCGCCGTTGACCTCGTATTCGAGGAAGTTCAGGTCATGTTTGCCGTCGTGGTTGTTCCAGAAGAAGTAGCGGGGACGCGGGTCGTCGGAGACCATGAAGACGGGCGTGCTATCGGCGAGGACGGAGGAGTTTCCGCAGGCACCGTCCGTGTCGGTCCCGTCCCAGGCGTCCACGGCCCACTCGAGCGTGGCTGGCAGGTCGAGGTGGCCGGTGGGGACCTCGCTGATGGCCAGCGGCTGTGAGGCATCCGCGCCGGCGGGCTTCACGAGCAGAATCGGCGAGGTGGTCTTCGTGAGCTCCTCGTGGCCCCAGGGCCAGACGCCGTGGTCCGCGGTGATGACGATGGTGGTCTGGTCATACACGCCGAGTTCCTTGAGCTGCTCGATGTACTCCTCGACGATGTCGAGCGAGCCACGACCCTGCGCGATCATGGACGCGTGGTCCTGCGTGGTCGTGACGGTGTTGCCGTTCTCGTCCATCGTGTAGGGCCAGTGGGTGCCCTGGCAGTGGATGACGCGGTAGGCGCCGCCGGCGGAATCGTCGGTGGCGGTGAGGCAGGGCTCGGAGAAGAGCGCGTGCATACCCTTGTCGTCGAAGACGTAGGGCGTCTTGTCCGCGGACTCAGTGCCAGTGGGTGCGATGGCCTCGTTGAGCTGGTCCGTCGTGAACCAGAGGAACGGCTTCAGGGCGTAGGGGAGATCACGGTAGAGGCCGCATCCGCCAAGGGCCTTGGCGCAGCTCAGGAAGTTGGCGATGTAGGGCTCGACGGTGTGCACGTTCATCGTCTTGCTCGCGAGGGCGTTCGCGCCGTAGGACACGGAGTCCGAGTAGACGCCCACGGAGTATCCCTGATCGGCTGCGACGTCGAGGAGATTGCGGTCCGAGAACCAGGACTCGAGGTCCGCCGTGGTGAACTCGTCCAGCGAGGGGTCGAAGTCATGGCCGGTGACGATGAAGGGAACGCCATAGCGCGTGGGGATGACGGAGCCGAGGGAGTTGCGGTACCAGGTGAACCCACCGAGGTCATCCGCCGCGTCAGGGTACTGCTCCATGACATCGTCCATGTCCTTGGTATCGAACATGTCAAGTACGAACACCACGACGTTGCTCTTGGTCGAGACGGTGGTGAGGCCCTCCTTGGTCACCGTCGGGCGAGTTAGGGCCTCGGCGTTCTGGAAGCCGAGGGCGCAGAGCGCGACGCTCTGGGCGATGACGATGACGAGGCAACACGTTACGGCGGTGACGCGGCTTGCGAGGGGTCGCTTCCAGGCGAGGAACGCCGCTGCCGCGAGAATGACGATCCAGGCGATGCTCGAGATCGTCGTCCTGCGGTGATAGGCGGCCCAGTCGACGGGCGAGCCGTCAGCCGAGGGAAGCGACTTATTGAGCACGAGTTCCTGGAGCAGGGCACAGAGGCAGACGGCAGCCACGATGGCGAGGACGACGTCGAACGCGCGGCCGCGGGTAAGCGAGGTGGCGAGTGCGAGTGTCACGCCCGTCAGCGCCACGAGCGCGATGAGCGGCAGCCAGACGTTGGCCAGGGTGAACGAGAGCGACTGGAAGCCGGGGATGACCACCTCGAGGGGCGACACGAAGAAGAGACAGTACGTGAGCGAGAGCGAAACGATGAGCGCGAGCACGAGGCGAGCGCGCCAGGAGAGGGCGGGCGCGGGGTGCTCGACGCGCGCGGAGAGCATGGCACGGGCGCGTTCGTCAGCGGAGGCGAGGGATGCCTGGTCCGAGCAGGCGCGCGCCTCGGCCTCGACGCACTTGCCCGTGTTTTCGTCGACGTGGAGGGCTCGCAGCAGCGTGCGGCGGGCGCGACGCCACACCACACCGAGAACGGCGGAGAGCGCGACGGCGACGCCGGCGAGCGCCTGGATGGTGTAGGTCATGACGCTCGGGTCGACATAGGCGAGCGCGGGGGTCGCGAGCACGAGCCAGACGAGGGTGCATGCCGCGAGCGCGGAGCAGACGTCGAACGCGGCAACGGTGGCGCGTCTCGAGGCGGGCATACGACGGGCGGAGGAGTGGCTCGTGCGGGCTGCGCGAGAGGTGCTGAACTTCAAGGGAGGTCCAATCGGCGGAATGGCGACAAACAATCCTCAATGATAACCATTACCGCTGCGTGGGCCGCTTGGGATGGCGCCCCACGGCCTGTCTCGCCATCCCGACTACGCAAAACCCATCGGGTGCTTGCCCGGACTTGCCAAATTGTCCTCGGCGAGGGCCGCCTCGAGCGCGGCGTCGGTGAGCGTGCCGCCAGCCCCGAGGGTTGCCTGCTTGATGAGCCAGCGCTCGAACAGGGTCCTGGCGCTGCGGGCGTTGGCGTAACCGGGCGCGCGGGTGAGGGCGAGGCAGGCTCCGGAGAGGCGCTCACGGGCGTCTTCCGCGACCGTCACGTGGCGCTCGGGCGCGAAGACGTCGACGAGGATGTGCTCGAGGGTCTCGGCGTCATAGTCGTCGAAGTTGAGGCGCAGGGAGAAACGCGAGGTGAGGCCCGGGTTGACCTCGAGGAATCGGGACATCTGGGCGGGGTAGCCCGCCGCCACCACGACGACCTCGCCGCGTCCCGCCTCCATGAGCTCGACGAGGGCGTTGATGGCTTCGAGGCCAAACTCGGCGGTGTCCGCGAGCTTGTAGGCCTCGTCGATGAAGAGCGTGCCGCCTCGCGCGCGCTGCCATGCCGCGCGGACGAGGCCCGCCGTGTGGCCTACGTAGCGGGCCACGAGATCATCCGCACGCGCCTCGACGAACTCGCCGTCGAGCACCTTCGCGGCGCGGCCGAACTCATGCAGCTCGCGGGCGAAGGTGGTCTTGCCGGACCCGGGGTTGCCGAGCAGCATCGTGTGGAGGCAGACGGCGTCGCGGCCGTATGCCTGCGCGGCGCGCATGCACTCGACGGCGCGGCGAACCTGCTCCTCCATGCCCGTAAGGCGCGAGAAGGGCTTGGAGAACACTTCGTTTTCCGGCGTAATCTCTGACATCGAGATGGCGCGGCACTCCTTCGCGAGCTCGAGTTCGCGCGCGATCTCGAGGGAGGCCTTGTCCTTGACATTGGGGTTGATGGGGCGCGTCTCGAGCGTGGCGCCCTTGAAGACCTCCTCCACCTCCTCGATGGTGGGGCAATCGCCGCCAAGGACGAGGCCCTTCTTCTTGCCTTGGCACTTGAAGGCGAGCGGGAGGGCGGCCTGTCCGCCCTCCACCTCCGCATGTCCCACCACGAGCGGGCAGTTCTTTGAGGCGAGCAGGTTGAGGGCGTCGAGGACTGCCTCGAACTGCTCCTCCGTGAAGTTGAGTCTGCCGCCGTAGTAGGCCGCCATGCTAGTCCTCCTTCTCCATGAGGTTGTCGATGCTGTAGGGGTTGTTGACGTTCTCGCCGCGCTCGGCCGCTACGGCGACGTACTGGTTGATGACGGGGAGGAGGCGGCGCGCGGCAGCGATCTGGCGCTCCATGACGGACTTGAGCTCTTCGGTGCTGTCGTGTTCGAGAGCGCTGGTGAGGAGGACCTCGCCGTCGACCGGATCGGCAGAGAAGTCGAAGTTCTCTGGCGTCTCCTGTATGGCGAAGAGCAGGTCGATGGCGCTGGTGCCGGGAACTACCTGCGGGAAGTTCATGACTACGTGGAGCTGGCCCTTCTTGTCGCCGTCGTCATAGGCGTTGACGGTGACGGGATAGGTCTCGCCGTCGAGCTCGATCAGGGTGCCCATGCTGTCGTTGTCGTAAGGGACGAAGGCATAGTCGGTGCAGTTGAAGGCGAAGCCGAGGCGGTCGAAGTTGGGATTCTCGCAGAGCATGGTGGTCCTTTCGTTTGGATGCTTGTGGGTGTTGCGCCGAGCCGTGGCGTCGTGGCAGGTCTCGCGAGCGTTCTCGCGACCGGCTAGTCGCTATCGCCGGAGAAGAACTCAGACATGAAGGCAAACTTCATACGGCGCTTCGTGTTTTCGAGCCAGGCGTCGTGGACGCTCTTCTCGCCGTTGCGGATGTCGATGGCGTCGCGCAGGGACGAGCACAGGGTGTGGTTCGTGACGGTGATGAGGCGGTCCAGATCGAGGTCGTCAGCGACGGCGTGACGGACGACGGAGGCGAAGGGCTCGCCGGGCATGGCGCGCCTGAAGCCGCGAATCTTGTAGTTTGCCTGGCAGAGCATCTGGAAGGCGCGGAGAGCGGCGACGTTCTCCTCGTTAACGCCGATGGGCACGCTCGCCTCGACCTCGACCATGCCATCCACGAGCGAGACGGTCGTGGTCACGGGCTTACCGAGCTGGTTCTCGTGGGCTGACCAGCGGTTCTCTCCCGTCGGGTAGAAGGTGAACTCCTCGTTCTCAGAGAGGACGTTGCGAATCCAGGCCACGGGATCTTCCGTGGGGCTGATGTCGGGGTTGGATACCGGACGCTCGCCGTTTTCGTTGCCGTTGCTGGTACTAAAGAGCTCGTCGATCTTGCCGAAGTCCATGTGTTGTCCCTTCTCTCGGGTGGGCAGCCATCTGTTGGGCTGGCTACCCGGTTGGATGGGCCGCCGTCCTGCCGGACCGGCCGCCCGGTTGCTGACAAACACAATGACCGAGACGACAACGGCCCCCGGGGGTATGCCGGGGGCCGCTTCAGGGATTGATTGGGGATTCGGTTTTTCGCGCGGCGCCGGAGTGCGATCTGCGCCACGCGGGCGAGCGTTGGCTACTTACGGGGCGACCCTTCGTGCGCGGGACTGCCCCCCGCTTGTCGCGCTACTCGAGCGTGCGGCTTTTCAGATGCGCCCTGCTGCAGGCGACGTCGAAACGCTGGCGGATGAGCTCACGCGTCTCCTCGTCGTCAGCCTGTCGGTAGGCGATCTCGTAGGCGTCGAGCAGCTGCGTCACCTTGGTCTCGTTGCCAAAGCCGTCCGCGTATTCGCGCTGGTTCGATATCTCGGAGTCGAGTGCGAAGGCCTCGTAGAGGAGAAACGCGCTGGCGCTTGCGCTCTGATGGTTCTGCGCGAGGCTGGCGTATCCGCGCCTGGCGACGTCGCCGATCTTCCTCGCGGCAACCGTCGAGCCAAAGAGCTGCAGGTAGGTCATGCAACACTGGGAGGCGGGCATGAGGGTCATGCTCTTGTCGATGGGCGTGCGCTGGGGCGAGAAGATCGCGTCTTCGAGCTCCTCGGCCGCCTCGGCCATGTGGTTGGCGGCAGCGAGGACCTCCGCCTTCTGGTTGCGCACGCGTTCGTCGAAGGCGTGGCATGCCTCGTAGGAGTTGAGGATGTCGACGGCCTTCGAGACGAGCGCCTCGCACTCGTCATCGGGGAGGGAGTCGAGCGCGTACTTGAAGAAGGACGCGACCCAAACGACGAGGTACCAGTCCCAGCGATCCATGCGAATCTCGAGCGCCTGGTTGACGAACGCCATGCCCTCCTCGATGAGGCCGAGCCTGGCGCAGGCCTGGACGGCGTCCGCCAGATGGGTGACGGACCTCGGGAAGCGGTCAAGGCCGAGCTTCGCGAGGTTGAGGGCGTACTCGAAGTCATGGCTCGTGAGGAAGACGTTCGTGAGGTTGTGCAGGCTGACGCTGTCAACCGAGATGTCGTCGAAGTTGAGGACGAGGTCGGCGATGGAGCGCCTCAGTCCGCCGGAGTTTGCCCCCTCGACGAGGGAGAGGGCCTCCGTGGTCGACACGATGGGGAGCCCTCCGTACCAGCTGCCGTCTTCTTCCTCGGACTCGCAGTCCTGCTCGGCGGCGTTCTGGCTGTCAACGTCGGTCTCGTCGTAGGACATCTTGTCTTCTTCGAGCATGTGGTTCCCTTCTTTGCGGGTGGGAGGAACGTGACTGTGTGCTTGCGGTGCGGGTTGCGTCTGTGGCGCGGTTCGTGCGGGTGCGAGTTGCGCGGTTCGTGCGGGCGTGCGGCCTGTGGAGTAAAGCGTGCGCTTGCTAGAGGTTGATCTGGACGATCTTCGGGAGTCCCTCGAACGACGCCGTGCCGAGAAGCGTGAGGGCGAGCAGAAGTTCGAGTGCGAGCGGAGCGTCGTCTGTCGATGCGCGCGAGATGGCAAAAATGGCCCGTTTGAGCTCGCCACTCGTTGATGACTTAAGGTCTGCGAGCAGGATCCACGTCGCGTCGGGATCAGTCCCGGGAAGCGTCGCGAGCTGCTCGCGCCATCGGGCGAGGCCGAGGCCATTCGATGCCGTGAGTACATCGCGTGCCGCCTGGCGCTCGATGGGCGAGAGGGTCCCGGAGAGCGTTCGCTCGCGGCCGTCTTCATCGGCGGGCAGCGCCTTGATCAGCGCCGCCGGGAGGAGGACGTTGAGCGCCTCCTCCTCGCTCCAAGCGCGGACGCCGAGAGGGGAGGAGGGGCCGCCCGCGAGCAGGGCTAGCAACGTGCGAAGCGAGGGCGCGTCTGACGGCGTGGCGTTGGAGTCTGCCGGTGCGTTGGCGTCTGCGTTCCCGGTATCGCTTGCTGCGGGGGCACCCTTCGCCTGCGGTTCCAGCTCCTC
Organism: Parolsenella sp. LCP21S3_E11; assembly: GCF_052118165.1. Taxonomy (NCBI): domain Bacteria; kingdom Bacillati; phylum Actinomycetota; class Coriobacteriia; order Coriobacteriales; family Atopobiaceae; genus Parolsenella; species Parolsenella sp. LCP21S3_E11. The sequence goes on along the minus strand of NZ_JBQKHS010000003.1, from coordinate 35,800 downwards.
GGAGGGCTTGCGCTCTGCGTGCGCGAAGAGGAGCCTGCCCAAGGCGAGCGTCGTCAGGCCTGCAGTCTTCTCGTCAGCGTTCTTGCAACGGCGAATCGCCTCGTTGATATCGTCGCGTTCGATGCCGCGCTCCGCCAGCGTGGCGGCGATTTTGCCGAGGCGGCTCGCGCGGTTGCGTTGATCGGCAAAGCTACCCAACACCGTCTGGAAAGCGGTTGCGTAGGCGTTCTCGTTGAACCAGGCGTCCTGCTCGGCGAGGACGTCGTCATAGCTTAGACGGGGCGTCTTCGTGTGGGGCAGGTACTGGGTCTTCGTGCGCTTCACGTACTTGAAGGGGTCCTCGTTGACGATGAGGCACATATAGTCACGTTCGGTGTTGCGGTCGAGATTGACGGAATCATCCTTGCTGCGGACGGGCTCTCCGTAGGCGTCGAGCAAGGGGCGGCCCTTGTTCTCGAAGAGGTGGCGCAGCATCGCGTCGTTGTTGTAGGGGGTGCCCGCAGCAGCGATGGCGAGGAGCTTGAGAAGGATGTCCGCCGAATAGGCCGTGCCTGCCATGCGCCCTCCTGATGTCTGCCGCCGCGATAGCGAGGGCGTGGTTTTGAGCCAGCAGCCAATATAGCCGCCGCGATTTCTCGCACGAGAGTCGCCGTGCCTTGCCTTGGGCGGCTTTGGCCGCGAGCGGTCTCTAGAGTCAAATGTAACACGCGTGTCAAGGGTGACGGAGTGTCGCCCAAAGGGCCGAGTAGTGCTATCTACCTGGGATTGCGTAAAGTGGCGAACGCGGCGCCCGTATCATCGCAATTGGTGGCCGGCGACGTCTCCCTCCTGCTTTGGGCGGGCATGGGCGCCGCTTCCGGCGAACCCAGCCGTCGCTTCCGGCGAGACCCAAAGTTTCTGGCGGACCCGGGCGCCGTTTCCGGCGAGGCCTCAGACGCAGCCTCCATCAAACCCCAAACAATCCCCGCCGCCGCCCCAAGCGACCCCTCGAGCCGGCGATGCCTCCGCGGTTGAATGTGTGGCAACGAGCGGGGACAAGCCCACTCGCCCAAGACTTCGCCGGATTTGGCGAAACGTAAGAATGCGACGAAAGGAACTGCCATGATGTGCTGGGGATGGGCCTCTTACGATGTCGACTCGAGCGACGAGAACGGCAACCCCTACGAGGGCCACGAGAACGACTCCGAGTACACGAGCTACACCGACGTCTACGACAACGGCCACGTGAGCCACTATGACGCCGAGGATGGCAACTGGGACAACGGTCACTCCCATTATGGCTACGGCTCCATGGACGACTACATGAGCGGTGACGCTCGCGACTGGAGCCGCGAGGCGGGAGACCCCGACAACTCCAACCATGACTGGACGAGCCCCTTCTAGGGTGCTGGACTGGGTAGCTTGGCGCCGCAGTAGCAGCAGAACTTGGTGCCGGGGGAGAACTCGTTGCCGCAGTTGGGGCAGAACCGCGGCGCCATCTTGACCGCGGCCGGCCGGACCGCGCTCGAGGGATGAGGGGCGCCACCCTCGTGGGTGTCGACGCTCGCCGCGGGCAACGTATCCACCGCGGGCTTCGGACGCGATGCGGGCCTCGTGCTCGCCTGGCGCGTCGCACCCGTCACGCGCCTGGGCCTTGAGGCAGGCACGTGCGCGACACCTTCCGCGCGGGCGCCGGCGCTCGCCGCACCCTCGCTATCGGTGCCGAGTCCCGACTCGCGAGCCTCTGTCATCTCACGCTCGACCTGGGCCGCGAGCCCGGGGTTCTCCGCCTTGATGCGCTCGATCTCCTCCTCGATGATCTTGCCCATGCCCTTGTCGTCCACGGCGATGTCCTGCTCGGCGGCAGCGGCTGCCGCGGAGGACTTGTCCGCGAAAGCGTCGAAGATCTTCTGCTTGTCGCGGATGATTTGGAGGATGCGTTCATCGACCGTGTTCTCGCACAGCAGGCGGAAGGCGAGCACACTGCGCGTCTGGCCCATGCGGTACGCGCGCGAGACCGCCTGGTTCTCGATCGAGGGCTTGTATTGTGGCTCGCAGAAGACGACGACGCTCGCGCACTGGATGTTCATGCCGGTTCCGCCCGACTGGATTTGGGCCACCAGCACAGACCCGGGCTCCGCGGCGTCAAACTCCTCGACGATTTCCTGCCTTCTCGCGGGAGGGACGGAGCCGTTGATCATGCCGACGCACTTGTCGCCCAGCAGGTTTGCGATGCCGTGGGCGGTGTTGAGGAAGAACGTGAAGACGAGGACCTTCCTGCCGTCGTCCGCGGCGCTGTCGATGATCTCGAGCAGCCTCTTCGCCTTGGAGGAGTCCTCCCTGAGGTTGGCGACGTTCCACGAGACCTGGCGCGACGCCATGATCGACCTGCGGAGGACGGCGCGCTCGTATGCCTCCTTCTCCACCTCGCCGAGGGTGCACCACTCCTCGCTCTCGATGAGCTCCGGGAGTTCCGTGAGCACGTCCTCTCTCTTGCGGCGGTAGTAGACGGGGGCGACTTCGTCCCTGAATCGCTGCGCGCCAGACATGAAGGCGAGGGGCCTAGCGCGCCTTGCGACGTCCGGGCGGAGGTAGCCGATCAGGGTGAGCATCTCGTCGACCTTGTTCTCGAGCGCGGTGCCCGTCATAAGGAGGACCCTGTTTGCGTTCTCGAGCAACCTTAGGGTGTTCTTCGAGCGCGCTGCCTCGGGATTCTTGATGTAATGAGCCTCGTCCACTACGGCGAGGCCATAGGTGGAGCCTTCGGCGAGTTTCAGCTTTCCGGTGGTCTCGTAGGTGGTGACGGCGACGCCGCCGGTCCTGGTCCAGTCTTCGAAGGCTGTGCGGCAGTTGCGTCCGTGCACCTTCGTCACGCGGAGCTTGCTGTGCTTCTTGACCTCCCTGCACCAGTTCTCGAGCACGCTCGCGGGGCAAACCACGAGGAACCTGGACTCCCCGACGTTCTTGAGCGACACCATCGCCGCGATGGCCTGGACGGTCTTTCCCAGGCCCATCTCGTCGCCGAGCAGGGTCTTGCCCTGGTGGAGGATGTACTTCACGCCCCACTCCTGATAGCGTCGCAGGGTGCAGAGGAGGCCGTCCGGGAAGAAGGCCTCGTCTTGGATCTCGCGGGCGAGGTCCTCCGGTAGGCCGAAGAGCGTGTCGTTATTGCCGAGGGCCTCCGGCACGACGTCTTCCAGGACGTTGATGATTGCGACGGGGTTCGCGGTGAACTCCGCCCAGGCTCGGTCTGCGGGCACGGCGTTTTGCTCGAGCTTGTACATACGCTTGAGTGTGGCGTTGGCCTTCAGGGCGGTTTCGCTCACGAGGAAGGCGTTGAGGCTGCTATACGCGCCCGTTGCCTTCTCGCGCTCCTCTGGGGTTGAGAAGAGCCAGGCCATCGGCTTTCTCGCGATGTTGAGCTCGGCGAGTGGCGTGCTGGTCTCCTCGGTGACCGCGTCTAGGAGGGCACCACACTCATGGGAGAGCTCCCTCCACTCCCTAAGCGCGGAGGCAGCGCAGAGGATGTGAGTAGCTTCGGGTGTCTTGTTGTCTGCCGAGAGACGGAGTTTGAGTCCCTTCTCAACCTCGCCTGCAAACTCCGTCGTCGCCTTCTTGATGTCGCAGGCGCCGGAGTAGGAGATGCCATGCACGCTCTCTAGCTCGGTCTTTGTTGCAGTGTAGACGTCCGCGATGGTCTCGAAGCCCGCATCCCTGAGCGACTTGACGCGAATGCCGCGCCCGGTGCGGGCGAGCTCCTCGATGGGGATGGTCTTGAGGGTGCTGAGCACGTCTCCCGCGAAGCTCTTGCTGACGGCCCTGCGAATCATGCTTTCCAGGGAGGCCGGGCTGGCATCAGACTTCTCCGAGAGCCGCGCGCCGTAGCCTGAGACCTCGCCCGAAAGCTTCTTCGCATCTGAGGAGAGGAACTGCCAGTCGTCAGTCCCGACCACTGACGGGGAGACCGTGCCGACCTCGCGAAGCGCGTCTTCCTGGTTTGAGGAGAACCACGCCCACGCAGCGTCTTCCGAGATGTTGGGAAGTGAGTTTAGCGTGTCGAGGGCGGTTGACGCGGTGGGGTCGAGACGCTGGTCTATCAGGGCTTTTAGCTCGAGGTAGGACCTCTCTGCCTCGTCCTTCTTGTCGCGGGAAGCGAGAAACCACTTGAACGTGCCGCTGCCCGCCTCGATCTTCTCGACGAGGGCCTGAACATGCGGCCCGTAGGCATCTGCGGCGTGCTTGCAGATCGCTGCGGGCTGATAGGAGTTTGCGGAGACAAAGGCGGCATGGAGCACCGCGTTTGCAGCGGCATCGTGGCGACCGTCGAGGTTGATACGCGTTCCCTCGAATGCTCGCTGCTGACACTCCGCGAGGGTGTGCGTCTCAAGACCATCTGTAATTTGTACAAGGGAGGGGTTCTCGATGCCGTTTAGCTGGTCGAGGGTAATGGCCCCCAGGGGATTGATGTCGAGTACTTCGTAGGTGTTCTCTCCCGCTTGCCGAATCACGACATCCGAAAAACGGGCATCGACCTTTCTGCTGCGTGTCTCCCGCACGATCTGGGCAAGCTCCGTGTGACGCGTTTCTGACAGCTGAGCGGCAGCGCTGAACTCCTCCAGCAGGGCGTTGGAGCGCTCGATCAAGTCTCTTGCTTCGCTGTTGGTGAATCCTCTAGCCATCAAAAGCCCTATCTCAAGACATTAATTGCGGACCATCCATTCTCCTACACGCGCACCGAGGTGGCGGGTCTATTCGTTGAACGGCCGTGCGCCGCCGAGAGCCAAGGCGCGGGTATGGCTGAGCCTCCGCCCACCGAACCAGCCCATGACGTCCGCGCCCTCGCTGCCGCCCGACGAGCCTGCCCATGACGTCCGCGCCCTCGCCACTGCCCGCCGAGTCAGCCCATAGCGCCTGCACCTGTCACTGCTCGCCTTCGCTATCTCCCATGAGCTGCATGGCGAGCTGCTTCACGTCCTCGTCGCCGGTGAGCTCGTAGAGGCCTATGGCTGCCCGCGTTGCCGTCTGCGCGTCATCATGCTCGAGGGCGATGCCGATGATCGATGACAGCGCGGCGAGCGTTCCCTCGTCAGGGAGATAGGCCTCTCCGGACCTCTCGAGGATCGTCGCTGCCTCGTCTACGGTCATGCCCGTGAAGTCAGCGCCGCACTCCCTCTTGAGATACATGAGTTCGCTGCCAACGAGGTTGCTGTTCTCGAATACCGTGCTGAAGACCAGGTACGCGGCGGCAAGCTCGTAGTTGCCCGTCTCGACGAGGTAGAAGGCCTTTTCCCTGTGGAACTTGGCCATGCCGGCGGCGTCGCGAACGTACGGATGGGCCGTATCGAGGGCCTCGTTCAGAGTCTCCATGTCCCCGAGCTTCTTGTAGTTCTCGCCAACCTCGAAGCGGAGGTTGACGTCCGAGGGATTCCACCTGATGGCCTTTTCCTCGGCGGCAATGGCGGCCTCATGCTGGCCGGTCTCATAGAGGCAAGCGCTGTAGAGAGCGTAGACATGGCTGAAGGGTTCCGGGCAGACGCGCACGATCCGCGACTCGTCAGCGTGCGCCCTCCAGACGATCTCCTCGATGGGCGAGGTGAAGTCGAAATAGACGCTCTCCTTGTCATCGCGGTAGCATCCTGCGGCAATCATTTCGTCAAAGCTCTGAACGAGGGGCTCGATGAGGCGGAGGGCCTTCTCCGGTTCGCCGGTCTTCAGGCAGAAGACAACCTCCTTGAGGACTGATTCTGTTCCGTCCGCATGGTTGTCGACGAGCTTTTGGAACTCATCCTTCTTGTCATCAGGCAGGGCATCGAAGATCATCCTGCCGATCGCGCGAAGGATCTCCCTGCTCTGCGGGTGCTCTCGATACTCCTCCGCCTTGCTCTTGAGATAGGGGATGTCGTGGCTTGCGTCGCGCTCGAGCCCCATTGCGATTTCTGCCATTACCTGGTCGAAGGTGAGTTCATTCATGCTGTCGCCTTTCAGGCCTGTCTGGTGCTGTTGGCTGTGGATGATTTCTTTCGGTATGGTGACGTTGCCGATGGAAACATCATCACAGACCTTCTGGACACTAATTACAGCATGTCTGAGCTGGGGTTTAGCGGGGTTGCTTTGGAGGGGTGAGGGCGCGACCCGCGCATTCTGCCTCTATCGCTCTGCCCCTGTCTTCTCTGCGTAGAGCTTGAACAGGTGGGCAACGATCCTCTCCTCGTCGCCGCCAAAGTCTACGCCGTAGGCGGCCTCCACAGCGGCATCGAGCCTCGTGTGGGCGGCCATGAGGTCTGGGAAGAGGAAGTCGTTGTCGGGGTTGTACATGTCGGCAAGCGTCGCGTCCGGATGCGCGGCACGGGCGTCGAGAACCGCCTGCGCGCAGGACTCGATACGCTCGCGCTGCTCCGGTGTAGCATCGGGCCAAATGAAGTTGTTGTAGACGACATTGCCGGAGTAGCGATAGTCGCTCTTGAGCCGCCCTGCCGTAACGCGCATCCATGCGTTGTGGATGGACGACTGCATCACGCCGTAGAGATAGAGGTTTGCGCCATGGACAATTGAGAGGCTGTCGCTTGCGATCACGGTGGGTGGCATGAACCCCATGGGAATATAGTGGCGTCTCTGAGACGAGGTCCTGGGTACCGCGATGTACGGGTCGTCTGGCTGGACGTCAGAGAAGAAGAGCGTTGGCTTCTCCGCCATCTTGCGGGTGGGCGCTGCGGTGCTCTTGCGCCTGAACTCCGCCACGGCTCTCACGCGCTCCATGATCCTGGGCCAGGCGAGGAGCCTCTCGGCGGGGACGTCCTTGAGCCAGAGGCACCACCTGTTCGTGTTTCTCAGAAACTCGAAAGCGCCAACGAATGGCTTGATTGCTCCCTCGCAACCGGGGTATGACCCCACCAGTTCGTTTCGTTCGTCGTCACTCAAGATGAGAAATCCTCCGTCTGACGCTTGGCTCCCCTTTGTTAGCTTGGGAACATCGCAAATGGGATTCGAGCGGCTTTGTACGGCGGCGAAGGGTGCGTCGACGAGGTAGGGGCTGATTGTTGCGCAGCTGTGGGAGTTCTTGGCTGAGTAGATGATTCCCGAGTGATTGTCTCCGGAGGAGAAGCCGATGATGACGCAATGAACGTGTGCCTCGTCTGTTGCCTCGGAATTCCAGACGAATGATCTCCACGCAAAGTCGATGCGGATGCGGAAACGTTCTCTGAGCGTTATCCAGAGAGGAGCGACCTGTTCTCCCTGCGTTATCGAGTTTGTCGAGACGAGTGCTGCACGGATGCTGGGGTTCTGCGCGCACATCTCTGCCGCTTTGTAGTACCAGCCGGACACGTAGTCAAGCGAATTGGCGAGTTTAATCTTTCCGAAGAGCGAGACAACGTCCCCCTTCTGCTCGGTGTTGCAGAAGGAAGCTCCAATGAACGGAGGATTACCAATTACGTAGTCCACCTCGCCGGCGGGCACGACGTCATTCCAGTCCAAGCGCAGGGCGTTACCCTGGATGACGCCCTCGTAGTCTGTGAGGGGCAGCTCCTGGTAGACGCGTTGCGTTACCTTCGCGGTGTCGGCGTCCGCCTGCTTCTCGGCAATCCACAGTGCCGTGCGTGCCACGCAGCAGGCGAAGTCTTCGAGCTCGATGCCGTGGAAGTTTCGCAGGCTAACGAGCACATCGTGGTCACCCGTCTCCTCGAAGCTCATGGAGGCCTGCTCGCCCTTGAGCTCGAACAGGATCTTGTTCTCGAGCTTCCTCAGACACAGGTAGCTCTCGGTGAGGAAGTTGCCCGACCCACAGGCAGGGTCGAGCATACCGATGGAACCCACGCGATCGTGCAGCTCCTCAAGTGCCTTGCGACGTGCTCCGCCTGCGACGGGTTTGGTCTTCGCCTGCTCGAACTCAGCCTCGAGCTCATCCATGAACAACGGGTCGATAACCTTATGGATGTTTTCGGGGCTCGTGAAGTGCTGACCGTTCGCACGACGGTGGTCATGGGAGAGGGCCCCCTCGAAGATGGAGCCGAACACGGTAGGGCTCACGCCTGACCAGTCGAACTCCTGGCAGCCCTCCACAATGAGGGTGGTGCGGAAGTCCTCGCTCAGTGGCGGAATCTCGGTCTGCTCGCGGAACAGGCCGCCGTTCATGTAGGGGAGACGGCGTAGCCACTCGCCTGCATAGGGGTCTCGTTCTGCGTCTGGCGTGTCAAGCCAGCAGAAGAGATCCTTGAGACCCTGACGCAGATCGGGAGCCTGGAAGTGCTGAATATAGTCGCGGAAGGCGTTTGGCTCAACGAGGCCCGCATCCTCGCAGAACATGAGGAACATCAGGCGCGTCATGAGTACTGAGAGGGCATGGTGGCTCTCGGGGGCGTTCGGATCTATGAAGGAGGCGGCTACGAGGTCATGGAGGTGGCCCATGATCTTGCCAGCCTTGACCGACACGGCCTCGGAGAGCGTTGTGGGTGCGGTGCCTTCGCCGGCAAGGAACTGTATGGCAGCGAGGTTCTTGGGAAGCTCGGATAGGGGCAACTTGAACAGCGGATCGCCCTTACACAAGGCATTTGCCTCGCGGTCATAGACCCACAGTTCGGCGAAGTTGCACACCACTACGTAGCGCGGCTGCTGAGTGAGCGGCATGCCCTGCGCGTAGGCGAGTGCCTGCTGGGCGGGCGTTACCATGCGGCCCTGGCGCTTCTCGGGCTTCGACAGGTCGATGCCGAGCGACTTCTGCTCCACTATCACCCTCGCGGAGGGGATGAACACGTCGACGTATCCGTTGTGGTCTGAGGCGTCCGTCTGGACGGGCACCTCGAACCTAACGCGCTGGATGGCGTCATCGACGCCTAAAACATCCTGAAGCAGGCTGATCCAGAAGCGTTGAGTGTCCTGGTTCTCGTCGCCCTTGCCTGCCCACTCGCGGCTGAATCGCTCCGCGTCTGCCTTCGTACCCGCCATCGTGCCCTCCCGTCATTTGATAGGTGAATTATATGGCGGATACCGGACATCAAATGACGCACGGTTGTTTTGCGGGTTTAGGCTAGCTCAGACACAAAAAAGGGCCGGAAGCGATGCTTCCGGCCCTGAACGTTTGGTCGCGGGGGCTGGATTTGAACCTACGACCTCCGGGTTATGAGGGCCTTGGGGTAGGGAATCGCAAAGAGTGAGAGGGAAGTCGAGACACTAATCTACCTCGGCATATGGCAGCGAGAGGCAATTCTAAGAAGTCCGGGGGCAGCTGAGGGAAGGTTCGACTGTCCCGCAGGTGCGTCTCGCCCTGGGGAGCGCCGGGATGCCCAGGCGAGCACCGCGGGCCGGCTGTCGCTCCACGCCAAGAGGTGCGGCAGACAGAGACTCGCTTCTTTCCTCGGCTTTTCTTGACGGCATCTCCCTTGTTGTAGTACTTTGACCCAGTCTAAAACCGCGTGGACTTTTCTGGGCACTAGCCACCTTTTCGCCACGCAACCGAGTAGTCGGTTGCGTGGCTTTTTCGTCTCGGCGGCAGGCGTCGCAAGCACCGCCAGAAGACCGGATGAGCCCCACCTTCCGACTGCAGGGAACAGACGCACGAGACGTGCGTCTGCGAGACAGCAGACGGAAGGTAGCATGATGACGGGAACGGACACAATCAAGCAGCAGGCAGCCGGGGCAGGAGCCACGGGCACGGGACAGGCCAAGGCGGCGCTCCAGGTCTTTGTGGGCGGCGCCTGCTACGGCGCGATGGCCACGACCTACAAGCTCGCCTACGCCGCAGGTTTCACCTCGGCGCAGGTGGTGGCGAGCCAGGCGTGGTTCGGCTGTCTCTTCTTCGCCCTTGTCACGCTCGCGGGCCACGCACTCGGACACCGTTGGCAGCGCGTGGGCTGGAAGCTCACCCTCAAGCTCATGGGCCTGGGAGCCCTCACCTGCCTCACCTCGATCCTCTACTGCTACGCCATGAGCGTGCTGCCCGCCCCGGTGGCGCTCACGCTCCTCTTCCAGTTCACGTGGTTAGGGCTCGTGTGGCAGACCGTCATGACGCGCCGGCCGCCGAAGCCCCTCCAAGTGGTCTCCGCCCTGATCATCGTCTTCGGGACGGTGTTCGCGAGCGGCGTCTACAAGACCGGCATCGCCGGGTACGACCCCGTGGCCCTGCTCTGCGCGCTGGGGGCGGCCGTGTCCTGCTCCCTCTTCGTCACCCTCTCCGGCAGGGTCAAGGCCCCCTGCTCGTCCGAGCAGCGCGGCGTCATCGTGTGCATGGGCTCCGTGGTCATGTCGCTCACGGTGTGTCCGGACTACGTTGTCTCGGGCGTCCTCGCCCAGGGTATCCTGCCCTTTGCCATCATCGCCGGCTTTTTCGGCCTGCTCTGCCCGGTCCTGCTCTTTGGCATGGGCTCTCCGCACCTGCCCGCGGGCCTCTCCACCGTCATGGCCGCCGCGGAGCTCCCCGCCGGCCTGCTCATCGCCATGATCGTCCTCGGCGAGCCACTCGGCGTCGTCGAGTGGCTGGGCGTCGCCATCATCCTCGCCGGCGTGTGCCTGGCACAGGCTCCCTCCCTGCTCGGAGGCCGGGAGGCACGTCGCGCCGTCGCGGGACAAGCCGTCAGTTAGCCATCCCTTCGCAGTCGGCCCGCACGCATCTTCTCGTGGCATGCCGCCGGAACTGGTCCAGAGGCGAGAAATAGTGTCTCAATGCAAGAAAAAAGGGTCGGAAGCGATGCTTCCGACCCTGAACGTTTGGTCGCGGGGGCAGGATTTGAACCTACGACCTTCGGGTTATGAGCCCGACGAGCTACCAGACTGCTCCACCCCGCAATATGTGATGCGCCTTAAGCGCAAGAAAGAACTATACGCAGCTTCCCTAGGCCCGTCAAGAATGTGGAGAAAGCTCCACAATTGGATCCAGGCGAGGCTCCGGAGAGGGTACGGACGAGGACCCGACGAGGATTCGGACGTGACCCCGGAGAGTGCCGGGCGGCACCCCGACGAGGACTTAGGCGCAATCCCTGCGGGGCTCACACGGCACTCGGCGGCCCTCCGCGTCCTACCCCAGAAGCGGGCTGAGCTCGCCCTGGGCCAGGAGCGTCGCCTTGTGCATCGCACGCGAGATCGCGGTGTAGAGGCGCCGGCGCGCGAGGGGCGTGTCGGGGTAGGTCTCGGCGCTCGCGTCCGGGATGATCACGTGGTCGAACTCGAGGCCCTTCGCCAGGCGCAGCGACATGATGACCACGCCCGTCGCCGGGAGCTCGCGGTCGCGGTTGATGACCTCGGCGGCATCCCCCAGCTGCTTGGAGAGCCAACTCACGGCGCCGTCGTCCGCGGCGACGATGGCGGTGAGGCCCTCGTCCTCGCTCGCGCCGGCAACGACCTCCTTGAGGGCGGCGAGGAACTCGTCGCGCCCGGGCAGGGCCTCGATGCGCGGGGCCACGCCGGCACGGTGGACGCTCGCGAGCTTGACGGGGGAGTCGTGCTCGACAAGGCCGCTGAACAGCGACGTGATCTCGGGGCTCGAACGGTAGCTCGTGAGGAGGCGACACTCGTCGACGCTGCCGTGGCTCTGTGCGAACAGCTCGCGGATCTCGTCGAAGCTCGCGGTGCCCTCGCGAATGGCCTGGTGCTCGTCGCCCAGCATGAGGAAGTGGGCGCGGCTGAAGAAGCGCGCGAGTACCATGAGCTGGGCGAGCGAGTAGTCCTGGACCTCATCGATCATGACGTAGCGCGCGTTGGTGTCGCCGCGGCCGGTCACGAGGAGGCGCAGGTACAGCCATTCGCTCGAGCTCACGCTCTGGGTCCCCAGAAGACGCATCGCGATACGGTCGAGGCGCAGCCACGAGAGGTGCTCGATCTCGTCCTCCACGCCGGCATAGCGCTGCTCGAGCCAACGACGCGTGAGCTCGAAGGTCTCGTCCTCGGTGTCGGGGCTTACGGTCTCCCCGAAGAAGCGCACCTGGTCGTCGACATCGAGGCCGAGCATCTCCTCCTGGTACTCCATGTTGCGCGCCATGCTAGCGATGCGGCGGCTCACGCCCTTGAGCAGCTCGTCCTTGACGAGGGCGCAGAGGCGCGGGCCCACGCCGAACTTCGCGAACTTGGCGACGGCCGCCTCCACCTGGTTCGCCTTGAGCATGACCGTATCTCCGCAGCGCACCTCGCGCAGGTCCGCCACGGTGAGCTCGAGGCCGGGCAGGCCCTCCTCGAGGCGCCTGAGGTTCGCCGGGTCCGTGTCGACGCCGAGGCCTCGGCCACCCGCGCCCTGGGCCTCGCAGAAGTCGCGCCAGGTGTAGACCTGTGGGTTCGCCTCGCCCATGGAGGGTAGGACGTTGTCGATGTAGCGCTCGAACACGGCGTTGGGCCCGAAGAGGTGGACCTGGCTCGGGCTCAGCGTCTCGCGCTCGCGGTAGAGGAGAAACGCGATGCGCTGGAGCATGACGGAGGTCTTGCCCGATCCCGCGATGCCGTTCACGAGCAGCACTGGGACGTCTTCGTGGCGCACGACCTTGTTCTGCTCGCGCTGGATGGTCGCCGTGATGTCGCGGAGCTTCTCGGAGTGGTGGCTGCGAAGCGCACCCAGCAGAAGCGAGTCCTCGATGGCGACGGTGGTGTCGAAGTACATGTTGAGGTGGTCGCGCGTGATGTCAAACTGGCGGCGAAGCTCGAGCTCGACGGTCTTGGTGCGCCCGTTGACGGTGTAGGAGGTCTGGCCGTTGTCCTGGTTGTAGTAGGTCTCCGCGACGGGGTTTCGCCAGTCGACGATGAGGGGACGGCTGCGGTCGTCGGTCATGCCGGCGGCGCCGATGTAGACGTCGCGCGCGGGGCGGTCTGGCGCCATCTTGAGGCGGACCTTCGCGAAATAGGGCTGGCGCAGCAGGAGCAGGAGCCTGCGGAGCTTGTCGACGGAGAAGTCATGGTACTGGTTGTAGGCGTCGATGACGGCGTTGAGCGTCTCGATGGCGGCGAGCGTCTCCATCGTCTCGTCCGCGCCGCCGAAGTCCGGGCGGATCTCGTCGGAGAGCTCGCGCAGGTCTGCCGCGGCGCCCTCATGGCCGTGCTCGAGCTCCTCTGCGAGCTCGTCGCGCATGGCGAGGAGCTTTGCGTAGATCTCGCTCAGGTGCGCCTGCTCCTCGGCGAGGATCGGGTCGTCCGGCGCGGCGGTCTCGATGTCTGTGGATTCGACGCTCATGCTGCTCCCTGCGGTCGCGGAGTGGCGACGCCGCCGATGCGCCGGCGTCGTCGCGTGCGGAATTTCGAATGATTAACTCTACCGCAAGGGGCGGGTGTGGGGGAGCGTCGCCGGGGCGCGGCTACCCGCGCGGCTTGGCGACCTTGGGGCCGCGGACATACCAGAGCACGTCGCCCTCGGGGACTTGCGCACGCGGGGTGCCCGGCAACGTGACGGCGGCGACGGACCCGGGGGTGAACGAGATGCGCTCGCCCGTGAGGTGCTCGAGGACGTCCTCCATGAAGGGGATGTGGCCGACGGCGACTATCACCGAGCCGTCCGGCGTGTCCTCGATATCGTCAAAGAAGGCCTCCTGGTCCTGGTAGAAGAGATATTCGCGTTCTTCCTCGTTGCACGCGATGCCGTTCGCGTCGAGCGCCGCCGCGACCTCCTCCGCCGTCTGACGCGCGCGGAGCGCCGGGCTCACCCAGACGCGCGCGGCCTCATCGCCGGCGTCGAGCAGCGCGAACGCGCGTGGCAGCGTCTCCGCCAGGGCCCCGGCGGCGCCCGGCACGAGGGGTCGCTCGGAGTCCGAGAGGCCCGGCCTCGCCCCCTGCGCCTTGCCGTGTCTGACGAGAACGATCGTGCGTGCCATGCTGCCTCCAGTCTCCGTGTCCACCTGTCCATTATTACGCGAACCGCGTGCTTGGGATGGGTGAAATCGCAAGCGGGCCGGGGCGTGGGGCTGTCCGGTGCGTGTTCCTCTCGCCTGTTTGCTGCCCCGGGATGTCCCTTTCGCGACGCTGGCTTGGGCCTCGGATAGTGTCCGGAAGAGCCTGTATACTCGGAGGGCAACGACGAAGGGGGAGACCATGGCGGCGGAGGAAAAGCAGAATCGGGCGTCCGAGCCTGAGGCGACCGTGCGCACGGACGAGACGCGTTCGCGCGTGCTCCAGGCGGCAGAGGTGAGCGAGGCGCGTGCCGCGAGCTCGGTGGTGACGCCGGCGGCAACCGGTGGCCAGCAGATGCGCGCCCGCGAGCTTGCCGCGCGCGTTCCGGACGTCGTGGTCATCACGGGCATGTCCGGCTCTGGCCGCACGCAGGCTATGCACGTCTTCGAGGACATGGGCTACTTCTGCATTGACAACTTGCCTCCGCGCCTCATCCTGCAGCTCGCACAGCTCGTGGGCATCAATACCGGCGTCGGCCGCCACCTTGCCGTCACGTGTGACCTGCGCAGCCAGGGCCTCTTCGATGAGATCTCTGATTCTCTCGTCCAGCTTCGCGAGCATGAGATTTCCTGCAAGGTGCTCTTCCTCGACACGGCGGACAGCATCCTCATCCGCCGCTATGACGAGAACCGCCGTCGCCACCCGCTGGCGCAGTCCGGCGAGTCGCTCACCAGCGCCATCGCGCGCGAGCGCCGCCAGCTTGCCTCGGTTCGCGACGCGAGCGACCTCGTGATCGACACAAGCTACCTCAAGGTGCGCGACCTGCGCGTCCGCCTGCGCCGCGCCTTCTCGGAGCTGACGGATCAGCAGCTCATGGAGGTGTCCGTCTTCTCCTTTGGCTTCAAGCACGGCATGCCCGTCGAGGCGGACCTCATGATCGACGTCCGCTTCCTGCCCAACCCCTTCTATGACCCGAAGATGCGCTCGCTCACCGGCAACGACAAGCTCGTGAGTGACTTCGTCCTCGGCAACCCCGTAACGGAGAAGTTTCTCGACGCCTGGTACAACCTGCTCGACGTCGCCATGCCGGGTTACGTAGCGGAGGGCAAGAGCCACCTCTCCATTGCCGTCGGCTGCACGGGCGGCCAGCACAGGAGCGTCGCGATCGCCAATGCCACCGCCGCTTACCTCGAGCGGGGCGGCTACCACGTGAGCCTCTCTCACAGAGACCTCGCCCTAGCCAACGTCAGGAATAGCTAAATGTCATTCACCGCCGAGGTAAAAGACGAGCTCGCTCGCGTAGGCGGCTCGTGTCCGGAGTGCGCCGTCGCGGAGCTCGCGGCGCTTGTCCGCGTCTGCGGCGCTCTGTCGTTCCATGGCTCGGGCGCCTACTCGATCCGCGTCTCAACGGAGACGGGCGCCGTGGCGCGCACCGTCATCCGCCTCGCGCACGAGGTGTTCGATCTCGACACGTCTCTTACCGTGCGCCGCTCGAACCTCCACAGGTCGCGCAACTACCTGATTGAGATTCCGGAGCAGAAAGGCCTCGAGCAGGCGCTCATTCGCATGGGCGTCCTCATTCTGGGCCGCGGTCTCTCGAGCGGCATTGCGGCGCGTGTCGTCGCCCGCCCGTGCTGCCGCGCGGCGTACTTGCGCGGCGCCTTCATGGCCGGCGGCTTCATCGCTGACCCGCGCGGAGACTTCCACCTCGAGATAGCGGTCACGGGTGACGAGTTCGCCGATGACCTCCTGGAGCTCCTCGATGACGAGGGCATCACCGCGCGCGTGAACCGTCGCCGCGGCTCCTACGCCATCTACCTCAAGAGCTTCGATGACATCGCCGCCCTCCTCGGCGTCGTGGGGGCGGAGCGCACGGCGCGCGCCGTCAAGAACATCCGTGTCATGAAGTCCGTCAAGAACGACGTCAACCGGCGCGTCAACGCGGAGCTCGCCAACCAGGCTCGCTCGACCGGCGCCTCGGCAGACCAGCTCGCTCTCATCGACCGCGTCGAGCGCGAGATTGGCTTCGACGCCCTGCCGCCCGCGCTCATGCAGTTCTGCGTGGCGAGGCGTGAGCATCCGGAGCTCTCACTCCGTGACCTTGGGGCCCAGATGATGCCGCCGCTCTCCAAGAGCGCGCTCTATCACCGCGTCCTTCGCCTGGAGAAGCTTCTCGAGTAGGTGCCGGGGCCCTCGCTTTCTCGCCGCGCGGTCCGGGCTTCGCGTCTGCGTGTCCCGGCGTTGGCGTGCTCCAACTGCATGAGCGTTCTCCAATGCAGGGCGCGTAACAAAATGGAAACATGATGACCACATGAGTATCACCTCTTGCGACCACCGTCCATAACCTATGGCTACCTGCGACAAGGACTTGGAGCGTGTGTCCATTTGGCGAAGTGGTTGTCCATAGAACTATAGACAACTCGCAGGTAAACGGCACAATTTAGGAAATCTAATCATCTCTTAACCGTATAGCCGGAGCGATTTAGCGGTATTATCACCAATGGTGTTTCCAACGTGGCCCGCACGGCGCAAGGGGCGCCCGTGGGGTCTTCGAAAGGAGAAAGCATGGCAGTTAAGGTTGCTATTAATGGCTTTGGTCGCATCGGTCGTCTGGCCTTCCGTCAGATGTTCGGCCACGAGGGCTCCGAGATCGTCGCCATCAACGACCTCACCTCTCCGGATATGCTCGCCTACCTTCTGAAGTACGACTCCACGCAGGGCAACTACAGCCGCGACCACAAGGTTGAGTCCACCGAGGACTCCATCATCGTCGACGGCAAGGAGATCAAGATCTACAAGGAGGCCGACGCCAACAACCTGCCTTGGGGTGAGCTCGACGTCGACGTCGTCCTCGAGTGCACCGGCTTCTACACCAGCAAGGAGAAGGCTCAGGCCCACATCAACGCTGGCGCCAAGAAGGTCGTCATCTCCGCTCCGGCCGGCAAGGACCTCCCGACCATCGTCTACAACGTGAACCACGAGCAGCTCACCGCTGATGACAACATCATCTCCGCTGCTTCCTGCACCACCAACTGCCTCGCCCCAATGGCCAAGGGTCTCAACGACTTCGCTCCCATCGTCTCCGGCATCATGACCACCATCCACGCCTTCACCGGCGACCAGATGCCGCTCGACGGCCCGCAGCGCAAGGGCAACAAGCGTCGTTCCCGCGCCTGCTCCGAGAACATCGTCCCGAACTCCACGGGTGCCGCCAAGGCCATCGGCCTGGTTCTCCCGGAGCTCAACGGCAAGCTCATCGGTGCCGCCCAGCGCGTCCCGACGCCGACCGGCTCCCTCACCAACCTCTACGCCGTCGTTGACAAGGTCGTCACCGTCGAGGAGGTCAACGCTGCCATGAAGGCCTACGCCGAGACCATCCCCGAGACCTTCGGCTACAACGAGGACGAGATTGTCTCCCGCGATATCGTCGGCGAGACCCACGGCTCCATCTTCGACGCCACCCAGACCATGGTCCAGGACCTCGGCAACGGCCAGTCCCTCGTCCAGGTCACCTCTTGGTACGACAACGAGAACTCCTACACCTCCCAGATGGTCCGCACCATCAAGTACTTCGAGAAGTTCGTCGCCTAAGCGTCAGCTTCCGTAGGTAGCTCCGAGGGGCGCGGTCGCAGCTTTCGGGCCGCGCCGCGCCCCTTTCGTTCTTCACGTAGGCGGGGTGGTCACACCGCCCGCCACAACCCTGAAAGGAACGACATGGCTTTCACCAAGAAGACCGTCCGTGACATCGATGTCGACGGCAAGCGCGTCCTTTGCCGCGTCGACTTCAACGTCCCCATCAAGGACGGCGTCGTGGGCGACACCACGCGCATCTCCGCCGCGCTTCCCACGATCAAGTACCTCGTCGAGCACAACGCTCGCGTCATCCTCATGAGCCACCTCGGCCGCCCCGAGGGCACCGGCTTCCAGCCCGAGCTCTCCCTCAAGCCGGTCGCCGAGAAGCTCGCTGAGATGAGTGGCCTCGACGTCACCTTCGTCGCTGACACCTACGGCGACGAGGCCAAGGCCGCCGTCGACGCCCTCAAGCCGGGCCACGTCCTCGTCCTCGAGAACGTCCGCTTCGACAAGCGCGAGAAGAAGAATGACCCGGAGATTGCCAAGCGTCTCGCCTCCTACGGCGACGTCTTCGTCCTCGACGCCTTCGGCACCGCCCACCGCGCCCAGGGCTCCGTCGTCGGCCCGGCTGCCTACATCCCGGCCGTCGCCGGCTTCCTCCTCGAGAAGGAGGTCGATACCCTGACCGGCATCTTCGCCGAGCCCGAGCGTCCGTTCGTCGCCATCGTCGGCGGCTCCAAGGTCTCCAGCAAGATCGGCGTTCTCGATCACCTTATCGATTCCGCCGACACCCTCATCATCGGTGGCGGCATGGCCTACACCTTCTTCCTTGCCCAGGGCATGACCGTCGGTCAGTCCCTCAAGGAGGAGGACTGGGTCGAGCGCGCGGCCGAGATGCTCAAGAAGGCCGAGGACAAGGGCGTCAAGATCCTTCTCCCCGTCGACAACCGCGTTGCCGACCACTTCGGTGAGGACGCCGTGCCGGAGGTCGTCGCCTCTGACGCCATCCCCGATGACCGCGAGGGCATGGACATCGGTCCCAAGACCGAGGAGCTCTACGCCGAGGCCATCAAGGGTGCCAAGACCGTCTTCTGGAACGGTCCCATGGGCGTCTTCGAGTTCGACAACTTCGCTCACGGCACCGAGGCCGTCTGCCGCGCCGTGGCTGACGCCGACTGCACGTCCATCATCGGTGGCGGCGACTCCGTCGCGGCCGTCAACAAGTTCGGCCTGGCCGACAAGATGAGCTGGATCTCCACCGGCGGTGGCGCTTCCATGGAGCTCGTCGAGGGCAAGGCTCTTCCGGGAGTGGAGGCTCTTCTCGATGCGTAACCTCATGATTGCTGGCAACTGGAAGATGAACAAGAACTACACCGAGGGCGTCGAGCTCGCCCAGGGTCTCGCCGACGCCCTCGCCGGCAAGGACCTCAACGGTGTGGAGGTCGTCGTCTGCCCGCCGACCGTCGACCTCAAGGGTGTCTCCGAGGTCATCGACCAGACCAACGCCCAGTTCGCCCTGGGTGCCCAGAACGTCTACTACGAGGAGTCCGGTGCCTTCACCGGCGAGACCGCTCCCTCCATGCTCGAGGCTGTGAACGCTACCTACTGCATCATTGGCCACTCCGAGCGCCGCGGTTACTTCGGCGAGACCGACGAGGACATCAACAAGAAGGCCAAGGCCCTCATGGCCCACGGCATCGTGCCCATCAGCTGCTGCGGCGAGCCCCTCGAGGTCCGCGAGGCTGGCAAGCACGTCGAGTTCGTCGTCGATCAGATCAAGGCTGACACCGAGGGCCTCGAGATCACCGACCCGTCGAAGTACGTCATCGCTTACGAGCCCATCTGGGCCATCGGCACCGGCAAGACCGCCACTGCCGACGACGCTCAGGAGGTCTGCGGCGCCATCCGCGAGACCCTCGCCGAGATCTTCGGCCAGGAGACCGCTGACGGCATCCGTGTCCTCTACGGCGGCTCCGCTAAGCCCGGCAACATCGCCGAGCTCGTCGCTAAGCCCGACGTCGATGGCGCCCTCGTGGGCGGCGCCTCGCTCAAGGCCGAGGACTTCTCTCAGATGGTCATCAAGGCGGGGGAGTAATAGCAATGTCTGAGCGTCACCTTCCTGCCCTTCTCGTCATCATGGACGGCTGTGGCCTGGCTCCCGCTAACGACGAGAACGCCGTCACGAGCGCCAGCCACCCGTTCCTCGACAGCCTCTATGCCAAGTACCCGCACACCACGCTGGGTGCCTCCGGCGAAGACGTCGGCCTTCCCGACGGCCAGATGGGCAACTCCGAGGTGGGCCACCTGAACATCGGTGCCGGTCGCATCGTGTTCCAGGAGCTCTCGCGCATCAACAACGCCATCAAGGACGGCTCCATCGCCGAGAACGAGGTCTTCGTTCGCGCCATGGACGACGTCAAGGCCGAGGGCAAGACCCTCCACCTCATGGGCCTCATGAGCCCGGGCGGCGTCCACTCGCACATGAGCCACGTCGAGGCCCTCGCCAAGATGGCCGCCGAGCGTGGCGTCAAGACGATCCGCGTGCACGCCTTCATGGACGGCCGCGACGTCGACCCGCAGTCCGGCGCCGGCTACATGGCCGAGTTCTGCGACTACCTCAAGGAGCTCTCTGAGCGCTGCGGCGTTGACGCTCGCGTTGCCACGGTCTCCGGCCGCTACTGGGCCATGGACCGCGACAACCGCTGGGAGCGCATCCAGCGCGCGTATGACGTCATCGCCGACGCCTCTGATGCCGACGCCTGCCCGGTCGAGGGCATCAAGGCCTACTACGAGAAGGACCCGCGCGGCGACGAGTTCGTCGAGCCGTTTGCTTGCCACAACGAGGGCGTCAACGCCGGCGACGCGGTCATCTTCTTCAACTTCCGCCCGGATCGCGCTCGTCAGATGACCCGCGTGTTCACGGACAAGGAATTCGACGGCTTCGAGCGCGAGCAGATCAAGCTCTCGCACTTCGTAACGATGACCGAGTACGATCCGAACTTCGATGTCGAGGTCGCGTTCCCCAAGTCCTTCCCGCAGGAGGTCCTAGCCGACGTCATCGCCGAGAACGGCCTGAAGCAGCTCCACACCGCCGAGACCGAGAAGTACGCCCACGTGACGTTCTTCCTGAACGGCGGCATCGAGGACCCGAAGCCGGGCGAGGAGCGCGTGCTCGTGCCGAGCCCGAAGGTCGCCACGTACGACCTCAAGCCCGAGATGAGCGCCCCCGAGGTCACCGAGAAGCTCGTCGAGGCCATCAACGAGGACCGCGCGGACTTCTACATCGTGAACTTCGCCAACTGCGACATGGTTGGTCACACGGGCGTCTTTGAGGCTGCGGTCAAGGCCGTCGAGGCTGTCGACAACGCGCTCTCCAAGATTATCCCGGCTATTGAGGCCAAGGGCGGCTTCGCTCTCATCACGGCTGACCACGGCAACGCGGACCACATGTTTGACGTTGACGGCGAGGGCCACAAGCACCCGTTCACGGCTCACACCACGAACCGCGTGCCCCTCATCGTCGTCGACGACAAGGCCAAGCTCGTGGGCATCGAGGACGGTCGCCTGTCCGACATCGCCCCGACGATGCTCACCCTTGCTGGTCTCGAGCCCTCCAAGGAGATGACGGGCCGCGTGCTCGCCGCCGAGGAGTAGCTTGGGCCTGCCGCCCGCCTTGCGCCGTGCGTGAGACTGGGCCGCGATTGGACAGCGCGCGAGAAAGCGCGCCGCGCGCGGGAATGCGCGTCATTTGCGAGCTTGTGCGTACGCGCGAAAAAGCGCGCCAAACGTCCCTGAGAGGGACGCCCGTCAGCCATCCGGCCGGCGGGCGCCCTTTTTCATGCGGAGCTCGTGCGGGGGAGGGGCGGCGCTTTGCTACGGCTCCGGGCCACTGCGCTGCTTGCCCTTGCGTTGCCTACCCTCGCGGCCCGCCCTTCGCTGAAACATGCACGTATTCGAGATGTGCGCCCAAAAACGTCCCGATAGCTCGAATAACTGCATGTCTCGAGAGAGCTTCTCCTCCCAAAACCTACCTCTTGTAAGGTTTCGGGGCCAATTTCGGGATCGAAACGTTACAAGAGGTAGGTTTTGCCGTCCGTGCCGCCCGTGCCGCTCGTGCCGCCCGTGCCGCCCGCTGCGCGCGGCCTGCGTCCGAGCGCGTGGCGAGAGTGTGCCGCGGGAAGAGTCCCCAGCAGCAGCGAGGTTGCGGCACAGAGTTATGGTATTCTCTTCTGCTGTATGTTTGTATCTGCTTAAGGAGCATCACGTGGGTCCTCTTAATACGATTCTGCTGGTGGCTTGGGCCATCTCCGCTGTCTCCCTCATCATTCTCGTGCTCATGCACTCCGGTAAGGGCACCGGCGTTTCTGATATGATCGCCTCCTCTATGTACAACGCCAACGCTGGCAGTGGCGTTTGGGAGAAGAACCTCGACCGTCTCACCGTGATTGCCGCCGTCGTTTTCTTTGCGACCATCGTCATCTTCATGCTTACCTACCCGCTGGGCACCATCGGCGCCTAATTGCGAGTTATAACGTACTGACCAAGCGGCCGTCTGCGTCTCCCGGCGCGGCGGCCGTTTGCTGTGAGCGGCGGGTGCTTCACGAGACGTCCGCATGTTGCGCGGCGTGAGCCATGCGGTGGCATATGCCACGCGGCGTATGCGTTCCGCGGCGACTGCGTCTTGCGCGTGCGAGCGCGGGTTCGTTCCGAGGCGACTGCGCGCAGAACGCGGCGCGCGGCGGGCGACGGCGCGCAAAACATGGCGCACAACGGGGCCGAGCGCGCAAAACATGGCGCACAACGGGGCCGAGCGCGCAAAACGTTACGCGAGACGCATCTCGTCCTGCGCATCGCTTTTGAATATAGTGCCCATCCGTTCCTCAAGAGCTTTTCTTGTTTAATACCGAGCAATGCCCGTTTCGATACAAACCAGCATGAACCTCATGCATTTCTGCCAGAAACGGCATACATTTTGTTAATACATTGTTACGCAGGGTGGCTTTATCTTGGTAAAGAGGGTTTTGAGGTTGCCGCACTGGCAAATAAAACGGATAATTCTTCCTTAAGTTTGCAAGCAGCCTACTTGTTTGTGATCGCAGGGCGGTCGTCCTGCGGTATCCGCCCTATGGCAACAGGTTCCGCAAGCAAAACTGAGACGTCACGTTACGGGAGGCATCGGGCCTTCTGGCAGGCGTCGCAAACAAGGGAGGGATTCATGACCACGTCCATGAACCGTCGCACGTTTGTCAAGGGCAGCCTTGCCGCCAGCGCTATGGCCGCTCTTGCCGCCTGCGGCAAGAAGGGCAGCGCCCCCGCCGCTTCCGGCGAGGCCACTGGTGGCACGCTCAACTACTACATCAACAACCCCGTCGCCATCGATCCGTATGACCTCGAGGAAGACCAGGGCATGCAGGTCGGCTACCAGCTCTTCGACGCTCTTACCACCTATGACTTTGACAAGGGCGAGCTCATCGGTCTTGCCGCTGAGTCCTGGGATGTTAACGACGCCGCTGATGAGTTCACCTTCCACCTCGTGAAGGGCGCCAAGTTCCACGATGGCACCACCGTTACCTCCAAGTCCTTCAAGCAGGGCTGGGAGCGCATCGTTAGCCCGAAGACCTCCGAGACCCACGCCTCCGGCATCGGCTACCACCTCGCCATGGTCCAGGGCTACTCCGAGCTCTCCGTTGGCGACGCCACCGAACTCACCGGTGTCACCTGCCCGGATGACGACACCCTCGTCGTGAAGCTCGTCCAGTCCTACGCTGACTTCCCGTTCGTCTGCATGCACCCGGCTCTCTCGCCCGTGCCTGACTGCGCTATGGACGACTTCGACACCTTCTTCTTCGCTCCCGTGGGCAACGGCCCCTTCAAGATGGACGGCAAGTGGGAGGACGGCCAGCAGATCAACATCGTCCGCTTCGACGATTACTCCTACGGTGACCCTGCGATCATCGATGGCGTCCACTTCAACATCCAGAAGGACGTCCAGACCGCCTACACCGAGTTCCAGGCTGGCAACCTTGACATGGCTTCCGTTCCCACCACGCAGCTCAAGGATGCCATCTCCCAGTACGGCGAGTCCGAGGACGGCTCCACCGTCACCCCGGGCCACCAGGTCCTGACCGGCGCTGAGCTCTCCGTCTACTACCTCATGCTCAACGTCACCGACGAGACCCTGAAGGACGTCGACGTCCGCAAGGCCATCTCCCTGGCCATCAACCGCCAGGCCATCTGCGACACCGTCTTCGAGGGCACCCGCGAGCCTGCCGGCGGCATCGTTCCTCCGGGAATCGCTGGCTACGTCGAGAACAGCTGGGAGTTCTCCAAGTACGATCCGGACGCCGCCAAGGCCCTGCTTGACGCCAAGTATCCTGCCAACGCTGACGGCATGCGTGACATCAACATCGCCCTGACCTACAACCTCGATGGCGACCACAAGGCCGTCATGGAGATGGTCATGGCTGACCTCAAGGCCATCGGCATCAATGCCACCTCTAACACCGCCGAGTGGAGCTCCATCGTCACCAACACCTACCCGAACGCTGACTTCCAGATCGGCCGCCTCGGCTGGATCGCCGATTACCCGATCATGGACAACTTCCTGTATCCGCTGTTCGCAACTGGTGCTGACAACAACTACGGCAAGTACTCCAACCCCGCCGTCGACAACGCCATCAGCGAGGCCCGCGCCATCGCTGATGACAAGGAGCGCGAGGCCAAGTACCAGGAGATCGACAAGATCATCGCTGCCGACATGCCTGTCGTGCCGCTGTTCTTCTACAAGCACCAGATGGTCGGTTCCTCTCGCGTCAAGTACCTCCACATCGATCCGCAGAAGCTGATCATGATGGATAAGGTTGAACTCGAGGCCTAGCCCTTTATTCTTAGGTACCCGCGATCATAGAGATCGTTTGGGCGACGGGGCACCCGTGGCGGTGCCCCGTCGCTGGTAGGGGGCCTTGCAAGTGGCAGCCTCAAGCCGCCTCTTGCAAGGCCCGTCATTACGACAGGAGTTGTACGCATGGGAAAGTACATACTCAAGCGCGTCCTGCAGTTCATTCCGGTCTTCATCGGCGTGACCATGATTCTTTTCGCCATGAAGACCATCGTCCCCGGTGATCCGGTCAAGATCATCACCGGTGGCAAGCAGGTAACGCCTGAGACGGAGCTTCAGATCCGCATCACCAACGGCCTCATCGAGACAGACGAGAACGGCCGCGCCCTCTACGATGGGGATGGCAACACCATCCCCACGCCGATCTGGAAGCAGTACCTCACATACATGAATGGCCTGCTGCACGGTGACCTCGGCACGTCCTACACCCGCAACATGAAGGTGTCGGACATCTTGGCGAACAAGTACCCATACACCGTGAAGCTTGCTATCGTCGCCATCATCCTCGAGGCGATAGTCGGTATCGGCGCCGGAATGGTCTCCGCAATCAAGCGCTATTCGTTCTGGGACGTCCTTGTCACGCTCGTCACTTCGATCCTCGTGGCGATGCCCGCCTTCTGGCTCGGCATGATGCTCCAGCTTTTCTTTGGCGTCTTCCTGAAGAACGCCACCGGCGGTGCCTTCTACCTGCCTATCTCCGGTGCTGGCGGATCGAACTCCGAGTTCGAGAGCTGGGTTCACTACATCCTTCCTGCCGTGACCCTCGCTTCCGTCTCCACCGCCTATGCCGCGCGCATCATGCGCTCGCAGCTGCTTGAGGTTATGAACCAGGACTACATTCGCACCGCGAAGGCCAAGGGTCTTTCGAGGCGCGATATCATCTGGCACCACGCCCTGAAGAATGCCCTCATTCCTGTCGTGACCTACATCGGCATTGACTTCGGTGGCATGCTTGCCGGCGCCATCCTGACCGAGACGGTCTTCAACTGGCCTGGCGTTGGCTACGAGATCTACCGTGCGGTCACCCAACGTGACTGGCCCATCGTTTTGGGCGGCGTCACGGTGGTCGTCGTCGTGGTGATGGTTATCAACCTGTTGGTTGACGTCAGCTATGCGTTCCTGGACCCCAGGATTCGCTTCGGCTCGTCAAAGTCTGAGAACTAGGGAGGTGCGCTGAATGTCTATCGAAGACCAGAAGAACGCAGCTGACGAGACTGTCGAGTCCGCGGCTCAGGCTCCCGAGAAGAGCCGCACCCTCTGGAGCGACGCCTGGAAGCGCCTCAAGAAGAACAAGCTCGCCCTCATCGGCGCCGTCTGGATTCTTTTCGTCATCGTCGTGGCGCTCACGGCCGACCTCTGGGCTCCCCAGTGGCTTGGCTCGCCCACGCAGATCGACTCGACGACCGTTGCGCAGACCTCCAAGCTGCCGCCTTCCGCCGAACACCCCTTCGGTACCGACGCTACTGGTCGCGACCAACTTTGCCGCGTCATCTATGGTGCTCGTGTGTCTCTGACCGTCGGCGTTATCGCCACGCTCATCTCCACGGCCATCGGCCTCGTCATGGGTGCGCTTGCCGCGTTCTATGGCGGGATTTGGGACACGATAATCATGCGTCTCGCCGATATGTTCCTGGCGATTCCGTACACGCTGTTCGTCATCACGATGCTCGCCGTTATCGGCCAGGGCATCCAGAATGTGTTCATCGCCATCGGCATCCTCGGCTGGCCGTCCATCGCCCGTGTCTTCCGTTCGGCGATCCTCTCCGTCAAGGAGAACGACTACGTCGACGCCGCGCGTGCCATGGGCGCCTCTGACCTGCGCATCGTCGCGCGTCACATCTTCCCCAACTCCGTTGCCTCCATCGTGGTCTACGCCACGATGAACGTGGGCGGCGCCATCCTCACCGAGAGCGCGCTGTCCTACCTTGGCATGGGCGTCACCCCGCCGACCCCTTCCTGGGGCATCATGATTCAGGACGGTCAGACGTTCCTCCAGACCCAGCCCTGGCTCATGATCATGCCCGGCCTGGCGATTCTCTCCACCGTGCTTGCCTTCACCCTTCTCGGTGATGGTCTGCGCGATGCGCTCGACGTCAAGATGAAGGACGCGTGATAGTAATGGCATTCGGTAAGAAGAAGGCTGCCGAGCCCGCGCTCGACCTCAAGAACCAGCCCGTTCCTGAGGGTTGCCACCTTCTCGAGGTCGATGACCTCAAGATGTACTTCCACACTGCCGACGGCGTGGTTAAGGCCGTCGATGGCGTGAGCTATACCCTTGACCGTGGCGAGACCCTCGGCGTCGTTGGCGAGTCCGGTTCGGGCAAGTCCGTCACCGCCATGACCATCATGGGCCTCATCGAGATGCCTCCGGGCAAGATCGAGGGAGGAGACGTCCGCTATCGCGGCCACTCTCTGCTCGAGATGTCTGAGGCTGAGATGCAGCAGATTCGCGGCAATGACATCGCTATGGTCTTCCAGGACCCGATGACATCGCTGAACCCGGTCTACACCATCGGCCGACAGCTTGGTGAGGGCCTCCGCCTTCACCGTGGCTATACCAAGGAGCAGGCTACCCAGCGTGCGATTGAGCTCCTTGACATGGTTGGCATTCCCAACCCGGAGCAGCGCGTCAAGGACTATCCGCATCAGTTCTCCGGCG
Source organism: Parolsenella sp. LCP21S3_E11 (assembly GCF_052118165.1). NCBI lineage: Bacteria > Bacillati > Actinomycetota > Coriobacteriia > Coriobacteriales > Atopobiaceae > Parolsenella > Parolsenella sp. LCP21S3_E11. Next base: position 8,900 of record NZ_JBQKHS010000003.1, on the reverse strand, counting down.
GCATGCGCCAGCGCGTCATGATTGCCATGGCGCTCGCCTGCGACCCCGACATCCTCATTGCCGACGAGCCGACCACGGCCCTCGACGTGACGATTCAGGCGCAGATCATCGAGCTCATGCAGGAGATGCAGGAAAAGAACGGCAACGCGATCATCATGATCACGCATGACCTTGGCGTCGTGGCCGACGTGGCGGATAAGATCATGGTCATGTACGCTGGCCGCCCGGTCGAGTTCGGCACTGCCGAGGAGATCTTCTATCACCCGACGCACCCGTACACCTGGGGCCTCATGCGCTCGATCCCAGAGCAGGTCATTGACGAGAAGAAGCCGCTCACCCCGATCAAGGGCAACCCGCCCTCTCTCGTGAACCTGCCGAAGGGCTGCAGCTTTGCGCCGCGCTGCCCGTATGCGACCGATCGCTGCCGCAGCGAGCGCCCGGAGACCTACACCTCTGAGACCGGACACTACTCTCGTTGCCACTTTGCCAGCGACCCCGAGTTCATCGCGAAGAACGCGCCCGTTAACTCCCGCACGAAGGGAGGCGAGGCTTAGGATGACCGAGCCCCTGCTTCACGTCGAGCACCTCTCCAAGGAGTTCCCCGTCGACTCCAGCGTCTTCTCCAAGGAGAAGAAGAGCGTCAAGGCGGTCGACGACATCAGCTTCGACATCTTCCCCGGCGAGACCTTCGGTCTCGTTGGCGAGTCCGGCTGCGGTAAGTCCACGACTGGCCGCTGCATCATGCGCCTCACGCACCCCACGGGTGGCAAGGTCCTCTTCAATGGCGAGGATGTCTCCGCCATGCACAAGAAGGACCTGAAGCGCATGCGTCACGACATGCAGTTCATCTTCCAGGACCCCTATGCGAGCCTCAACCCTCGTATGACCATCGGCGAGATCATCTCTGAGCCGCTGGTCATTCACGGCGAGATGCCCGATAAGACCGAGCGCATGAACTATGTGCGTGAGCTGCTCGATGTCGTCGGTCTCAATCCGGAGCACATCAACCGCTATCCGCACGAGTTCTCGGGCGGTCAGCGTCAGCGCGTTGGCATCGCCCGCGCATTCGCGCTCAAGCCGAAGCTGATCATCTGCGACGAGCCCGTCTCCGCGCTTGACGTCTCGATTCAGGCCCAGGTCCTCAACCTCCTCAAGGACCTTCAGAATCAGTACGGAACCGCGTACCTGTTCATCGCTCACGACCTCTCCGTCGTTCAGCACATCTCCGATCGCGTCGCCGTTATGTACCTTGGCAACATGATGGAGGTCTCGGACTGGAAGACCCTCTACGCCGAGCCGTACCACCCCTATACGCAGTCGCTGCTTTCGGCCGTGCCTGTTCCCGACCCGGATATGCAGCGTTCGCGTAAGCGCATCATCCTGAAGGGCGATCCGCCTTCTCCGATCGACCCGCCGAGCGGCTGCCGTTTCCACACGCGCTGCCCGATCGCTTGCGAGAAGTGCGCTCAGGAGCGCCCCGAGCTTCGCGAAGTCGCGCCTGGCCACTATTGCGCCTGCCACTTTGCGCAGCCGCACCCCATCAAGGGCTCCTCGATTGAGCTCTAGGGGAGAGTAAAGAGTGTTGTTGGGATCCCGTCATCCGTTTGGGTGGCGGGATCTTTTCTTGGGCGTCGACGCCGTCTCCTCCGGATGGGATAGCCCCGGGCGCCGGCGTCGCCTCTTCTGGACGGGAAACCTCTTGGGGAGCGAGGCCAAGACTTCTAGACGTGAATTTTGTTTCTCGTCCATTTGGCTCTTCACCTGCGGTAACGCACGCCATACAACTTTTTTAGAAAAAAGTTTAAATTCACGCTTGCGTCCGTAGGGTCATCGAGGTATATTCTTTCTCGCGCAAAACGCGCACTTGAAAAGTCGGAGTGGCGGAATTGGCAGACGCGCTAGCTTGAGGTGCTAGTGACTGACTAAAAGGTCGTGCGGGTTCAAGTCCCGCCTCCGACACCAGCAAATCTACGGGCCTTCGGGCCCGTTTTTGCTATCTAGGGGCGGCGCGCCCGCGCGCCCGGACGGGAGGCGTCATGCCGGCTAAGCGCGCGCTTGCCAAGGTCGATCACGTCGGTCGTGCCGCCATGCCTGGTGTCCTTGCAGCCCTTATGGCGCTTTCGACCGACGCCATTCTGGTGGTCGACGGTGTCGGTCGCATTCTCTCCGCCAATCCCCAGCTGGTCTCTCTTTCTGGCTTGGATGCCAATGAACTTGTGGGTACCCCTGTGTCGGATATCCTCGTGGACCCGTCGCACCCTCGCGCTCAGGACGCGCCGGCACCCGTTCTCCCGCTTGTCGCCGATGGCTCGCTCGTGAGTCTCTCCCTAAGGCTTGCTGGCGGCGGGGCGGCAATCGTGGGCGCCAGGGCTGACCGCGTGAGTGGCGGCGGCGAGACCTATGTCATCGTCATGCGTCCTGCGGATTCTGCTCTTGCGGCCGAGCGAGAACACGATCGTCTACTCGACGAGCTCTCCCTCGCCAATCGACGTCTTTCGGGCACGCTCAAGATCGTGCTCGACACGATTGACTCCCAAGACGTGGAGACCCTCTTCAGCGAGGTGATCGAGCAGATGTGCGACACCCTTGAAGCCTCGGGTGCCCTGCTCTTCCTTGCGGATGACACCGGGTATCGGCTGCGCGCCCGTTCTCACTCGCTTGAAGGCAAGAGAGTTCCGAAGTTCATGACCTATGGCGAGGGTCTCGAGACCGTCGTCTCTCGATCGGGCGGCGCCATGCGGCTGCGTTTGCTCCCTCCCAGCGAGAGGAGCCTTCGCGGTGGTGCGCTCACGTCACGTGAGCTCATGGACGAGGACACTGGCGCTCGCTGCCGCATCCCTGCGCGACAGACGCCGCCCTTCTCGAGCTTCATCTGCGTTCCCATGTGGTTTAGCGAGCGCGTGATCGCCATCATTGAGCTAGGTTGGACTGAGGTACATCCAACGCGCCGTGACGACGCGCGCCTTCTCGACACGGTGGCCCAGTACCTCTCGGTAGAGTTCGCTGCCGCCATCTCAACCATGCGAGCCCAGAGGGCCCAGGAACTCGACGCTGTCGCCACTCGTATTCATGCGATGCTCGAGGGGTTCGACGCCCCGACCGACGAAAACCTCCAGAGCTTCTCTCGGGCCCTGACGGAGGAGCTCAATGTCCAAATCGTCCGCATTCACGCGTCAGGCCTTTCGGAGGGCTCTCGCGTCTCATTGCCTGGCGTGGGGGAGGTGGAGCTCCCATATTCGATAGACGACCTCGTCCGCGGGCGCGTCGATGCGGACATAGCCGTTGTTGCGGCATCGAAGGGGTCAAGGCTCGCAAGATGGCTCGAAGAACAGGGCTTCATGGGCTCTGCGGTCCTTATCGACCTCGGAATGCTCGTGGGCAAGCGTTGGGCCGCGCTGCTTATGCGTGCCCCGGACAAGGAACCCATAGATGACGCAGAGTTCGACTTGCTCCGTCGCATTGCCATCGACGTCCGCCAAGAGGTTGAGGCGGGCGAGCGTAGGAACAAGGACACGCGCATCGCACAGGCGCTTCAGAGCGGTATGAAGAGCGAGCTCCAGGAGGTCGAGGGCATCACTGCCCATGCGCTCTACTCGTCTGCAACTGCTGCCGCGCTTGTCGGGGGCGATTTCTATGACCTCATCCGTCTGCCCAACCGTCGCGCCTGCGTGATTCTGGGTGATGTCTCGGGTAAGGGCGTTGAGGCGGCGAGCGTCTCCGCCGCTGTGCGCACGGCCCTTGGAGCCTATGCCTGGGAGGGTCAACCGCCCGCGCGTATGGTGCGACTGCTTAACGATTTTCTCCTCGGCTTCTCTCGTCTGGAGACTTTCGCCACCCTCTTCGTGGGCGTTGCGGACCTCAAACATGGCACGCTGACCTATTGCTCTGCCGGACATCCCCCGGCGCTGCTCCTGCGTGCGGAGACTGGCGAGATGGAGACGCTCGACGAGCAGTCTGGCGTGGTGGGCGCCTTCCGCGGCATGACGTACCACGACGGCCATGTCTCCCTCTCTGAGGGGGATCGCATCTTGCTCTACACGGACGGCGCAACGGAGGCTCGTAACCCGAGCGGCGCCTTCTTCGGAGAGCAGGGACTGCGTGACGCCGTGATGGAGGAGGCCGCGGGCGACTTCGACGACATGCTTGACCGCCTGCTCGAGCGAATCGATGTCTTTACCGAGCGCAGCCTCGACGACGACGTGGCGATGGTCGTGCTGAGGTTTGATCAGCTCGGTGGCTCACGCCAACGGAAGGCCTAGGCTTGCGGCGACGTGACCCTTACGTTTGCGGAAACCTTGCCGCGCGTAGGTATCAACCCCCGCGCGTCTGGGCAAAATTGGGGCATGACATCGACTGGCGACATACTCTTACTTCCCGTGCGAGGCGACCTGGACGTCGCGAGCGTTCCGCGCGTGCGCGCCTACCTTGATCGTGCGATTGACGGCGGTTGCCGTCGCGTCATCCTCAGCCTTGCGGATACAGACTATGTCGACAGCCTTGGGATGGCGTTGATCCTCGCCTACGCGCGGCGCCTTGCGGAGAAGGGCGGCCTGCTCTCGCTCGTGAACGTGGGCGACAACGTGTACCGGTCGCTTGCGATATGCCGCCTCGTTGACTTCATTCCCGTTATGGGCAGGGCCCCCAAGCCGCCAGTTCCGGCGCTCGATCCCTCCGTGAGGCCCCTTTGGCACGGTACGATGCGGGTGGATGAGACCCACCTGAGTGCCGCGCGCCGCCGCCTCGAGCAACTCCTCTCTCGCACGGACCTCACGAACGACGAGGTGTTCGATCTCACGCTTGCCGGTGGCGAGGCGCTGGGCAACGCGGTTGACCACACCTGCGCGGAAGGCGTCCTGCTTACCGTGTGGGTCTATCCAGATCGCGCCGTGGTCGAAGTGACGGATTGCGGCTCCGGCTTCGAGCTGGATGAGGACGGGGAGGTTCCGCAGGGGGAGGGCAGCGACTGCCTCGAACGCGGTCGCGGCATCAAGCTCATGCGCATGCTCTCCGACTCCGTTGAGATCTGCCGCAAGCCTAGCGGCACGGGAACCGTGGTACGCCTCGTGAAGCTGTTCACTCCAATGGCTGCCACCGTCTAGGGCGGACGCGGGGTCGTTTTGGGAATCGGGGGGTGCCGTGGTGACCCGATTGATCTGCTGTCGTTTCTAGGTTCCCGCTTCTTTGGTCGAGCTGCCGGCTTAAAGGCGGGCGATTGAAGTGTGCAGAGCACAAAACATTGGGACGTAACGTCGTCTCTGCTAAAGTTGCAGGTAGCAAGCGAATTCGAAAAAAGTTGAAATTCACGCTTGCATGAATGCACAGTCTTGCGTATAGTATTTTCTCGCACGCGGACATGGCTCAGTTGGTAGAGCACCACCTTGCCAAGGTGGGGGTCGCGGGTTCGAACCCCGTTGTCCGCTCCATGAGATTGAGGGGCCGGCCGCCCGGCCGGCCCTTTTTTCTTCGGCGACGTGGCCAAGTGGTAAGGCATGGGCCTGCAAAGCCCCTACCCCCAGTTCGAATCTGGGCGTCGCCTCCAAAGAAATGAGCGGCCTGCCCGTCAGGCCGCATCCATTTCACGTGCGGACATGGCTCAGTTGGTAGAGCACCACCTTGCCAAGGTGGGGGTCGCGGGTTCGAACCCCGTTGTCCGCTCCATGAATTCGAAGGGTCGGCTAAAAGCCGACCCTTTTTGTTTATCTCGGCATGCCGCTGCCTTCGCGTTGCGTTCGCGGGCCCCATAGCATGCCGCTGGCTTCGCGTTGCGGTCGTGAGCCCCGTCTTTCGAGTGGCGACAGACCAATCCGCCCGTCACGCCCTATTGGCCGTTGGTCTACCATGGAAACGCGTCGTCTGCTAATACTTGCGACGTGTCGTTCGCATCATCGGATGGAGCCCGAGCTTGGTAACTATCCTCCTCATAGTCCTCGCGCTCGCCCTCGCGTATGTTCTCGTGACGCGAGCCATCAATGCGCGTGGCTATCGCATGGCGAGCGGTAAGAGCTTCCGTAAGCTCGCGCGTCGCGGCAAGCTGCCGAAGGAGATCGCTGATGCCGCGGACGAGGTCATTCTCGACCGCCAGAGGCGCAACAGCGCGCGCCTGCGTCATGACCCCGCCTATGCGGATCTCAAGACGCAGCCAAAGCCCAAACTCTCCTCAGAGCAGGTCAAGGCGCTTAAACGGGCGCGTCTCAATGTCCGAGACGAGTGGCTCGACCATATGCGTCCCGGCTTCTACCAGTACGTGATCATCTTCATGGTGGCGAGCGTCGCGGGTTTGATCCTCGAGATGGCATGGATGCTCATATCGTCTGGTCGTACGGAGCTGCGCGTAGGGCTCGTGTGGGGCCCGTTCTCGCCGCTCTACGGCTTTGGCGCATGTCTTCTCACGATGGTGCTCTGGAACTTCCGAACCGCTCCCAAGGCACAGGTCTTCTTTGTCTCCGCGCTTCTCGGCGGTGGCCTCGAGCAGACGACGGGCATGCTCATGGAGGACCTCTTCCATGCCCAGTCCTGGACCTACATTGGCCTTCCGGACGCGATCACCCAGTGGATTGCATGGAGGTTCCTATTCGCCTGGGGTGTCCTCGGCCTCGTTTGGTGCCGTGTTGTCATGCCGGAAGTCATCTATCGCATCGGCGAGCCCACGAATCGCAGACAGATCGTGATCGTGTCGCTCATGACCGCATTCCTCGTCGTGGATATGCTTGCCACGGTCTTCTGTTTCTACCGAAAGGCCTGCCGCGATGCCGGGATTCCGCCTCATAACTCGGTGGAGGAGTATGTCGACTCGAAGTTCAATGACGAGTTCATTGCGAATCGCTTTCAGAATCTCGTGGTAGGCGAGGACCTCGAGCCAAACAAGTAGCAATACCCATGCCCATTCCTGCGCGTTGCGCATAACACCTAGGAAATGGGTAGAAGAAACGTACTGCGCCCCGAGCGCGCCAGTATCGATGGGCATATGGATTCGTTCGCCCTGCGGACACGACGATAGGACCTTTCATGAACAACGACCAGTGGCAGACCGGAAACCAGGGTGGTATCGAGCCCTATTCCCCGTTTAGCGTCGAGGGACAGCGCGCCGGCAATGGCGGCAGGCTCTCCGTGAGGGCGTACGGTCTCCTTCTCACGGCGCTCGTTCTCGCTGGCTTCCTTGTGATGGGTGCCTGCGCGAGCCTGTTCTCCAACGTTTCGTTTCTGCTCGCGGTATTGGACAACTACTTTGCGATCTCGGTCGTGAGCTTCATCGCCTCGATTGCCGGCATCATCATGATGGGCCGAGGGAAGAGCACGGAATCCGTGGGGCTGTCGCTGACGGGCTACATCCTCTTCGTGCTCTCGTTTGGCTTTACTACTTCGACGATCTTCCTTATGTACTCTGCCCAGACCATCTCTACGGCCTTCTTGGCGACGGCGGGTATCGTCACGGTGTTTGCATGCCTGGGCATCGCCGTGCCGCATGTCTTCGAGAAGATCTCTGGCGTTCTCGGCGGATGCCTGCTTGCGCTCATCGTGGTGCAGATCGTCATGGCCTTCCTGGCCGTCGACCAGACGCTTATCGACTTTCTTGTCATCGTGGTGTTCTGTGGCTTCATCGGCTATGACTTCCACAAAGCGATGTTCGACGAGCCTACCGTCGTAAACGCGGTCTATAACGCCTCCGAGCTTTTCCTCGACATCATCAACGTCTTCATCCGCGTCCTGTCTCTGCTGTCGCGCAGGGACTAGGGGAGGATTCACCTGGCGATCCCAGATTTTTGAAAAACTTTTGGGATCTTATCTGAGCTTCAAGAGACTACGAACATGCAGGTAAAAGCATGTTTCTAGGTTTGAGAACCCAATGCGGACGAGATAAATTCCGCCAATTTCTAAAAAAATTTGAAATTGTGGGTTGCATTGGGTTGGGGGCTCAGATATATTAATCCCCGCGCCGCGAGGCGCACCCCAAAGCTTCGGGCGTTTAGCTCAGGGGGAGAGCGCTTCCCTGACACGGAAGAGGTCACAAGTTCAAATCTTGTAACGCCCACCATAAATGATGAGGCCGGAAGCAAGTGCTTCCGGCCTCTTTTGTTATCTGAGGTTATGGCGTCAATGCTGCAGTTCAAACTGCGGCAAGTGTGTTTTGGCTAGAGGAGTATCAGTTGACGCTCTCCGTAATGTCGCGTTGAGACTCAAGCCACTCTGCGCTGCGGGGTGAGTTGGCACTATCGAGAGCGTCTGCACTGCGGGGCGAGTGAACGCCACCGAGAGCTTGAGTGCTTTGGAATCACGAGCAGGATTAGAAGCGAGGCGCCTGCCAAGATGCCGGGCATGGCTCCACCTGTGAAAGCGACATAGTCGCCGCCAACGAATACGCCCACATATCCGATGAGAGTAAAAGCAATTACAACGAGCCCGGTGACCTTTAGGGCCTAATTGACGTCATTCGCGGGAGCTATCTCGCATTCGTGTCGTCTGCCACTTTGGCGAGGATGATTGCCTTCCCGCTGTTAGAGATGGAGAAGGAGGCAGCCTCAAAACCTTTGCTGGTAATTTCATTTGCAGAGTGTGCGATAAGGGTAGCCATCTATTTGGTCGAGGGACTGTATCCGATAACGAATGTCTTGCACATGGGGCCTCCGTTCTAATTGACCTAAAACATGCTGATAAACCATGGTGTGACGATGAGATTAGGTGCAAGCTGTATTGGCTTTGCGTGCGATGGGTAAAGAAATCTACAAGGCGTTAAGTGCTAGCAAATGTGTGCGTCCCGTGGAGACGCCCCCGCCCCCTTGCGGGCGGCCCCGGGGGCGCGTATATTTCATCCCTGCGCCGCGGCCGGCGGGTCCCACGGGACGGGCGGAGGCGGCGCGGGCGAACCTTGAGAACCGGATACTGCGATCGATGAGATCGACGAG
>NZ_JBQKHS010000002.1:0-171451 GCF_052118165.1 Parolsenella sp. LCP21S3_E11 | reverse complement strand
GTGCCGGCCAGCCCGGCGCCGCCCCGCCCAGCCGCGCCCCGACCAGCCGCGCGCCCGCGCCAGACGAGAAGGAACGTATGGATCTGCCTGAGAACCTCTTTAAGTTCGACATCATCGCGAACGACCCGAACACCCACGCACGCTGCGGCGTCTTTCACACCGCCCATGGCGACATCCCCACTCCCATCTTCATGCCGGTGGGCACCAAGGCCACGGTGAAGGGGCTCATGCCCTTCCAGATCCGTGACCTCGGGGCGAAGATCATCCTCAACAACACCTACCACCTCGCGATGCGCCCCGGCGCGGACCTCGTGGAGGAGATGGGCGGCGTGCACGAGTTCATGCGCTGGGACGGCCCCATCCTCACGGATTCCGGCGGATTCCAGGTCTTCTCCCACAACGAGTTCATGAAGCTCACGAACGACGGCGTGCGCTTCCGCGCCGTCGACTACGACGGCCGCTGGGTCAGTTGGACGCCCGAGGACAACATGGCCATCGCCGAGAAGCTCGGTAGCGACATCTGCATGCAGCTCGACCAGTGCCCGGGCTATCCGGCCACGAAGGACTACGTCGCCCGTGCCGTCGAGCTCTCGAGCATGTGGGGGGAGCGCTGTTGGAACGCTCATACGCGCCCTGACCAGGCGCTCTTTGGCATCGTCCAGGGCGGCATGCACATGGACCTGCGCCTGAGGAGCCTCGCTCACCTCGAGGAGTGCGGCGACTTCCCGGGCTATGGCATCGGCGGCTACTCCGTGGGCGAGGACCACGAGACGATGTACGAGACGCTCGAGCCGCTCGTGGCGGAGCACATGCCTAAGAACAAGCCGCGCTACCTGATGGGCGTGGGCAACCCCACCACGCTCGTGCGTGCCGTCGCCTCGGGCGTCGACATGTTCGACTGCGTGCTGCCTACGCGCACTGCGCGCATGGGCACGGCGTTCTCCAGCGAGGGGCGCCTCAACCTCAAGAACGCGCGCTTCGCCCATGACCACGGGGTGCTGGACGAGTACTGCGATTGCCCGGCGTGCCGCGGCGGCTTCACGCGCGCCTACATCCACCACCTCGTGCGCCAGAAGGAGATGCTGGGTGGCATCCTGCTCTCGCAGCACAACATTCGCTATCTCCTCGCCCTCATGGAGCGCGTGCGCGCCGCCATCGCCGAGGGCCGCTACGCCGAGTTCTATCGTGACTGGATGAACTCGCCCGCCGCGAACGACTTCTAGGGCGTTTCGCTTGGCGGCTTGCTGGGGCCAGACCTGCCGTAAGTGACTGCGGGGGGGCGACGTGGAAGCGATTCCGCGTCGCCCCTTTGCGTGATTGGCGATGCCGCCGTCACATGACCTTCCCCGAAGGCCGAGAGGTAACCCTCCTGCAACTGTGCGGCCCTCCTATTAGGTACAATCGAGGGGTTAAACAGACTACGGCCGGGTTTGGCGACGCGTTTTGCCGCTCGGCCACACAAGGGGGACCTATGAAGCGTGACGCCGACGAGGCTCGCGACGATGCCGCGGTATCGAGCGACGAGACTTCCAATTCCGAGAAGGACATGAAGGCGGAGGAGTCCGCGAATGCCGCCGAGCCCGAGGGTGACGCCGAGAAGGATGAGCCCGGCGAGGCCGAGAAGGACGCCGAACCGGACGCCGAGCCCGAGGAGCCCACGGCCAAGGCGGACACCCCGGCGAGTCGCACCGCCCAGGAGCGTAGCCGCCACTCGGGTGTGATGTTTGCGACCCTTGCGCTCACGATTCTGGCGCTCGTGGGCCTGCTCCTGCCCGCGTGGGGCATTCCGCTGGGTTGTGACCTCGGCGGCGCCTCCGTCGTGACCCTCACGGCGAGCGACTACGAGGACGGCACCACTGCAGCGGATGCCCTCGCCGTCCTCAAGAACCGTGCCGCGCTCCTCAGCGAGCGTGACATCCAGGTCACCCAGACCGGCGACGACACCTTCGAGCTGCGCGTGCCTGCGGGCTATGATGCGAGCTCCGTCGCCTCCGCCCTCACGTGCAAGGGACACCTCGAGTTCGCCCGCCTCGACTCCGTGTCTGACGCGGACGCCCTCCAGCAGCTCCAGGCTGGTGCCTCGGGCGTTACCCTCGACGAGGGCACCTACGAGCCCTTCCTGACCTCTGACGAGGTGAAGGGCGCCACCGTGGTCTCCCAGAGCTACTACGGCATGACCTACTACGCGCTTTCCGTCTCGCTCGACTCCGACGGCGCCTCCGCGCTCGCCTCCACGACCGAGGACCTCGCCTCCTCCTCCGGCCAGATTGCCGTGCTGCTCGACGGCGCGGTCATCGCCGAGCCCTCCGTGAAGAACAAGATCGAGGGCAGCAAGATCAGCATTTCCGGTGGCTATACCGAGGACCAGGCCACGGCGTATGCCGCCGCGCTCTCGGGCGGCGAGCTGCCCTGCTCCCTCTCCCAGACCGAGCCCGTCTCCGTCGGCGCTCGCGCTCGTGGACATGCGCGCGAGCTTGCGGCCGTGGCGGCGATTGTGCTCGCGATTGTTGCCGGTGCCGTCGCCTCCGCCAAGCTTGGCCGCGCGGGCTTCCTCGCGGCGAAGCTCTCCGTCGTGGTTGTTGCCATCACGCTTGGCGTGCTGACCATCCTCTATCGCTTCGAGCTCGTCATCCTCGGCCGCGCCGAGCTTCTCGGCCTGGCTACCACCGAGGTCATCTCCATCATCTGCGGCGTGCGCATGGCCGCCCGCTACCGCGCGGCTCGCAACGAGGGCTCCTCGGTGCGGAAGAGCCAGCAGCAGGCGACGGGTCCTGAGCTCGCCCTTCTCGTCAAGGCGGCTGTTGCCGTTCTCGTGCTTTCCGTCGCGGCCGCCTTCTTCGCGCACGGCTTTGCCCGCGAGCTTGCGGTGACCCTTGCTGCCGGCATGGCGTCCCTGCTCGTCACGCTCGGCCTCTTCGCGCCCGCCGCCCTTTGCGTCCGCACGGCTGCGGACGTGTTCGAGACCGTCGGTGACGAGTTCACGGCCGCACAGGACGGCACCGCTGGCGTTACGGACGGCGAGTAGAGATGAGTGGCCTGCGAGAGAGCGGGCGTTGGCATCTGCTGCCCGGCGACGTTGCCGCCGAGCACGAGATTTGCATCGCCTGCGGCGTGTCACCGCTTGTGGCGCGCGTCATGGTGGCGCGCGGCATTCGCGACGCCAAGAGCGCCCAAGAGTTCCTCACCCCGTCGCTTGACAGAGACTGGCATGACCCGCTCGAGCTTCCCGGCCTGCCCGCCGCGGCCGACCGCGTCGAGCGAGCCGTGCGCGGCGGTGAGACCATTGCCGTCTTTGGCGACTTCGACGTGGACGGCATGAGCTCGACCTGCCTTCTTACGCTCGCGCTTCGTGACCTTGGCGCCGAGGTGCACCCCTACATCCCCAGGCGCTTCGGCGAGGGCTACGGCCTTTCCTCCGAGGCGCTCCAGCGCGTGGTCGAGGGCTGCAACCCCGATCTCATCATCACGGTCGACAACGGCGTTGCCGCCGCGGTCGAGGTCGAGATGGTGCGCTCCGAGGGGATCGACGTCGTCGTGACGGACCACCACGAGCCGGCTGACCTCGTGCCCCAAGGCGTCCCCGTCTGTGATCCCAAGCTCGACCATAGCTGTCCCAGCTGCGACCTCGCCGGTGCTGGAGTCGCACTCAAGCTCGTTCACGAGCTGGGTCGCCGCTTTGGCAGATCGGACCTCTGGCGCGAGTACACGGACGTGGCGACGCTCGGCACCATCTCTGACATGATGACCCTCACGCGCGAGAACCGCGCCCTCGTCACGGAGGGCATCGCGCTCATGCGTCACACCAAGCGCGTCGGCCTGGTTGCGCTCGCCGCGGCCGCTGGCTGCGACCTCACCCAGATCGAGGCGAGCGGCCTGCCCTTCTCCCTCGTCCCACGCCTTAACGCTGCGGGTCGCATGGGCGACGTCGACGTGGCGTTTGACCTACTCATCTCCAACGATCCGGACGAGGCGGCCCGTCTCGCCGCCGAGCTCGAGACCATCAACCAGAACCGTCGCGACATAGAGTGCGAGCTCGCCGACGCCGCCATGGCGATGGTGGAGGAGACCTATGACGGCGGCCGTGCCATCGTCGTGGGCGGCGAGGGTTGGCACGAGGGCGTGAAGGGCATCGTCGCCTCGCGCGTCGTGAACCGCTATCACGTGCCTGCGATTCTGTTCTCCATCTCGGACGGCGTGGCGCACGGCTCCGGTCGCTCGGTCGGCTCCGTGAACCTCTTCGAGGCGGTCGAGAAGTGCGCTGATCTCTGCGTGCGCTTTGGTGGTCACGCTGGCGCCGTGGGCGTCACCATCGACGCCGAGAACCTCGACGCCTTCCGCGAGCGCCTCGAGGCTGTCATGGCCGAGCTCCCGGAGGAGCAGTTCGTCGATACGGACGAGGTCGCGGCCATCGTTGGCCTCGATGAGCTGGACGTGCCCACGATCGACTCCCTCTCCGTCCTGAAGCCGTTTGGCCAGGGAAACAAGGTGCCCCTGCTTGCTGCGACGGGCGTGGTCATGCGCGCACGCAGCCGTGTAGGCCGCTCCGGCGAGCACCTGCGCTTCCTTGCCACAGACGGCGTGAACACCGTGCCGGCGATCATGTTCCGAACGCCGGACGTCGAGAGCGCGTGCGACTACGAGGGGGCCGTCGACCTCGTCTTCGAGGCCGTGGCGGAGACCTGGCAGGGCCGCACGAAGCCCAAGCTTATGGTGCGCGACATCATCTATCGTACGGCGGACGCCGCTCCTGCGCCCTCGATCGTCAACGAGATATTCTCCCGCGTTCCCCAGATCCTCGCGTCAGACTCTCGCGAGGGCCTGCTCGCGGCAGTGCCCGCAAGTGACGCCCCCGCTTCGCCCGCGGGCGAAGACCTCACGGCCTCGCTCGTGCGTCGCTTCATCGGCGACCACGACCTGCTCCCCGCGCAGAAGCTCGCTCTCGACTCGCTTGCCGCGGGCAAGAGCACCCTTTGCGTCATGGTGACGGGTCGTGGCAAGTCCCTCATCTTCCACGTGCACGCCGCGCGCATCGCTCTCGCGCGCAAGCAGGCGAGTATCTTCGTGTACCCGCTGCGCGCCCTCGTGGCGGACCAGAGCTTCCATATCGCTGGGGAGCTCGCCGAGCTCGGCCTTTCCGCCCGCGTCCTCACGGGCGAGTCCACGCCGGACGTCCGCGCCGAGGTCTTCTCCGGCCTTTCCGCGGGAAAGGTCGACGTCATCCTCACCACGCCGGAGTTCCTCGCCATCCATTCCCGCGAGTTCGCCCGTGGCTCGCGCGTGGCCTTCGTCGTCATCGACGAGGCACATCACGCCGGCACCTCGAAGGGTGGCAACCGCGGCGCCTACCAGGAGCTTCCCCGCGTGCTCGACGAGCTGGGCAACCCGACGGTCCTTGCCGTGACCGCCACGGCTGCCGAGCCCGTCGCCCGCGAGATCTGCCGCCTGGCCTCGATCGAGAGCGTGTTCGTCGACGACACCTGTCGCGAGAACCTCGTCCTCGATGACTCGCGCGAGCTCCGTGACCGCGATGCGGCGCTCACCGCAATCGCCAGCACGGGGGAGAAGTGCGTCGCCTACGTGAACTCCCGCGAGCAGTCCGTCGTGCTCGCCCGCGCGCTTCGCAAGACGAATCCCGAGCTCGCGCCCCACATCGCCTTCTACAACGCGGGCCTTACCCGTGCCGAGCGCAACCGCGTGGAGAACGCCTTCCGCGCCGGAGAGCTCACCTGCGTCATCTCGACGAGCGCCTTTGGCGAGGGCGTGAACCTGCCCGACATCCGTCACGTCATGCTCTACCACATGCCCTTCGGCGCGGTGGAGTTCAACCAGATGAGCGGCCGCGCCGGCCGTGACGGCAAGCCCGCGACCATTCACCTGATGTTTGGCGCCCGCGACGCCCGCGTGAACGAGCGCATCCTGTCCTCCTACGCACCCGGCCGAGACGAGCTCGTCTGCCTGTGGCGCGCGCTCCGCTCGCTCTCCGCGCGTGCCGCCGCTGCGGGCGAGGGCAGCATCGCGCACACGAACGCCGAGCTACTCGATGCATGTCTCCAGATAACCCCAGGGTGCGGCCTTGAGGAACGGTCGGTCTCCGCGGGGATCGCGATCTTCCGCGACCTGGGCTTTCTGACGGTCGAGGGATATGGCACGCAGCGTCGGATTCGCATGGCGGAATCGCCCGAGCGTATGGAACTTGACCAGTCAATCCGCTACCTTGAGGGCATGAGGTCTGGCGCCGAGTTCCGTGAGTTCCGCGACTGGGTGCTCTCAGCGACGCCCGAAGAGCTGATCGGGCGCATCAACAGGCCCATCGTTCCCGGTTTTGGGACGATGGCGCGCGAGGGAGGGGAGTGAGCCCCATGGCTGACACCAAGCACGAGGCCGCGACGGATGTCGAGCGACACGTTACCGCTCCGCCCGAGGGTGCGCCAGAGGTCGGCGCGGACGATTACCCACTGCTGCGCAAGACCTGCTCGCGCTACCTCACTCCGGAGGAGATGGCCAAGGTCGACGAGGCCTATCGCTTCGCCGCCGAGTTCCACCGCGACCAGAGGCGCAGGAGCGGCGAGCCCTACATCAACCATCCCGTCGAAGTGGCTCTCATCCTCGCGCATGACCTTCACATGGACGAGGACGTCATCTGCGCGGCCCTGCTCCACGATACGGTCGAGGACACGCCCGCCACGCTCTCGGACCTTTCCGAGCTCTTTGGCGAGACGGTGGCCGAGCTCGTCGACGGCGTCACGAAGCTCACGTCCATCGAGGTCGATTCGATGGATGCCAAGCAGGCGCTGAACCTACGCAAGATGTTCCTCGCGATGAGCCGCGACATTCGCGTCGTGATCATCAAGCTCGCTGACCGCCTGCACAACATGCGCACGCTGGCTGCCCTCCCGCCCGATCGCCGCGTCTTCAAGGCTCACGAGACGATGGACGTCTATGCCCCACTCGCGGACCGTCTCGGCATCTCCTCCATCAAGTGGGAGCTCGAGGACCTCGCCTTCTTCTATCTCGAGCCCGAGGAATACCAGCGCATCGCCCGCATGGTGCAGGACTCCCGCGACCAACGCGAGCGTGACACCGAGGAGGCCATCAAGACCCTCACTGACGAGCTTCGCCGCGTCGGTCTCGATGGCATCCAAATCACGGGACGCCCGAAGCACCTGTGGAGTATCTACCTCAAGATGAAGCGCAAGGGCAAGGAGTTCTCGGACATCTACGACCTCATCGCCCTGCGCGTCATCCTCAACACCGTGGGCGACTGCTACAGCGCGCTTGGCGCCGTCCACTCGCTCTGGCACCCGCTGCCGGGCCGCTTCAAGGACTACATCGCCACGCCCAAGCCCAATGGCTACCAGTCGCTCCACACGACGGTGGTTGGCCCGGACGCGCGCCCCATCGAGATTCAGATTCGTACGCGTGAAATGCACGAGCAGGCCGAATATGGTATCGCCGCCCACTGGCTCTACAAGCGTGCCGGCAACTCGCAGGGCAACATGAGCCAGGATGACAAGAGCGTTGACAAGCAGATCTCCTGGATCCGCCGCAGCCTCGACTGGACGGTCGAGGACGACATGGTTGACCCGCATGAGTTCCTCGAGGACCTACGCGTCGACCTCTTTGGCGACGAGATCTTCGTCTTCACGCCGAAGGGCGAGGTCATGAGCCTGCGTGCGGGTTCTACGCCGCTTGACTTCGCCTATCAGGTGCACACCGAGGTGGGCAACCACTGCGTGGGCGCCAAGGTGAACGGCAGCGTGGTCTCGCTCACCACGCCGCTTGCCACGGGTGACCGCATCGAGATTCTCACCAACAAGAACTCCAAGCCCAGCCGCGACTGGATGAACATTGTGGCCACGCCCTCCGCGCGCGCCAAGATCCGCAAGTACTTCGCCGCCTCGACCAAGTCTGACGACGCGGAGTCCGGTCGTGGCGAACTCGCCCGAGAGCTGCGCAAGCGTGGTTATGGCATCTCCACGCCGAGGAGCGTCAAGGCACTCAACCGCGCCGCCGAGGCTCAGTCGTTCAAGACCACGGACGACATGTTCGCCGCCATCGCGAACGGCAAGCTCACTGCCAAGTCCGTTGCCAACAAGGTCGAGGCCATCCTCGAGGAAGGCTCGCCCGAGGAAGTGCTCGCCGCCCAGCAGAAGGCGAACGCCGAGGCCAATGCCGCCCGCCAGCAGTTCTTCGATGCGGACGTGCCGATGGTCGGTAACAAGCAGACGCGCGCCACGCGCGGTCGCAAGCCTGGCGATGGTCGCAAGCGCACGAGCTGTGGCGTCGTCGCCAAGGGCGACGCTGACCTCCTCGTCCACCTCGCGCACTGCTGCAACCCCGTCGCAGGCGACGAGATCGTGGGCTTCATCACGCGTGGTCGCGGCGTGTCCGTCCACCGTGCGAACTGTCCCAACGTGAAGGGCCTCATGGCTCACCCGGAGCGCATGATCGACGTCGAGTGGGATACCTCCGGCGCCACGCAGTTCCAGGTCGAGATCGTCGTCGAGGCGACGGACCGCATGGGTCTGCTCAAGGACGTTACGATCGCCGTGGGCGACGCGGGTGGCAACATCCTCTCCGCCGCGACGAACACCAACTCGCATGGCGTGGCGAAGCTCCGCTTCCTCATCGCCATCAGCGACGCGAACCTGCTCGACACGCTGCTTGCCACGATCGGCCGCGTGCCCTCCGTCTATGACGCGCGGCGCATCATGCCTGGTGAGGGCGCGAGCTCGATTCACGGGAGGAGATAGCCGGCATGGGCATCTACAATGCGGGCGCTATGGGACTGGACGGCGTCGAGGCCGTGGAGTCCGGCAGGCTCAAAGTCATGCTTTTCCACGTCGAGGTCGGCATGCATTCGACCAACTGCTACGCCGTGGTGAGCGAGGGCCGCGCGCTGGTGGTTGACCCTGCCAATGGGGGCGCCACTATCGCCAAGGAGCTCGACGTGCCGGTCGAGCTTGTGGTCGCCACGCATGGACATGTGGATCACGTGGGTGGCGTGCTTGGGCTGGTCGAGGCCACGGGCGCGAAGTTCGCCATCTCCGCGGCTGACGCTGATGTCGCGATGCATGCCAAGCGCGAGCTATCGATTGGCGCGAACTATGACGATGACGCGCCGAAGCCGGATATCCTGCTTAAGGACGGCGACGTCGTAGGCGTTGGCGCGGCGAGGTTCCGCGTCCTCCCGACGCCCGGCCACATCCCGGGTGGCATTCTGCTCGTGGGCGAGGGCGATGCCGAGGGAATCTGCTTTACCGGTGACACCATCTTTGCTGGTAGCGTGGGTAGGACGGATCTTCGCGGCGGCGATATGCCCGCCATGCTCGACTCCCTGCGCCGTGCGGCAGGCGAGATTCCGCCGGAGACGTATCTGCTTCCCGGCCACGGTGACGACACCACGATGAGCTGGGAGCTCGGACACAACCCCTACCTGCGATGGGTGGGTTAGCGGCGGGCGGCTGAGACTGGTTTGCGCCTGGCGCGAACGGGCGGCGAGTACGGCCGGGCGGTTGCTTACGGCGAGCGCGGCCGAGCGCCTGCTTCCGCTGGGCGCGTTTGGGCATAGACACCACGAAAAAGGCCGGCCTCGCAATACGCGGGGCCGGCCGAATACTTGGTGCCCGAGGCGAGGGTCGAACTCGCACGAGGTTTCCCCCAGAGGTTTTTGAGACCTCCGTGTCTGCCATTCCACCACTCGGGCTTAAGCGCGCTGTTCGCGCGACGGACAAGAGTATACAGAATGCCCGGCAGGAATGCCCGACGACACGCTTAAAGCCGCTATGCGTGCATATACGTTGGCGCCGCCTGCCCGCTTCCGCTCGGCAACGTAAGACGACACGCTTAAAGCCGCTAAGCGCGCATGAACGGCGGAGGCGCCTGGTCACCTCCATTCGGCAAGGTAAATCAGCACGCTTAACCTCTCTATCTGCGTATAAAGTGTCTCTGCGGCCGAGCCTCGCGAATCCGTGGCGACTATTTACGCGCATATGGTGCTGCCAATGTGTTTAACCGCGCAAATGGTCGCCACGGATACGCGGTGCCTTTCTCGATGCGTGTATTGGCATGCTTAGGAGCATTATGTGTGTCGAGGGCTCGCCAACGTTTCGATTCCCCGTGATGCGATGGGAGCGCCGTAGAAAACGACATGCATAAGAGCGCTAAGCGCGTTGGATGTCCGCCAACGTTTAAGCTCCTCGTAGCTGGATTGCTTCGTCGTGCAAATCGACTTGCATAAGCGTTGTAAGCGCGCTCGAAATAACGTGGCGTTCTGGTGGTGCGGTAACACTTGTCGCTGAGCCTGATTTGACGCGAAAAAGGCGTGCTTAGGTTAGCCAACTATATGCATAAACTTGCATGTGCTCGCAGCGAGCTCATGGTGGGTCAGTTGGCCCTTTTCGCTGGACCGCGCCGCCCGCGCTGCCCGCGGGCCGCTCCCGCCGCGCCCCGATCTTCGGCGCGGCATCGTACCATCAACCTCTTACGCAGGGGATTCTCATGCCGACTGTGAATTTACCTGCGGTTATACAGAATCGTAGTGATACTATAGGGTTTAACCGATTTAATCGGTTTAGCCGGCCGGGCCGTTTGAATCGGCCGAGCCGGACGCCTGTCGAGGTTAGCGAGTGCGAACCTTTCGTGGAGGTTGATATGTTTGCAATTGGGGAGCGTGTCATGCATCCCGGTCAGGGCCTGTGCACGGTTGTCGGTTTCGAGGATTCGCCGTTTCCCGTACTCGTCCTTGAGGCTGGCGACGGACGCAGCACCACGAAGCTGCTGTATCCCCAGGCCCAGGCAGACAAGCTTCATCCTCCCGTGAGTCGTGAGGACGCTCTTGCGGTCATCGAGGGCTACGACGATTTGACCTGCGACGACTTCACTGATCGCAATTCTGGTCTCGAGGAGAAGCACTTCAAGGCGCTTCTCAAGAATGGCGTGCCGGATTCCGTTCGCGTGGTCAAGACTATGCGCCAGCGCATTGCCGCCGCGGAGGCTGAGGGCAAAAAGCCCAGTACGTTTATGTCGCGTGTGCTGAGGGAGGCGCAGCGTAGGTCCCTCGAGGAGCTCGCCTGCGCGCTCGACTCCACGCCCGATGAGATCATCTCGATGTTCGAGGCGCGTGGCCACGACATGGCGGATGAGGCTTAGGGCAATCGCTCGTCTTGCTAGTTGCGTGCTTGGCCAGCCTACGGGGCTAGCCAAGCTTGCGAATCTTAGCCAAGAAGAATCCCTCGAACAAATCGCTCGGGCACACCGTGAGGGCACCGTCCAACCCGCATGGCAGGGTGGGCACGGAGAACTCCTCTGACCCAAGTACGCCAGCGGGCAAGCCGGCGTCAACCAGCTCGCAATCCTTGTGACGTGAGAGCGCCCAGCTGACCACGTCTTCGTTTTCGCGCGCAAGCACGGAGCAGGTTGAGTAGACGAGCTCTCCGCCGGGTTTGAGTACGCGAAGCGCTTTGTCGATAAGGGCACGCTGCGAACGTTCGACGCCGCTCGCGAGGGCCGGCGTGAGGTATCGCGCCGCGTGGTCGTCCTGTACATGGACGGTGCCGGAGCCCGTGCATGGCGCGTCGAGCAGAATCTGGTCGAAGGAGAACCAATCATCGAGCTTGCTCGCGTCCGTGCGCATGACCTGGACGTTCTTTGCTCCAAGTTTTGCAAGGTTGTGTTCGAGTTTCTCGGCGCGCGGCTTAGAGACCTCGCAAGCCGTCACGCGTGCGGCGCGGACTCCATCCCCACCGGGAGCGAGCGCTGCCATCTGGCTGGTCTTGCCACCGGGGGCCGCGCACATGTCGAGGATATCTGCCCCGGCGCGCGGCGAAAGTGCGAGAGGGGGCAGCATGGAGGAAAGGCTTTGCAGGTAGATCTTGCCCTGCTTATACATATCGAGATCCCAGAGGTCGCGTTCGCGCGCTCCGTCTGCCAAGACGAAGGCGTCTTCGTACCAAGGCACGCGCGTGAAGGCGATGCCAGCCGCATCAAGGTCGCCGGCGACCTGCTCCGCGCTGGCGAGGAGCGTGTTGGCGCGCAAGGTCACGCGACGGCTGCATGCCCACCCCGTCTCGATGCGCGTTGCCTCCTCACCATACTGGCAGCGAACGGCTTCGATGAGGTGGATGGGAAGGCCAAGCTCGGCATCTAGCTCCTGCGGCTCGGGAGTGGCTTTGGGCTCGCGGGGGCGTGCGTCCTGCCTGCCTGCGGACTTGCCGCGCTTGCTGCCACGCCTGCGCGAACCAGTGCCCTGATGTCCGCTCTTGCCTTGATAGCCCTTGGTCATGAATCCCTCGTTCCTCGTAATTCGCCTACGAGGTAGTATGGCAGAGGTTGCGGACAAGATTGCCGCGCGAGAGAACGACGCCTTCTTGGCACGTTGGCGTGCCGTTTTGCAGCGGTGCTCGGTAAGACGTATTGTGGTGATCACACGGCAAATGCGTCGCGGACAAGTCGCTCGTCTCGCGAACGTTCGCCATGTGGAAACCCTCATACCTTCCGCCGTGCGAGTGCGCGCTATGTGGAGGCCTTCACATTTGGGTGCATGCTCAACTTTGTGCTTGCGCGTCTTGTGAAGGCATGGCATACTACATAACCGTTGTGGCCAGACGGCCTCAATTCGAAGTGGGTCAGAGCTTATGGCCCCACCTGAACGGCGCCACGGGCAGCTGTCTGGTCAGACAAAGGAAGATACGCTCAAATCATAGGAGCGATTTACCTGAATCTTGCCGGGGCTGCACATGTCGCAGCTCCGGTTTTTTCGTGCGGTGGCGCCCACAAGGGCCAAGCCGCAACCGCGGCGAGGTGCCCCCACCAGGCACACCGCAACGAAAGGAAGGTGTGTAAGATAGCCAAATCCGATGGTCCCCGTATTAACGGGGAGATCTCCGCTCGTTCCTGCCGTCTTATCGGTGTCGATGGCTCTCAACTGGGTCTTTTCGGCGTTCGTGACGCGCAGCGCATCGCTTCCGAGCAGGGCCTCGACCTCGTCGAGATTGCCCCCAACGCGGAGCCGCCCGTCTGCAAGGTCATGGACTACGGCAAGTACAAGTACGAGCAGGCGATCAAGGCCAAGCAGGCTCGTAAGAACCAGGCCAAGGTCGAGGTCAAGGAGATGAAGTTCCGTCCCAAGATCGACACCGGCGACTACGAGACCAAGAAGGGTCATGTCATGCGCTTCCTCAAGAAGGGCGCGCGCGTGAAGGTGACCATCATGTTCCGTGGTCGTGAGATGGCTCACCCCGAGCAGGGTCTCAACGTGCTCGAGCGCCTGACGGAGGACCTCAAGCCCTACGCCACGGTCGAGAGTCAGCCCAAGATGGAAGGCCGCAACATGCACATGCTCGTCGCGCCGATCAAGGGCGCCTTCGACGAGAAGGCCGCAGTGGCAGACGAGAAGGATACGAAGGAGAACTAGCATGCCCAAGATGAAGACGCACAAGGGTACGGCCAAGCGTTTCCGCAAGACCGGCACCGGCAAGATCATGCGCGCCAAGGCTTTCAAGAGCCACATCCTCACCAAGAAGTCGCCCAAGCGCATTCGCGGCTTCCGCCAGGAGACCGAGCTCGCCCCCGCCGACGTCAAGGTCGTTTCGTCCCGCATGGGCAAGTAGCGCGCAGCGCAAGCCCTGTCTTTTTTCACTAGGAGTTGATCACACATGGCACGAGTCAAGCGCGCTGTCGCCGGTCGTAAGAAGCGTAATACCCTGAAGGAGCTCTCCAAGGGCTACTACGGCACTTCCTCCCGCACTTTCCGCGGCATGAAGGAGCAGGTCCAGCACTCCCTGCAGTACCAGTACCGCGATCGTCGTAACAAGAAGCGCGACATCCGTCGTCTCTGGATCCAGCGCATCAACGCTGCCGCCCGCATGAACGACATGAGCTACTCCACCTTCATGCACGGCCTGAAGCTTGCCGGCGTCGATCTCGACCGTAAGGTCCTCTCGCAGATCGCCTACGAGGACGAGGCTGCATTCGCCGCCCTCGCCGAGGTCGCCAAGAAGGCCATTGCTTACGCCGAGTAAATCACTCGTCTAAAGCACATTGCTCGTCTAAGGTCCGTACGCAACGCGCGTGCGGACCTTTTTTGTGCCGCACGCGCGTCGCGTACGCGAGCCCTTCTTTTTATGCCGTCAAGCCGAGTTGGCTATTGCGCGCACTTAGGGCTTTTAAGCATGTCTCAATGTGCGTTAAACCAGGCAAATGCCAAACGATGGCGACCATTTGCGTACTTAAACAGTCCGCGGCGGTCCATCTGTGTCAATTTATCGCCACGGATTCTGCCGCGGTTGGCTACGACGAACAATCGGCATATATGCAGCTGCTAAGCATGTCGATTTGTGCTCTCTGCGGCTTTTGCGGCTTCACGTTTGAGCCTTGTCAGTCGTTTTGCACGTTTAAGGCCTGCATGTGTGTCGTATCGCTGCTCCACGCCGCCTTCGCGCGCTCACGCGTGTATCGTCGCGGCCAATATACGTGCTTAGGGAAAACATGCGTGTCGATTGCGGCCTCGCGCAGCCGGCGGGCTTCCGTGCAAGCGGTACTACTTATCGTCGTGGTGGAGGAGGTCCGAGATGGCCTCGTGACGCTCTTCTCGGCGTTCTTCGCGATGCTCTTCGCGACGCTCCTGCTCGACTGCGAACGCCGGGTCATCGGGAGTCACGAGTTCGTCCTCGCCGCTCTTCGGGTTGTAGTGGTGAAGCAGCACCGGATCGAAAAGGTGAAGGTGCGCGGCGAATGCGAACGACGCGCCGATAAGGATGCAGAAGACGACGATACGCGGTGCGGTCTCGATCTGCGTCATGATGAGGGACCCCACGGACAGCATTGCCGTCCAGAAGTACATGAGCAGAACCGCCTGCTTCTGGTCATAGCCGTCCTGGATGAGGCGGTGGTGAATGTGGCCCTTGTCCGCTTGGCCCACGCTCACGTGCGCGCGCTTGCGACGGATGATCGCGGAAAGCGTGTCGACGATGGGCACGAAGGAAATGACGAGAGGGACGATGATCGTGGTGAGGCCGGCGACGCGGCGGACGTTCAGCAGCGAGATCGTACCGAGCGAGAATCCGAGCAGCAGCGAGCCGGAGTCGCCCAGGAAAATCGACGCCGGGTTGAAGTTGTAGCGGAGAAAACCAAGCGTGGCACCGGCGACGGCGATGGAGAGCGCCGCGGCGTCGCGTCTGCCGGCGAGGTTCGCGAGCACGAAGAGCGTGCAGCACGAGATGAACGTGATGCCTGACGCAAGGCCGTCGAGGCCGTCGATCAGGTTGATGATGTTCACGTAGGCCACGAGGTAGACGACGGTGATGGGGTAGGCGACCCAGCCAAGAACGAGCTCGCCGGGGCCAATGGGGTTCATGATGGTGCCGACGGTGAGGCCGGCCGCCACGGCGATGCTCGCTGCGAGAACTTGACCCGCGAGCTTCGCGAGGGGTTTCAGCTGGAAAACGTCATCAAGCGCGCCCGTCATGAAAATGACGAGGAATGCGAGGCCGAGCATCGGGTAGTTGTAGATCGAAAAACGACCGGGCATGAAGACGATGGGCCAGTGAAGGTGCATCGTTCCCATGTACTGGAGAATGACGGCTGCGATGAGTGAAAGGAAAATCGCGATGCCACCCATGCGCGGGATGGTGCGCTTGTTGATGCGTCGCTTGCTGGGCTTGTCGACCGCGCCGAGGCGAGTGGCTATGAGCCGGGCGAGCGGTGTGGTTACCAGCGTCACGACGAGCGCCGTTGCAAAGAGCGACGCGTAGGGAATCCACCATCTCACCAAGCGAGTAGCCTTTCAAACCTGCGGGCGGCACGCCGCGCGCGAGGGTATTCGTATCCGTTGCCCGGCAGATCGCCGGGTGCTTCGACCGACGGATGCGCCGGTCACGTTGAAGCGGGGCGGTTGCCGCCCCGCGAGTGCGCCGCAGATTGTTACGGCACAGTAACTACCCATGATACCAGCTCTGCGTTGGCGCGCGTCCCTAAGACGCAATCTCGGAGAGCAGGTTAATCTCATGTCAAGACTGGAACCGATAAATGGCTTCGGTATAGTGAAGGTGTCAGCTCCCCGCAGGGCAAACTGGGTGAACCGACAAGCGTTTCCTGGGAGCCCATATACCAGGCTCAGTACGGGCATCCTCCGTTGTCGAGGAAGGCGGAACAGCCGGTGAGGGCACCCACCTTTTGAGAGGTGGGTTCATTATCGCACCTGCGGGGAGCGACGTTGTTTTTACGCCGCTCATCTATGACAGCATCGCGCACGGATAGAGTGACGTCACGCACGGCGCCTATGCCGCGGATGACTTGCGCCCCATTCGAGATAATCTACGTTGCATGGCGGGGCTCTGCTCGGCCCTCATAACACAATCTTTCATTCTTGCGAGATTCTCGTTTGACAGACGGGACAAGCACGGTACAATAACCAACGCGCAAACGCGCCTGGGGACGTAGCTCAGCTGGGAGAGCGCTGCCGTCGCATGGCAGAGGCCGAGGGTTCGATTCCCTTCGTCTCCACCAGGAATTATCGAGCGGGCCACGATGTGGTCCGCTCTTTTTGTATGCGCACGACATTCGAGCGCGCCTCGTGTGGCGCTCGTCGTTCGATGCCGGTCAGATGCGGGCTGCCACCGCGCGTCGTCCACCGCTCGCGCGGACGCCCGGCATATGACGAGGGGAGAGGCCATGGCTGAGATGCCGCGAGAATACGAGACGTGTCGCCTTTGTCCGCGTGCCTGCGGGGCTCACAGGGCAGAGGGAGCCCGCGGTGCGTGTGGAGCGACCTCGACCCTGCGCGTGGCTCGCTCCGCACTCCACTTCTGGGAGGAACCTCCCGTGTCGGGCGAGGCGGGCAGCGGCGCCATCTTCTTCTCCGGCTGCACCCTGCGTTGCGTCTTCTGTCAGAATGCGGAGATCAGCGCCGGCAACTTCGGCATTGACGTGAGCGTCGCGCGCCTCGCCCAGATGATGTTCGAGCTCGAGTCCCAGGGCGCGCTCAACATCAACCTCGTCACGCCCGACCACTTTGCTCCGCAGGTCGTCGAGGCGGCAAAGGCCGCACGGAAGGCGGGCCTCACGGTGCCCATCCTCTGCAATACCGGCGGCTACGAGACGGTGGAGACCGTTCGTCTCCTCGCCCAGGTCGTCGACGTATGGCTGACGGACTTCAAGTATGCTGACCCGGCGCTCGCCCGTGCGTTCTCTGCCGCTGGCGATTATCCGGAGGTCGCGGCGGCGGCGCTCAAGGAAATGCTCGAGATCACGCGCTCGCGCGGGGGCCGCTCACTCGGCGAGGATGGCAGGATACTTCGCGGCATCATCGTGCGTCATCTCGTTCTGCCGGGTCACGTGGATGACTCGCTCGCGGTCCTCGACCGCGTCTGGGACATCTGTGGCAACGAGGCGGACCTCTCCGTCATGAACCAGTACACGCCCAACGCAGCGTGCCGCGAGCGCGGGGGAGACCTCGCTCGCGCACTAGGCGACGACGAGTACGAGGTTGTGCTCGATCATGCCGACGACCTGGGCTTCGAGCGCATGTGGTGGCAGCAGGGAGGCACGGTCTCGGAGAGCTTCGTGCCCGCTTTCGACGCGACTGGAGTCGAGGGCCCGGAGCTTGCGAGCTAGTGCCCCGCGTCGCGGCCGAGGCCCACGGGTTAGTGCCCCGCGTCGCGGCCGGGGACCGGAGCTTGCTGCCGACAACCGCGGTCTTGCCCCTGACGGACTGAGCCATGCCCAAAAGGGATAGACTCTCTAGGATTGATGATGACTCGCAAAGGAGTTCACATGGCAGACGAACAGGCCCCCCTCACTGACGAGGAGCGCGCCGAGCTCGAGCGCCTTCGCGCCGAGAAGGCTGCGCGCGAGAATGCCGCCCAGGCCGCGGCCCAAAAGGCCGAGCTCGAGCGTCTTCGTGCCGAGCAGGCCGAGGCGGATGCGGATGCCCGCGATGCCGCGAGGCGAGAGCGCGCCCGCGAGTACATGGAGCCTGACGAGGATCTCAAGATGCCCCTCGCCCAGAAGCTCGTGCTTCTCTTCGTGGCGCTGCTTATCGCTTGGTTTGTCGTGCAGGTTGTCGGCGGCGGACTCATCACCAATTAGGGCAACCCTCCGCGCCAGCTGTGGCGCAAGGCTCCAAACCGCGCCGTCAGGGCGCCAGACGAAAGGGGAGGGCGTATGTCTCTCACCGACGTAACCAAGCCCACCGATGTGTCTCTTAACACGGACCTCTATGAGCTCACGATGGCCCAGGGATTCTGGGAGAGCGGCCTCATGGACGCGGAGGCGTGCTTCACCGTCTTCTTCCGTGACGCCCCGTTTGACGGCGGCTATGCCGTAGCGTGCGGCACGGGCCAGATCGCTGAGCTTGTCGAGAACTTCCGCTATACGCCCGAGGACATCGCCTACCTCGCGAGCATCCAGGCTCCCGGCGGCGGCGCGATGTTCAAGCAGGGCTTTCTCGACTGGCTCGCCGAGTTCACGCCCAACCTCGACGTCTGGGCCGTGCCGGAGGGCGAGGTCGTGTTCCCGCGCGAGCCGCTCGTGCGCGTGCAGGGCACCATGGCGGCGTGCCAGCTCATTGAGACGGCGCTGCTCAACCTCGTGAACTTCCAGACCCTCGTTGCCACCAAGACCGCTCGCGTCGTCCAGGCGGCAGAGGGCCATGTCGTGTCAGACTTTGGCCTGCGTCGAGCACAGGGCCCGGATGGCGGCCTCGCCGTCGCGCGCGCGTCGTTCGTGGGTGGTGCCAACTCGACCTCCAACTGCCTCGCCGGCAAGATCTACGGCATTCCGGTCTTCGGCACCCACGCCCACTCTTGGGTTATGGCCTTCCCGTCCGAGATCGAGGCCTTTCGCGCCTTCGCGCGCTCTATGCCGAAGAACTGCGTCCTGCTCGTCGATACGTACGACGTTCGCCAGGGCATCGAGAACGCGATCACCGTCGCCAAGGAGATGGAGGCCGCCGGCGAGCGCCTCGCGGCCATCCGCATCGACTCGGGCGATCTCGCCAAGCTCTCCAAGTACGCGCGCGAGGCCTTCGACGGGGCTGGTCTGCCCTACGTGAAGATCTCCGTCTCGAATGACCTCGACGAGTACACGATTCAGTCCCTGTTCGCCCAGGGCGCGCCGATCGACTCGTTTGGCGTGGGTACAAAGCTCGCCACGTGCGACCCCCAGCCCTCCCTTGGTGGCGTGTACAAGCTTGCTGCCGTACGCAAGGCGGGCGAGGCGGAGTGGCGCCCCACGATGAAGCTGTCCGAGGTCGCCTATAAGCGCACTATCCCTGGCATCCAGCAGGTCAAGCGCTTCGTCGATGGCTCCGGCTGCCCCGTGGGCGACGTCATCTATGACGAGACGATGGCCGGGACCAACTGCGCCCTCGCCGTGAACGTGACCGATTCCGAGGTCAGCTATGACTTTGGTGCCTACGAGGGGCACGACCTACTCGTTCAGATGGTGGAGGACGGCCGTGGTATCGGCGAGAGGCCGACGCTCACGGAGTCTCGTCGCGCCTGTCGCGAGGCGCTCATGCGTCTCGACCCAGCGGTGAAGCGCTTCCTGAACCCGCAGCTCTATCCCGTGGGCGTCGAGGACAACCTCGCCGCGCTGCGCGTGAGGCTCGCACGCGAGGAGCGCATTGCCTCGTCGCCCATTCGCTAGGACGCTGCCTGGCAGGCTGTGTCGAGGACCTCGCGCCTGGTGACGTTCCCCAGGCTCGCTTTTGCTACACTCATAGCCGCTTTACGGCACGAAATGTTAATTCGCGGCCCCGCTCTGGGGCCGCGCGCACGTTGGAAGGACGCATCGTGGTCGAGACGATCGAGAAGCTGGTCAGGGCTGCACTGGCCGAGGCACAGTCTGCAGGCGAGCTGCCTGAGTTCGAGGTGGCGGACCTCGGCCTCGAGCGCCCCGCGGATTCCGCGAACGGCGATTGGACGAGCACCGTCGCCCTCCGCAGCGCCAAGGTCGCCCACATGGCGCCCCGCGCGATCGCCGAGGCCATCGCCGCCCACCTCCCCGAGGCTCCGGAGATCGATCGCGTCGAGGTCGCTGGCCCGGGCTTCGTGAACATCTACCTGTCTGTTGCTGCCGGTAACGAGATCTTCCGCACCGTGCGCGAGCAGGGCGAGGACTTTGGCCGCTCTGACCTCGGTGCCGGCCAGCACGTCCAGGTCGAGTACGTCTCCGCCAACCCCGTCGGTCCGCTGCACATCGGCCACGGTCGTTGGGCCGCGCTCGGCGATTCCCTCGCCCGCGTTCTCGACCACGCCGGTTACGAGGTCGAGCGCGAGTACTACGTGAATGACCACGGCAACCAGATGAACACCTTTGGCAACTCGGTGTCCGCGCGCTATCTCCAGCTCGCCCAGATCATGGACGAGAAGGGCATCGACGCGCACGCCGCCCACGAGGCCCTCATCGCCGACTGGGCCGCCTTCGTCTCTGACGAGGCTGACGAGCACCCTGAGAGCCACCCCTACATGGACGCCTTCCGCGAGTCCCTCGGCGCCGACTCCTACGGCGGAGACTACATCATCGACCTCGCCGCCCACTTCATGGAGGCCGACGGCACCCGCTGGGTCGACGCTGACGCCTCCGAGCGCATGATCTCCTTCCGCGAGCGCGGCTACAAGCTCATGCTCGAGGACATCCGCCAGACCTGCGACGATATGCGCACCAGCTTTGACGTGTGGTTCAGCGAGCGCTCTCTGTACGAGAAGGACGCGAGCGGCACGAGCGCCGTCGACCGCGCCTTCGCACGTCTCCGCGAGCAGGGCTACCTTTACGAGAAGGACGACGCTCTCTGGTTCCGCTCCACTGACTTTGGCGACGACAAGGATCGCGTCCTCGTGAAGGCTGACGGCGCCTACACCTACTTTGCCTCCGACGTGGCCTACCACTGGAACAAGTATGAGCGCGTCGACCACGTCATTGATGTCTGGGGTGCTGACCACCACGGCTACATCGCCCGCGTGCGCGCCGCGACCGACGCCCTCGGCTATGGGGGCAAGTTCGAGGTCCTTCTCGGTCAGCTCGTGAACCTGCTGCGCAACGGCCAGCCCGTCAGGATGAGCAAGCGTAAGGGCACGATGGTCCCGTTGCGCGAGCTGCTCGACGAGGTGGGCGCTGACGCCACGCGCTTCACGCTCGTCTCCAAGAGCTCCAACCAGATGATTGACTTCGATATCGAGGCCGTGAAGCGCCAGGACAACACCAACCCGGTCTATTACGTTCAGTACGCCCACGCCCGCATCTGCTCGATCCTGCGCCGCGCCGCCGGCGTCACTGCCGAGGAGGCCGCCGAGCTCGGCATGGACGAGATTGCCTCTCGCGCCTGCCCGATCGACTGCGACCTCTCCGTCCTCACCGATCCCACCGAGGCCGCCCTCGCGCGTAAGCTCGGCGAGTTTGGCGACCTGGTCGAGAGCTGCGCCCGTGACCGCGCGCCGTTCCGCCTCACGCACTACGCGCAGGAGCTCGCTGGTAGCTTCCACTCGTTCTACACCGCCTGCCAGGTGCTGCCGAGTGAGGGTCGTCCGGTCGACGAGGCCGTTTCGAAGGCCCGCCTTGCCGCGTGCGATGCCGCCCGTCGCGTGCTCGCGCTCACGCTCTCGCTCATCGGCGTCTCTGCTCCGGAGCGTATGTAGCGCGTGACGTTCGCTAGATAGATTGCTTGGCGCCCGCTGGGAGTTGTCCCGGCGGGCGCCTTTGTTTGGGGCTCGCTTGGTTGCGCTTGCGATTCTGCCGCGCGACTGACGCTCAACTCGTGCTTGTGCGGCGACGAGCAACTGGGTGCCGATCGCATCGCTTGGACTCGAACTAATGCCGGACGCCGGTGAAGTAACGTTTTGCTCGCACGATACTGTGGCGAGTGTTATAGTCGAGGAAATCAGGCCTTTAGGCCTACGTTGTGCCGCGCTTTTGCGGCGCCCACTATTTTCCCCAACCTCAGGCTCTACTTTCGCAGGACAATGCCGCGTTAGCAGCGTGGGGTGGGAGGCGACGAGTTCGCCCGATTCGAAGGGTCACCCACGTGACAGAAGAGAACAACGAGATTCCGCAGGCACCAAAGCGCCGCCGTCCTCGCGCGCGCAAGACCGATGCCGTCCAGGAGGCTTCCGCCTCGTCTAAGGGCGACGCTGCTGCTAAGGCCCCTGCCGCTCAGAAGGCTGATACCGCCCCGAAGGCTGACGCTCCCAAGGCCCGTGCCACCAAGGCCGACCCGGCCAAGGGCGAGGCGCCATCCAAGACAGACTCCGCTCCCAAGGCCCACGCCGCCAAAGCTGATGACGCACCCAGGGCCCACGCCGCCAAGGCTGACGTCGCTCCCAAGGCCGACGCCGCGCAGAAGGCGTCTGCCACTCCCAAGACGGATGCCGCTCCCAAAGCCGACGTCGCCCCCAGGGCTGACGCTGCTGGTGACGAAGGCGCGTTCAAGCGTCGTCGTTCGCGCGCCCGCAAGGACCGTGACCAGGCTTCCGCCCCTGCGTCCGATGGAGGCCAGAACGCCTACCCGCAGGCAAGCGGCCAGAACGCTGACAAGCAGCAGCGCAGCTATCAGCGCGACCGCCGTGACGTTCGCCCGGGCCGCGGTTTCGACAAGCAGAACGCGCAGGGCCAGCGTCAGTTCCAGAACAACAACGGAGGCAACAACCGCCGCCGTAATCGCCACAACAACAACGGCAACAACGCGGGCAACAACAACGGCGGCCCCACGCTTTCTCGCGAGCGTGTCGCCTCCATGCTCGTGGCAGAGCTGCGTCGCGAGGCGGTTAACCTCGGCGTTGAGTACGTGGGCATCCGCAAGGCCCAGCTCGCTGAGGCGGTCTACGTTGCCGCCGCGCGTGCCGAGGGCTTTCGCGACGTCGCCGGCGTGCTTGACATCACGGGCGAGGGCTATGGCTTCGTACGTACCGGCAACTACATGGCCGGTGACGACGACGCCTTCGTTCCCCAGCAGATGATCAAGCACATGGGCCTTCGCCGCGGCGACTGGATCGAGGGAACCGTCCGCCCGAGCCGCCCCAACGACAAGTACCCCGCGCTTTACAAGATCGCCACGGTCAATGGCCTCGAGCCCGAGCTTGTCCGCTCGCGCCCGCGCTTCCGCGACCTTACGCCCGTCTATCCCAACGAGCGCCTCCGCATGGAGCATGGCCGTGACTCCATCACCGGCCGTGCCATTGACCTCGTGGCTCCTATCGGCAAGGGCCAGCGCGGCCTGATCGTGAGCCCGCCCAAGGCCGGCAAGACCACGGTACTCAAGCGCATCTGCGAGTCCATTGCCGCCAATAACCCCGAGGTCTATCTCATCTGCCTGCTTGTCGACGAGCGCCCCGAAGAGGTCACCGACATGCAGCGCTCTATCAGGGGCGATGTCGTTGCCTCGACGTTCGACATGCCTGCCGAGAACCACACCATGGTCTCCGAGCTCGTAATCGAGCGCGCGAAGCGCCTGGTTGAGATGGGCCGCGACGTCGTGGTCGTCCTCGATTCCATCACGCGCCTTGCCCGCGCCTACAACCTCGCTGCTCCCGCAAGCGGCCGCATCCTGTCCGGTGGCGTTGACTCCGCGGCGCTTTATCCGCCCAAGAAGTTCCTCGGCGCGGCGCGCAACATCGAGAACGGCGGCTCCCTGACCATCCTCGCCTCCGCCCTTGTCGAGACTGGCTCCAAGATGGACGAGGTCATCTTCGAGGAGTTCAAGGGTACCGGCAACATGGAGCTCAAGCTCGACCGTGAGCTTGCCGACAAGCGAATCTTCCCGGCAATCGATCCGGTTGCCTCCGGCACGCGCAACGAGGACCTGCTCATCGACGCGGATCTCCAGCCGTTCGTCTGGGGCCTCCGTCGCATCCTCGCGAACATGAACAACATCGAGCGTGCCGAGGCCTCTCTCGTCAAGAGCCTTCGTGCTACGGCGACGAACGAGGAGTTCCTCATCCGCTCGGCCAAGAAGGCCCAGCAGTCGGAGTACGTCGACTCGCTGTAACGGCTTGTCGTACCGGGGGTGTGACGTTCCCTGGGCGTGCGCCGGCTGAATCGAGTGACATGCGGTCGCGTTGGCGTTGAAAGCGTCAGCGCGACCGTTTTGCTGTTCGTGGCGTCATGCGGCGGTTGCGCGGACGCGCTTGCAGCTTCCCCTCCAAGAATTCACTGCCTGAGGCGCATTCCCCCGCACTATAATGACTCGCTGATGTATAGTCATTCTACTGGTGCCTACGTGCTGCAAAAGCAGCCTTCGCGCCACGAGGTGCCTATGCACCATGAGGAATAATTGTTCGAGCGACGGTACACGCAGACCAAACACACTAAGCCGTTGCCCGATTGGCCGCCAGATGCCTGGCGGGCCCGTCGTCGCAATCCAGTGGACAATCTGCGTGCGCCGTCGCCTCCGCGAGGGAGGCGTTTGGTCATGACGAGCAGGCACACGAGCCCTGCCATTTGTGCCGGTCTGGCCGGCGTTGCTGCGTGGGCGACCCCCACGTGTGCCAATGCGCTTACGGTTCTGGGCCAAGACGTCTCTAGGATCGATCCCGGCCTTAGCTTTGCTGCCGGATGCATCGCCGGTGCGGTTATCGCCAGCGGCACCTCACTCGTAGTCACGCGCATGGCAGAGACGCGCCGCCGGGCTGCCGTTGACTCTGCGGGTCGTATGCGGGGGGCTAATGGTCAGGCAGCTCCCTCCGCTTGGGACATGTCTGGCCAAGATGCCACCGGGACCCTCTCGTCCGTCGGCGCCGGGGAGACCTCGGCGGCTGTTGCATCCGAGTGCCAGCCTCGTCATGCCGCGCGCAGCACGCAGCGTGGCATGACCGGATCTTGGGAGCAGACGGGCAACATCCGCGTCCAGCCCGCGCCGCACGTGGCCGCAGCCGCGTCAGAGGGCGCGACCGCCGCGCCCGTTGCAAACAACCACGCCGCCCCCGCAGCTTCCGCGTCCGGCCACACCGCCCCCGCATCCGCCACTGCTCAGGGGCAGAAGGGGACCCACTACACCGTTCCCTCGCACTACGGCGTGATGAGCGATGCCGAGGCGGACGCCGCCTGGAACTCCTGGCTGAAGGGCTCGGATTCCGTCGACTACGCCGACGTCGCGGAGGACTATGTCCGCAAGATCACTCTCGCTGAGCGCATGGCCGCGCGTGCAAAGGGCGTTGCCAGCGTTCTCCAGGAGCGCCTCGGAGCTGCGAAGATGGAGGGACTCCCCGTCATCGCGCGCGCCGATGGCAGCGTTGGTGACGTGGGGGAGGCTTGGTGGGACCAGGCGTTTGGTAACGAGGTGCGCCCTGCGACGGCTTCCGTTGCAGGCATGGAGTCTGTGAACGAAGGGTTGGCGGATAACAGCGCCGTGCTCTTCTGCGCCCAGACGCCCGCCGCCGCTGCCGCAGCGAAGGACCTTTGGGTCGCGCAGGCCGCCCAGGCCGCGGCTAGGCAGCAGTCGCCTGCGCCTGCGCAGGCTGCTCAGCCCGCGTCCTCCGCTTCCGCGCAGCCCGCCCAGCCGGCGACTCCGCAGCCCGCGCCTTCCGCTTCTGCGCACCCCGCTCCCGCCGCCGTCGAGCCCAGGCGCGACCGCGAGGTCATCGCGACCCGTCTCGCCGACCCGGCCGAGGCGTTCCCCGCCCAGGGCCAGCGCTGGAGCGACCAGCAGCAGGACCTGTGGGCCGTTGCCCTCGCCGCGCTTGACGAGCGTACCAACGAGGACATCGCCATGGCTGCCGCCAACGCTGTGCCCGCGCCCTCTCCGGCCTCCTTCGACGAGGAACTGGACGAGGTCGATCACCTCGAGCCGGACACCATCTTCATGGCGTTCAAGCCGCAGGCTGGTCGTCCTGACGTTACGGACACCGATAGCTACGTCGACATGCTCGTTGACGAGGAACTTGCCCGTAACGAGAGCAAGAGCGTCCGCAAACTCGCGCATCACAGCATCCGCAAGCGCTTCAAGGTTATCGACGGTGGCACGGCCGATATTCCCGCTCGCCACCTCGCGCTGCAGGGCTAGGGGTGGCTCTTACCGAGCCTGGCGCCTCGCGAGCCGCTGACAGTCGTGACGGTGCCCCAACCAGCAAAACCAAAAGCCACCGCGTCCCCGTTTGGGTGCGGTGGCTTCTCGTCTTTGCATGGGTCTTGTTCATTTGGAGCAGGTCGCTCTTCCCGGGACCAGAATCCACGGCTCAGAGCGCCGTTGTCGTCGACATCCTACGTCCTGCCTTCGAGTCACTTGGCGTCACGGACGCGACCCTCATGTCCTTCCTTGTGCGCAAGGCGGGGCACTTTCTCGAATACGCCCTGCTCGGAGTCCTTCTCGGCAGCACACCGGAGGAAGTTCGTCCCGGGTGGCGTCAGGTCGTCCCGGGCGTGATCGCACCCTCAGCGGACGAAACCCTCCAGCGCTTCGTGCCAGGCCGCTCGGGCCAGCTCTCGGACGTGGCGCTCGACTGTGTGGGCATCGCCTTCGGGATGTTCGTCACTACAGGTATTCGATCTGCGCGCCGCAAGTGTCGCAGGTGAGGATGTGCGTCTCGCACTCGGGGAAGCGCTCCTTGAGGCGAACTTGCAGGAACTTGGCCACGATCGTGTCATCCGTCACGGCCATGAGGGTCGAGCCAGAGCCAGAGATCCACATCGTCTTCGCTCCGCCCGCAAGGCAGGTCTCGCGAATGGCGTTGTAATCCGGGATGAGGGCGCGGCGGTAGGGCTCCTGCAGGCGGTCGTCGTTGGCGTCCGCAATGAGCGAGGCGTCACCTGTCTCGAGGCCGCGGGTCAGGCCCGCGACGCGGCCCATCTGCCAGACAGCGGTCGAGAGCGGGACCTCCTGTGGCACGACCTTGCGCGCCTCGCTCGTGTGAACCTCATAGGGAGGGATCACCGTGACGAAACGGAGGCGGTCGCTCACGTCATAGCGCAGGCAGCGCGGCAGGCGGCCATCAGGGGTGAACGAGCACACGGCTGCGCCCAGGATCGCGGGCGCGACGTTGTCAGGGTGGCCCTCGACGCGCGTCGCCATCGCCACGAGCTCCTCGCGCGTGACGGTGTGACCAGTGAGCGCCGCCGCGGCCATGATGCCGGCGACAACGCAGGTGCTCGAAGACCCCAGGCCGCGGGCGACGGGCACCTCGGTCTGGATGTCG
This sequence comes from Parolsenella sp. LCP21S3_E11, assembly GCF_052118165.1. Taxonomy (NCBI): domain Bacteria; kingdom Bacillati; phylum Actinomycetota; class Coriobacteriia; order Coriobacteriales; family Atopobiaceae; genus Parolsenella; species Parolsenella sp. LCP21S3_E11. The sequence continues at coordinate 144,329 of NZ_JBQKHS010000002.1, read as the reverse complement.
ATCGAGACACCAAAGGGCTCCTCACCCCACTCTGCCAGCGCATCGACGAGCGAGACGTAGACGAGGTTGTTGGCGTTGCGGAACTCCTCCGGACAGCCGGTGATTGTGAGCTCGTCGGCACGCTCGAACGTGAAGTGCGAGTAGAGGGAGACCGCCATGCCCAGCGTGTCATAGCCTATGCCGAGGTTCGCGCTGGTGGCGGGGACGGATATGCGGATCATGCGAGGATCCTCGCCGCCGCGTCCTCGACGTAGCCGCTCATCTCGGGAACGCTCACCACGTCGGAGAACCTCTCCTGAGCGTCACGCAGGGCGGAGAGCGCCTCGGGCACCTTGGCTCCGGTGACCTCGAAGAGCGCGTCCATGCACTCGAAGCCGTCCATGTCGGTCGTGTCGTGGCCGAGTGCCGCGAGGACGTTCGCGGAGAACTTGTAGGGGCTTGCCGTGGAGAGGCAGACGCGGGCGACGCCGTCCGCCGGGCGAGCCTCGAGGACGTGGCGGGCGACGGCGGTGTGCGGGTCGAGGATGGCGCCGTGACGCTCCCAGGTCTCGCGGATCGTCTCGCGCGTAGTCGTGTCATCGGCGCGTCCGCACTCGAACGTCTCGTGCAGGCGATCGAGGACATGCTCGGGCACGGTGTAGAAGCCCTGCTCGGCAAGGTCCTTCATGAGGGAGGACACAAGCTCGCAGTCTCCGTCGGACAGGTAGAACAGCAGGCGCTCGAGGTTGGACGACACGAGGATGTCCATCGAGGGTGAGATGGTCTTGTGGAAGGGGCGCCTGCGGTCATAGGTGCCGGTGGCGATGAAGTCCGTCAGGACGTCGTTGGCGTTGGAGGCGACGATGAGCTTGCGCACGGGCAGGCCCATGAGCTTGGCGTAGTAGCCGGCGAGCACGTCGCCGAAGTTGCCGGTGGGCACGCAGAAGTCGATCGCGTCGCCGCTCTTGAGCTTGCCCGCGGCCACGAGCTGGGCGTAGGCGTCGAAGTAGTAGGTGACCTGCGGGACGAGGCGACCCACATTGATCGAGTTGGCGCTCGACAGCACGACGTTCTTCTCCGCGAGGCGATCCCGCAGGGCCGCGTCGGCGAAGATGCGCTTCACCTGGGTCTGGGCGTCGTCGAAGTTGCCCTCGATGGCGCAGACGGCGACGTTCTCGCCGCGCTGGGTGGCCATCTGGAGACGCTGGACGTCAGAGACTTTGCCGTGGGGGTAGAAGACGGTGACGCCGGTGCCGGCAACGTCGGCGAAGCCCTCGAGGGCTGCCTTGCCGGTGTCGCCGCTCGTCGCGGTGACGATCATGACGCCGCGGCCGTCACCCTCGCGGGAGACGCGCATGAGCTGCGGGAGCATCTGGAGAGCGATGTCCTTGAAGGCGCTCGTGGGGCCATGCCACAGCTCGAGCGTCCAATCGTTGCCGCAGGGGACGACGGGCGTTACGGCGGGGGAGTCGAAGTTGGGGCCGTACGCGGCGTCGACGCAGCCGGAAATCTCCTCGGCGGTGAAGTCGTCGAGGAGGTGGCCGAGGACGAGGCGCGCGCGGTCCTGATAGGTGCCGGCGAGCAGGCTCTCGAGCGAAGGCGCGCCCTCGGCGACGTCATCGCGAACGAACAGGCCTCCGTCTGGGGCGATACCCTCGAGAATTGCCTGCTTACTTGTTAAGGATTCGTTTCGCGAGCGTGTGCTGTGGTAGAACGTAGTCACTGCTCTTCTCCTTGCGTGTCGGCGCGTTTGCCCGCGAACCTGTTTCCGCGGGCGCTCAGGACGTTTTCCGCATAATAACGCGGGGAGTGGCATCCGGGCCGCTCAAAGCCCAGCTGAGACCGTTTGGTAACAGGCGGGTTGCCTGGCGGAGGTTTGGAACGGGGCGCAAAGGCGCTCAGGGATCGACCTTGACGAGGAGTCACATGATCAAGATCACCAAGTTCGGCGGATCGAGTGTCGCAGACGCCGGCCAGTTCAAGAAGGTCAAGCGCATCATCGAGGCTGACGAGGGCCGTCGCTTCGTGGTGGTCTCTGCCGCGGGTAAACGCAACTCCGAGGACAACAAGATCACTGACCTCCTCTATCTGGTCGACGCGCACCGCACCTATCACGTCGACTGCACCCCGCTTCTCGCGGATATCAAGCAGCGCTTCGTCGACATCGCGACCGAGCTTGGCCTCAGCTATCCCATGGCCGAGAAGTTCGACGAGTTCGCCGCGCATATCAAGGAATACTCGACCGAGTACATCGTGAGCCGCGGCGAGTACTTCACCGCCCGACTTATGAGCGAGTACCTGGGCCTTCCGTTCGCGGACGCCGCCGAGTACGTGCGCTTCCACCACGACGGGTCTCTCGACATGGAACGCACCTGCGACCGCATCCATGACCTCGTCGTGCGTGAGGGCAGCTTCGTGCTCCCGGGCTTCTATGGCGCCACGAGCGAGGGCGACATCAAGCTCTTCAGCCGTGGTGGCGGCGACATCACGGGCGCCATTGCGGCTCGCGCCCTCAACGCGGACCTCTACGAGAACTGGACGGACGTCTCGGGCTTCCTCACGGCCGACCCGCGCATCGTCAAGCGCCCGCGCGCCATTCGCCGCATCACCTTCGACGAGATGCACGAGCTCTCCTACATGGGCGCGAGCGTCCTGCACGAGGAGGCGATCTTCCCCGTGCGTGAAGCCAACATCCCCATCGCGATCCTCAACACCAACCACCCAGAGGAGCGCGGCACCATCATCCAGGAGCGTGTCGAGCCCACCGAGGACGACCCCGTCATCACGGGCATCGCCGGCAAGAAGGACTTCCTGACGGTCCACATCGCCAAGGCCAAGATGGGCAGTTCCGTTGGCCTGCTCGCCCGCGCGCTCGCGATCTTCGAGCGCTATGGCGTCTCCGTCGAGCACGTGCCCACGGGCATCGACTCGTTCGGCGTGGTCGTCAACGGCGCTGACGTGCACGACAAGATCTACTCGATCGTGGCCGACATCCAGCGCGAGCTCAAGCCCGACGAGGTCAAGGTCATCGACCACCTCGCCCTCATTAGCGTGGTTGGCCGCAACATGTCCAACCGCCCCGGTACCTCGGGCCGCCTGTTCAACGAGTTGGGCGAGAAGGGCATCAACATCCGCCTCATCACCCAGAGTTCCCAGGAGATCAGCATCATCTTCGGTGTGAACGACGCCGACTTCAAGAAGACCATCCGCGCCGTCTATGACGCGTTCCTTGACGAGGAGTAACTTATGGCTGACAAGAAGAACGTAGCGATCCTTGGTGCTACGGGAGCCGTTGGCACGCAGATGCTGGAGTGCCTGGCCGAGCGTGACTTTCCCGTGGGCGAGCTCAAGCTCTTGGCGAGCGCGCGCTCTGCGGGCAAGGTCGTCGAGTGGTGCGGCCGCGAGGTCGTGATCGAGGATGCGCGCCCGGAGGCCTTCGAGGGCATGGACATCGTCCTCGGCGCCGCGGATGACGACATCGCTAAGGCGCTCTTGCCCGAGGCCGTCCGTCGTGGCGCCACGGTGGTGGACAACTCCCACGCCTTCCGCCTCGACGAGGACGTGCCCCTCGTCGTCCCGGAGATCAACCCCCAGGACGTCGCCTGGAACAAGGGCCTCATCTCGAACCCCAACTGCGCCACGATCATCGGCCTCGTCCCCACGTGGCCGCTGCACAAGCTCGGCCACGTCTCGCGCATGATCGTGAGCACGTACCAGGCTGCGAGTGGCGCTGGCGTGCCGGGTATGCGCCAGCTCGAGAACGAGCTGGGGGCCATCGGCCGCGGCGAGGAGCTGCCTGAGCCCACCGCGTTCGTCGACCAGCTTGCGAGCAACCTCATTCCGCAGATTGGCTCCGAGAAGTTCGAGGGCTTCACGTCCGAGGAGATGAAGCTGCAGAACGAGGGCCGCAAGATCATGCATCTGCCCGAGCTGCGCGTGAACTGCACCTGCGTGCGCGTGCCTGTGCTGCGCTCGCACTCCGAGAGCATCACGCTGGAGTTCGAGGAACCCGTTTCGCTCGAGGACGCCCGCGAGGCCCTGGCCGCGGCTCCGGGCGTGAAGCTCGTCGACGATCTCGGCGCTGATGTCGCGCGCGACCGCTACCCGATGCCGCTCTACACGAGCGACCAGGACCTCATCTGGGTCGGTCGCATCCGCCGCGACATTTCCAACCCCGAGCAGGGTCGCGGCATCACCTTCTGGTGCTGTGGTGACCAGATTCGCAAGGGTGCCGCCACCAATGCCGTCCAGGTGGCAGAGCTCCTGCTCTAGGGGCTCAGACTGCGCTCAGGCGTTTTTGGGCGGGGAGGACGTGTTCTGTGCGCTTGCCGCGGGGCCAGCGTTTCTCACCCAGGCCATCATGGCCCTGCCGCCGCGGGGCCTGCGTGTCCCGTCCACTGGGGTCGGCGCTCGAGCTGCGAATGTCTCTTGTCGTAATCGTGGTGTCTTGCGCTAGAATGGGTTGTCCGGCGAGCGAAGCCGGAGTCACGCGCCCTTAGCTCAGCTGGATAGAGCACCGGACTTCTAATCCGACGGTCGAGCGTTCGAATCGCTCAGGGCGCACCATGAGCTAATGAGGCCAGGGGGCAATTTGTTCCCTGGCCTCTTTGATTTTTGATTTTCTTTTTGGGTGAGCCGATGAGAAACACCTGGTCACAAGCCTGGACAACGTTTATTTCGACATAACTTCAAAGAAATCTAAAAAATATCCTTGCATGGATCGGATGTGGTGTGCATAATAGACGAGCTACTTAAAGAGGTGGCCAGATGGTGGGTGTAGCTCAGTTGGCAGAGCGACGGACCGTGGCTCCGTAGGTCGAGGGTTCGAGCCCCTTCACCCACCCCATCTTAGACAAGCACGGACCGTTAGCTCAGCTGGTAGAGCAGGGGACTCTTAATCCCAAGGTCCAGGGTTCGAGTCCCTGACGGTCCACCATGTACTTCCGCTTGCACTCGCCAGGGTGTAAGATACATAGCACGGACCGTTAGCTCAGCTGGTAGAGCAGGGGACTCTTAATCCCAAGGTCCAGGGTTCGAGTCCCTGACGGTCCACCATTGAATGCAAGGCCCCGGTAATCCCGGGGCCTTTTGCTATTTCTATCTACTGTGTTGCGATGCGGCGCCGGGGTTTGGCTACTGCGTTGCGATGTGACTCTGGACTCGTGCTGCCGTGCCGTGATGCGGCCTGGGGTCTGGCCGCTGTGCCGCGATGTGGCCCTGTTGCCACGAGTGCGCCTTGGATGCATATCGCTTGCCTGGTTTTGCAAACAGTCCGGACTGCCATGCGTTTCGCTCCTGCTAACGCTTGTGAAATTTGGTATATCTTTTTGCAAATCGGTTACATCTATTTGCGAGCTGGCTCGCACGTGAGTACCATGCTTCCGGTATGAATGACATCGGCCGGCGGGGGCTGGCCGGGAGAGGGGAGACCCAATGGCACTGCTCGACAATGACCACGTGATTCTTGATTGCGCCGCCACCGCTCGTGACGAGGCTCTTGACCTTGCCGCGCAGAAGGCAGCCGAGCTCGGCGTTGGTGCGGACGCGTCCACGCTCGCAGAGGCCCTCAAGGCTCGCGAGGCCGAGGGTTCCACGGGTATGATGGGCGGCTTCGCCATTCCTCACTGCAAGTGCGCTGAGGTTGCAGACCCCTGCATCGTCGTTCTCCGCTTCGCTGAGCCCGTCGAGTGGGAGACCATGGACAAGGCTCCCGTCAAGGTCGCCGTCGCCCTGTTCATCCCCGATGGCGAGCGTGGCACCGAGCACCTTCGCATCCTCTCGAAGCTTGCCGTTATGGTTTCGGATGCCAACTTCTGCTCCTCCGTCTTTGATGCCGCGGAGGCCTCCCAGGTCGTCGACGCGATCAACGCCGGCCTCGAGCAGTAGGGAGATTTCTCGTTGCGCGGCGGCGTTTCGGGCCGCGCCAGAAGAGTCCCTTACTTCTTGTCGGGTTCGTCCTCCGCGCTGAGGCGCCCGATGGCTAGATTTTTGCTAAAACCCAGCATATGGTCATTAAACGGAGGTCAACTTTTTGGCTGAGTGGCTCCTGAAAGCACTGTCGGGGGCCCTTTCGTGTGTCATACTGGAGTCTGCGAAAAACTGAGGAAGGAGCGCCCCTTGATTTACACCGTTACCTTCAACCCTGCCGTCGACTACGTGATGCACCCCACGACGCTCGACATGGGCTTCACCAACCGTTCCACGAGCGAAGAGGTTCGTTGTGGCGGTAACGGCATCAATGTCTCCAGCATCCTGAACGAGCTCAACGTTGACACCATCTGCCTCGGCATCATCGCCGGCTTCACTGGTGACTACATTCTCGAGACCCTTCAGAGCGCGGGCGTCACGTGCAACTTCGTGCGCCTCGAGAAGGGCTTCACGCGCATTAACGTCAAGCTCAACGGCATCGTGATGACCATCATCAACGGCATGGGCCCCAAGATCCCGAACGACAAGGTCGATGAGATGTTTGGCCGCCTTGACCGCATCAAGGCCGGTGACACCCTCGTCCTCACGGGTTCCATCCCCAAGTGCCTGCCCGATGACATGTACCAGATCATCATGACCCGCCTCGCCGGCCGTGGCATCCGTTTCGTCGTCGACGCTCCGGGTACGCTTCTGCTCCAGTCCCTCGAGTCGAAGCCCTTCATGATCAAGCCCAACCACCACGAGCTCGGCAAGCTCTTCGACGTCTCCCCGGAGACCCCGGAGGAGTGCCTGCCCTACGCGCGCCTGCTCCACGAGCGCGGCGCCCAGAACGTCGTTGTCTCCTGCGGTGGCGAGGGCTCTGCGCTCGTCGCGGCTGATGGCACCGAGTACATCACCAAGTGCCCGCCGTGCCGTCTCGTGAACGCCACGGGCTCCGGTGACTCGATGGTCGCCGGCTTCCTCGCGAGCCTCGACGCCGGCAAGTCCTATCAGGACGCCCTCAACTTCGCGAGCGCCTGCGGTTCCGCCACCGCTGCCAGCAAGGGCCTTGCCCAGCGCTCGACCATCGATAAGTTCTATGACAGCCTCACCAAGATCATGGACGAGGAGCTTGCCAAGAAGGCCACTGCTTCTAAGGAGAAGAAGCCGGCCAAGGAGGCAAAGCCTGAGGCCAAGGAGGCAAAGGGAGCCAAGGACGCAGAGTAGCCGTTTGTCGCAGATTCGATGGTGATGACGAACGGAAGCGTTCTGGTCAGGTATTTAGGTTCCAGCGTGCTCATGGTCTGCTAGACTCGACCTAGGCACGTGGATGAGTCGCGGGGGTATCCGTCGGCTCATAGTGTTTATGGGGTAGGGCTCGCAAGGGCCATAAAGAAAAAAGAGGAGTTCAGCATGGTTTCCGAGAAGGTTACGCTCATCAATCCGCAGGGTCTTCACATGCGTCCGGCCGGCACCTTTGCCTCCGCCATGGGCAAGTTCGCCAGCACCGTGACCATCGTTGCCGATGGCAAGGAGACCAACGGCAAGTCGCCGATGGCCCTCATGGCCGCTGGCCTTTCCTGCGGCACCGAGATTGAGATCAAGTGCGATGGCGCTGACGAGGCTGACGCTCTCGCCGCCGCCGTCGAGCTCGTCAAGAGCGGCATCGGCGAGTAGTATCGCCTTTGGGGCCTTGGCCCCGTGCCACAAATGGCGTGTTAAGGAGGGCGGCGCACTGCGCTGACCCTCCTTTCTATTGCTACTTAGGGTACTTAGATCCAGGGGGGATTCATGTACAAGGGTGTTAACGCGTCTGACGGTATCGGCATCGGCTCTGCCCAGGTTGCCGTCGAGCCGGATCTGTCCTACGTTCCGGCCACGCACCAGGACACTGACGAGGAGGAGCGCGCCCGCTATCAGGCCGCCCTCGATGCCTTCTGCGTCAAGACGCAGGCTCAGGCTGACCGCATGAAGGTTACGGTCGGCGAGAAGGAGGCCGAGATCATGGTGGGTCACATCACCATGGCCAACGACCCCTTCATGATTGATGAGGTCAACAACCGCATCAACGACGGCAAGTGCGCCGAGCAGGCCATCGACGAGGTCTGCGACATGTTCTACGCCATGTTCGACGCCTCTGAGGAGCAGCTCATTCGCGAGCGCTGCGCTGACGTCCAGGACATCCGCACCGGCATCCTCGCCGAGCTTCTCGGCAAGGAACTTGTCGACCTCTCCGTCCTTCCCAAGGACTCCATCGTCGTCGTGCACGACCTCACGCCGTCCATGACCGCCACGATCGACAAGGAGAACGTCGTCGGCATCGTGACCGAGGTCGGCGGCCGCACCTCCCACTCCGCGATCATCGCCCGCGCCCTCGAGATTCCGGCCGTCCTGTCGCTCGAGAACGCTTGCTCCCTCATCAAGAACGGCGACACCGTCGTCGTGAACGGCAGCACCGGTGAGGTCGTCCTCGCTCCGTCTGAGGCCGAGCTTGAGGGCTTCAGGGATCTTGCCGAGAAGGCCGCTGCCGAGAAGGCCGCGCTCGAGGCCTACCGTGGCGTCCCGACGAAGACCGCCGACGGTCTCGAGAAGCTTCTCGTCGCCAACATCGGTAACCCCGACGACGCCAACGTTGCCGCTGAGCGCGACGCCGAGGGCGTTGGCCTGTTCCGCTCCGAGTTCCTCTTCATGGATGCCACCGAGCTCCCCAGCGAGGACGAGCAGTTCGCCGCGTACCAGAAGGTCGCCCTTCGCATGAAGGACAAGCCGGTCATCATCCGCACCCTCGATGTGGGCGGCGACAAGGAGATCCCGTACCTCCACCTCACCCATGACGATAACCCGTTCATGGGCTACCGTGCCGTCCGTTACTGCCTCTCCAACGCCGATCAGTACAAGGTGCAGCTCCGCGCCCTGCTCCGCGCCTCCGCCTTTGGCGACATCAAGATCATGATCCCGCTGGTGACTGACCTTGACGAGGTCCGCGACGTCAAGAAGCTCGTGGAGGAGTGCAAGGCCGAGCTCGACGCCGAGGGCGTGGAGTACAACAAGAACATCGAGGTTGGCACCATGATGGAGACGCCCGCCGCCTCCCTCATCGCCGACGACCTTGCCGCCGAGTGCGACTTCTTCTCCATCGGCACGAACGACCTCATCGGCTACACGATGTGTGCTGACCGCGGCAACGATGCCGTGCGTTACCTTTACACCGTCTATCAGCCCGCGGTGCTGCGCTCCATCAAGCGCATCATCGAGGAGGGCAACAAGGCTGGCATCATGGTTGGCATGTGCGGCGAGGCCGCGGCCGATCCGCTGCTCATCCCGATGCTGATCTCCTTCGGCCTGGACGAGTTCTCCGTGAGCGCCCCGTCGATCCTGCGCACCCGCAAGATCATCTCCCAGTGGACGAAGGCCGAGGCTGACGCCCTGGCCGAGAAGGTCCTCGCGCTCAAGACCAAGGAAGAGGTCAAGGCTGCGCTCGAAGCCGCCCAAAAGTAGTTGGGCGTTTTCTGGTGGCTGCCGGGAGTGTACCGGGAGCTGCTGAGCGTCATGCGTATCGCATGATATAAAGGCGGTCGTCATCGCTGCGTGCGGTGGCGACCGCTTTTTGTGTGCTTTGGGGGATGCAATTGCGGCACCACGGCGTGCAGAGACGTGCGCATGACAGCTGGGCGGATCCGTGTTGTTTGTCATCAATCGTTACGTGAGTACGGAAAACAAAACAGCCCAGAGGCTTGAATGCCTCTGGGCTGCTGTTTTGCATGGAGCGGGTGACGGGAGTCGAACCCGCGTCATCAGCTTGGAAGGCTGAGGTTCTACCGTTGAACCACACCCGCATGCGTTGGTCGGGGCGACTGGATTCGAACCAGCGACCCTCTGCTCCCAAAGCAGATGCGCTACCAAACTGCGCCACGCCCCGGAACGCCGGTTAAGTATAGGCGAGCAGCCCGATTGGGGCAAACGAAAAGTTCTGCGATTAGAAAATGGTGGGCAAACGATGGCGCATCGATGGCCAAGCGATGACCAAACGATGGGGCTGGTCATCTTGCAATGTGGCTTTTGTCGCGTCGGCTTTGCGCTCGCGCCATTTTTGAGTGGCAACCGGGCAGGCACACAGGTTCGAGCGACTGGCGGATGGCGCGCAAGTCTGAACGACCGGTGGACGGCGCGCAAGTTTACCCGCGGCGTCACCGCTCGAACACCCAGGCTCGGCGCGAGTCTGTATTGGGGGATACAATGGAACGCAGCGCCGGCGCAGGGCCGGCTGGATCCTCGGAGGGACCATGGCGTTCTCGCTCGGCCACACGCTCGTCATCGCAAACCCGGCATCGCAGAGCGGCGCCGGTGCCGAAGGCGCGGAGTTCGTTCGTCGCACGCTCGCGGCGTACGAGTCCGCGACGGTCGGGTTCGACGTTCGCCTCACCTCCGGCCCCAAGGCCGCTACGGACATGGCCGCGGCGGCCTCCTCGTTCGACACGGTCCTCGCCCTTGGTGGCGATGGTGTGATCCACGAGGTCGTAAACGGCCTGATGAAGATTGACGACGACTACCGCCCGTGCCTGGGGGTCATTCCCCTGGGATCGGGAAACGACTACGCCCGCACTCTCGGCATGGCGCCGAACGACCCGGACAAGTCCCTCGCGCAGATTCTCCGAGGCACCACGCGTCGCGTAGACCTCGGCCTCGTAAATGGCACGTACTTCGATGAGACGCTATCGTTTGGCGTCGATGCCGCCATCGCGATCGATACCATGGAGCGCCGTCTCGCGACGGGTGCCCACGGTACGCGTCTGTTCGCGGCGTCCGGCATCGACGTCATCCGCCGGGAGATGCGCCGCTGGCCCTTCCGTGCCGTGATCGACGGCGAACCGATCGAAGGCAGCTCCGTTATCTTCACCATCCAGGTTGGCCCCACGTACGGCGGCGGGTTCCGCATCTGCCCGGACGCCGTGTGCGACGACGGCCTGCTCAACATCTGCTATTCCGAGGGCTCGCCCTCGACCATCGAGGCCCTCGGCATTCTCGCGCGCGCCCGCGTTGCGCTTCACACCGGTTCGCGCTACCTGCGCTTCCGCACGGCGTCGAGCATCGTGATCGACTTCGACGGCGAGCCGCCCTGCCAGACTGATGGCGAGCGTTGCGAGGGATCGCACTTCGAGATATCTTGCGCCCACCGCGCGATCGAGGTCATCCACCCCACGAGCCGCGCGTAGGGGAGGGACCACGCGCCCGCCGCGGTCCCCGTCCGCGCCGCGCCCGCCGCGGTCGCTGCGCCCACGCCCGCCCATCGCAGCCGCCGCGCCGCCGGTGCCGCGCGGCCATTGTGAAGACATCGGGTTGAGTTTGTTACAACGGTGCTAATCGTGCTTGCGCGCGTGCTTTGTGGAAACGCCTGAAATGTATTTTATTGAGCGTCTGTCCAATATTTGCCGCGCGCCGTGGGGCACGGTTCGCGACCTGTGGCTTGGCGTATCTGTCACCTGTGTGACATACAATCTGCCAGGTCCGTTTCCGCCAAGATGGCGCATGAGAGGAGACGTCGATGACGTATACCGAAAGGGTTCTCGACGAGCTTAAGACCCGTTACCCTGAGCAGCCCGAGTTCCTCCAGGCGGCGACCGAGATTCTCGGCACCCTACAGCCTTGTATCGACGCGCACCCCGAGTACGAGGAGGCCGCCCTTCTCGAGCGTCTCGTCGAGCCCGAGCGCGTGATCATGTTCCGCGTGCCGTGGGTCGACGACTCCGGCAAGGTCCAGGTCAACCGCGGCTATCGCGTCGAGTTCAACTCCGCCATCGGCCCCTACAAGGGTGGCCTGCGCTTCAATCCCACCGTCACCCTCGGCATGCTCAAGTTCCTCGGCCTCGAGCAGATCCTCAAGAACAGCCTGACCACCCTTCCCATGGGCGGCGGCAAGGGCGGCTCTGACTTCGACCCCAAGGGCAAGTCCAACAACGAGATCATGCACTTCTGCCAGTCCTTCATGACCGAGCTCGCCCGTCACATCGGCCCCAACACCGACGTTCCCGCTGGCGACCTCGGCGTCGGCGGCCGTGAGGTTGCCTACCTGTTCGGTCAGTACAAGCGTCTCCGCAACGAGTGGACCGGCGTCCTCACGGGCAAGGGCCTCTCCTTCGGCGGCTCGCTCGCCCGTACCGAGGCCACCGGTTACGGCCTCGCCTACTTCGTTGACGAGTACCTCGAGAGCAACGGTGACTCCTTCGAGGGCAAGAACGTCGTCGTCCACGGCTCCGGCAACGTCGCCATCTACGCCGTCCAGAAGGTCTCGCAGCTCGGCGGCAAGGTTCTCGCCTGCTCCGACACCCACGGTTGGGTCGAGGACCCCGAGGGCATCGATTACACCGTCCTCGAGCACGTTTACAACAAGAAGCGCTCCGGCCACGACAAGGGCGTCTCCCTCGCCATGTACGTTGATGAGCGCCCCGCTGCCACCTGGCACGAGGGTGACGGCCGCGGTGTCTGGCAGCTTCCCTGCGACATCGCGCTTCCCTGCGCTCGCGAGAACACGCTGCACCTCGAGGACGCCAAGGCCCTCGTCGCCAACGGCGTGAAGGTCGTGGGCGAGGGCGCCAACATGCCCACGACGATTGACGCGACCGAGTACTTCCAGGCCAACGGCGTCGCCTTCATGCCCGGCAAGGCCGCTAACGCCGGTGGCGTGCTCGTCTCCGGCCTCGAGATGAGCCAGAACGCCGAGCACCTCTCCTGGACCTTCGAGGAGGTCGACGGCAAGCTCGAGCAGCTCATGCGCGGCATGTTCCACAACGTCGACGACACCGCCAAGAAGTATGGCCACGAGGGCAACTTCGTCATGGGTGCCAACATCGCCGGCTTCGAGAAGGTCGCCGACGCCATGATGGCTCAGGGCGTCTGCTAGGGAGTCTCCCGTATTCGGGCGTCCACCAATGGGTTGCCGGCTTGCCGGGAGTGACTCGCGAGTCGAGTGCGCCCTCGCGAATCTAGCGCGCACCAACGGCGTCGCGCCCAGGCGGGCTTCGGCTCTTCCTCAGTCGGGCGCGACGTCGCAGATTCTCCATCGTTGACAAGTGCTCACTTAGGTTACTATTGAGCGGTTGCCATGCGGGCGTGGCGGAACTGGTAGACGCGCTGGATTTAGGTTCCAGTGGGGGAGACTTCGTGCAGGTTCGATTCCTGTCGCCCGCACCATTGATTGTTTGAGGAGGTCGTCGTGATTGCGGCGACCTCCTTTTGCGTCTCAGCAGATGCTGTTCTCATTTGCTAGAATCGTTATGTTTGTGCATGGGTGGGTCACTCCCGCCCACGGAATGACCATCCAGGAGGAACGTTGAAGATCACCGTCACCGCCACCGAGCCCAAGGACAACAAGCTCGAGGCCAACATTACCGTCGCCGCCGCTGATGTCGATGCCGCCATCAAGAAGGCTTACAAGGACATCGCCAACCAGTATCGCTTCCAGGGCTTCCGCAAGGGCAAGGCCCCGCGTCCGGTCATCGACGGTCTCGTCGGCAAGAACTACGTGCTCGCCCAGGCTTCCGAGGATGTCCTCCAGCAGGCCCAGCCGCTCATGCTCGACGAGCTCGACATCGTGCCCGTCGGCGAGCCCCACTTCGACGGCGAGGCCAAGCTCGTCACCGAGGGCGCTGACTTCGAGGCTACCCTCGTGATCGACGTTCGCCCGGACTGCGAGCTCGAGAGCTATGACGCCCCCGAGATCAACATGCCTCCCGCGGAGGTCACCGAGGCCGAGCTCGCCGAGCAGCTCGACGCCCTCCTGAGCTATCGTGCCTCCTTCGAGGACGCTGCTGACGATTACGTCGCCGCCGAGAACGACCTGCTCACCATCGACGTCGAGAACGTCGAGAACGGCGAGTCCCTCGCTGGCGAGGACCGTCCGTTCATGCTTGGCTCCACCCAGGTTCCCGCCGAGTTCAACGATGCCATCAAGGGCATGAAGGTCGGCGAGACCAAGGACGTCGAGATCCACGTCAACGGTACCGACGAGGCCGAGGCCAAGACCATTAAGGTCAAGGTCACCCTCAAGTCCGCCAAGAAGCGCGTCCTCCCCGAGCTCAATGACGAGTTCGCCAAGTCCGCTGGCTTCGACACCGTCGACGCCTTCAAGGATGCCGTCAAGGACGAGATCGCCAAGGACAAGGAGACCAGCCTTCCCAACCTCAAGGAGACCCGCGTCATCGAGAAGCTCGCCGAGGCCCTCAAGCTCGACGAGGTCCCCGAGGACTACGTCAAGCAGGTCCACGATGAGATCGCCCAGGACATCCTCGCCCAGCTCCAGCGTCAGGGCCTCACCCTCGACGCCTGGCTCAACGCCCGCGGCATCCAGGCCCACGAGTTCCTGAACGACCTGAACGAGCAGGCCCTCGAGCGCGCCCGTCAGTCCCTCGCCCTCGACGCCCTCGCCAAGAAGCTCGGCTTCGAGGCCTCTGACGAGGACATCCGCGCCGAGTTCGAGGACGCCGGTGTCGCCGACGTCGACGCCTCCCTCAAGGAGTTCAAGGAGGCCGGCCGTATGCCCGCCGTCCGAGAGAGCATCAAGCGCACCAAGGCCGTCGACTGGCTCGTCGAGAACGCCAAGGTCAACATCGTTGACGAGGTTGCCGAGCGTCGTGCCGCTCGCGACGCCGAGTAGCATTTTCCGCCCGTTCGGGCTCTCACTCCCATAAAGGGGTATAAGCGCCGGGCGGGGTGATTTCCCCGCCCGGCTTTTTCTCCCCGAGCGAGCTCGCCAGCATAGGCTGGGAGGCGAACGCTCCCGCAAGACAAGGTGGCCGGCTCATCCGCGCCTGATCACAATGGAGGACCACATGGTCAACCCGGTTCGCAACATCCCCAACATCCCGTATGTCGTCGAGCAGACCCCTCGCGGCGAGCGAAGCTACGACATCTACAGCCGCCTGCTCAACGATCGCATCGTCTTCCTCGGCGAGGAAGTCACCCGTGACTCCGCCAACCTCGTGGTGGCGCAGCTCCTGCACCTCGAGAGCCAGGACCCGGACAAGGACATCATGCTCTACATCGACTCGCCCGGCGGCGACGTCTATGCGGGCCTCGGCATCATCGACACGATGAACTACATCAAGCCCGACGTCTGCACCATCTGCGTGGGTATGGCCGCCTCCATGGGCGCCGCCATCCTCGCCTGTGGCGCAAAGGGCAAGCGCATGGCGCTTCCCAACTCGATGGTCCTCATCCACCAGCCGAGTTCCGGCGTCCAGGGCCAGCAGACCGACATCCAGATCGTCGCTGACGAGACCAAGTGGATTCGCCAGCACCTCAACGAGATGCTGGCCGAGGCCACTGGCCAGCCGGTCGAGCGCATTAACGAGGACACCGAGCGCGATCGCTACCTGCGCGCTGCCGAGGCCTGCGAGTACGGTCTCGTCGACAAGGTCATCACCTCGCGCGCTGACGCCGCCAAGGAGGAGTAACCAGTGCCCCAGTACCATGACCCCATGAGCCCCAAGGACGTGTGCTGCTCGTTCTGTGGCAAGTCCCGCGATCAGGTGCGCAAGCTCGTTCAGGGCGCCAACGGCGTCTACATCTGCGACGAGTGCATCGCCGCCTGCTCCGACATCATTCATGGCACGCCTGGCTACGCCCATGACGTCGACATGGATGACGAGGGCACGCTCGAGGAGCTCCTGCCACTCGAGCAGCTTCCCACGCCGCACCAGATCTATGACGAGCTCTCGCAGTACGTTATGGGTCAGGAGGACGCTAAGCGCGCGATGAGCGTGGCCGTCTACAACCACTACCGTCGCGTGCTCTATGGCATGGAGAACGACCTCTACGCCGAGGAGTACGAGCACCTCCAGCATGTCGCCCACGACACCGGCACCGAGGACGTGCTCGAATCGAACGAGCCCGTTGAGCTTGCGAAGAGCAACATCCTGCTCCTGGGTCCCACGGGCACCGGCAAGACGCTGCTCGCCCAGACGCTCGCGCGCTTCCTGCGCGTCCCCTTCGCCATCGCTGACGCCACCTCCCTCACGGAGAGCGGCTATGTGGGCGAGGATGTCGAGAACATCTTGCTCAAGCTCATTACCGCGGCCGACGGCGACGTCGAGCGCGCTCAGGTCGGTATCGTCTATATCGACGAGGTCGACAAGATCGCGCGCAAGGCGGAGAACCTCTCCATCACGCGAGACGTCTCCGGCGAGGGCGTGCAGCAGTCGCTGCTCAAGATCCTCGAGGGCACCATCGCGAGCGTCCCGCCCCAGGGTGGCCGCAAGCATCCGCAGCAGGAGCTCATCAAGATCGACACGACGAACATCCTGTTCATCTGCGGTGGCGCCTTCGTGGGCCTCGACAAGATTGTTGCGGACCGTATCGGCAAGAAGGGCATCGGCTTTAACTCCGAGCTCGCCAAGAAGGTCACCGAGTCCCAGGATGACCTCATGGCCGAGGTCACGCCCCAGGACCTGCACACCTTCGGCATGATTCCTGAGTTCGTGGGCCGCCTGCCCGTCATCTGCTCCACCAAGCAGCTGACCGAGGACGACCTCGTGCGCATCCTTACCGAGCCGCGCAACGCCATCATCAAGCAGTACGTTCGCATGTTCGAGATCGAGGGCGTTAAGCTCGAGTTCGAGGACGAGGCAGTTCGCGAGATGGCACGCCTCGCGCTGGCCCGCAAGACCGGCGCCCGCGGCCTTCGCGCCATTGCGGAGAAGATTCTGCAGCAGACGATGTTTGATGTCCCGAGCGACCTCTCCGTCTCCAAGGTCATCGTGACCAAGGAGGCAGTCGCCGGTGAGGAGCAGCCTAAGCTCGTGCACACGCACAAGGCCGGGCATCGTTCGGAGTAGCGCATGCCCGTTCTTGACGCTAGCGCCGTCCTGGCGATTCCCTGGGGTATCGATTACGCGTCTGTGGTCGTCGGCGTGCTCACGGGCGCGATGTTCGGCTGCAGGAGCAAGCTCGATGTCGTCGGAACCACCGTCGCGGGCTTTCTCACGGGGTTTGGCGGCGGCATCGTGCGCGATCTGCTACTGGGCGCCTCCAACATCTACTTCATGTCGCACCCGGACCTCATCTTGGTGTCGCTCGCGATCTGCCTTCTGACGTTCTACTTCCGTGGGGTCTTTCTCGACCTCAACCGCTCCATTCTGGTTGCGGACACGCTTTCCGTCGCGCTCTTTGCGCTCGCGGGCTCCTCGAAGGCGTTCGCCTACGGGCTCGACCCGGTCTACGTCGTCATCCTCGGCACCATTACGGCCGTGGGTGGTGGCGCCCTGCGCGACGCGATGGCAGGCGTGACCCCGGCCATCTTCCGCGGGTCGAACTTCTACGCTGTGGCGTGTCTGGGCGGTTCCGTCGCCTTTGCCGCCATGGCGTACTTCGGGCTTCCGCTCGTCGCGGCGGGCTTTGGCTGCGTGGGCGCCGTGCTCGCCTTGCGCTATCTCTCGATTCGCTTCGATTGGAAAACGCGCGAGTACTGCGACTTGACGCCTCGCGTCGTCGCTGCCGCGAAGGGTGCCAGCAGCTTGTCCCATCAACCTGACCGCTTGGATGCGCTCCCGAACGGGCGCGAAGACTAGGGGGAGATCGTGTCGAACGTCCTCGACATCATCGGGCCCGTCATGATTGGCCCGTCGAGCTCTCACAGCGCGGGAGCCGCGAGGCTGGGACTTGTGTCCCGCATGCTGCTGGGGGCGGATCCAAAGAGCGTTCGCGTGACGCTCTATGGGTCATTCGCGAAGACCTACCGCGGTCACGGCACGGACCGCGCCCTCGTCGCCGGTGCCCTCGGACTCCATGCGGATGACGTGCGCCTGCGCGACTCCCTCGACCTTGCGCGCGAGTGCGGGGTCGAGGTCTCCTTTGTGGTTTGCGATGAGGAGGATGAGAGCCTCCATCCCAACACCGCCCTGATTGAGCTCGCCTCTGCGGATGGCAAGCGCGTGGCCGTGCTCGGCAGCTCCATCGGCGGCGGTCAGGTCGAGGTCACTCGCGTCGATGGCATGCGCGTGCGCATCACCGGCCTCAAGCGCACGCTCATCGTGCGTCACACTGACAAGCCTGGCCTCATCGCCTGCGTGACGGACGTTCTTGCCGCCGGAGGTGCGAACATCTGTGACTTCGCGCTTGCTCGCCAGGAGCGTGGCGGCGTGGCGGTTATGAGCATCGAGGTCGAGAACCAGCTTGATGGCGACATCGCCGAGCGCATCGAGCGCCTTGACGGCGTTGAGCGTTGCACGGTGCTCGAGCCCGTTGGCGCCATGGATGCGACCGAGCCCGCCAAGGCCGGGGAGGTACCCGTGACGGACCGCCTTGCGACGGACTTCCTCCTCGGCACGCTCGAGCCCGCCGTCGAGGCAGCGGAGAATGCCGGGGTACCCATCTCCCACGTCATCCTCGCCCAGCAGGCGCGCGTCATGGAGATAGCTCCCGCCGAGCTTTATGCGCTCATGCGCGACCGCCTTGCCGTCATGGACTCCTGCGTGGACCCCGGAAGCGACCCCTCTCTTCGCTCCATGAGCGGACTCACCGGAGGAGACGCCGCTCGCATGCTCGCTCGCGAGGACGCCGGCAGGCCGCTCTGCGGAGGCATCGTTACGGGTGCCGTGAGGCGTGCCCTCGCCGTGAGCGAGCTCAACGCCGCCATGGGCCGTGTCGTCGCCGCACCCACCGCCGGCTCCTGCGGCATCCTGCCCGCCGCCGTCCTCTCCATGCGAGACGAACGCGGATGCTCGGAGGGCGCTTGCGTCATGGCGCTGTTCACCGCCGCCGCCGTGGGTCTCGTGATCGAGCACGCCGCGACGCTTGCTGGTGCCGAGGGAGGATGCCAGGCGGAGACCGGTGCCGCGGCTGCGATGGCCGCCGCGGCCGTGACCGAGCTCGCCGGTGGTACGCCTCGCCAATGCGCCTCCGCTGCCTCGATGGCGATTCAGAGCCTGCTCGGTCTGGTCTGCGACCCCGTCGCCGGTCTCGTGGAGGTGCCCTGCGTCAGGCGTAATGCCACGGGCGTGAGCGTCGCCCTCACCTGTGCGGAGATGGCCCTCGCCGGTATCTCCGCCACGATTCCCTTTGATGAGGCGGTCACGGCGATGAGGCGCGTGGGTGCGGTCATGCCGTCGACCCTGCGTGAGACGGGGGAGGGTGGCCTCGCCGCGACGCCCACGGGACGCGTCCTCGCCGAGAAGGCCTTTGGCGGATGCGCCGCGTGCGGCGCCTGCAGGTAGTGCACGCCTGCACTTCTTGCGGCGCCTGCAGATAGCGCACGCCCGCGCTTTTTGCCCCCCTATACTCCATCGCGCTGGATTGCCTTTGCCGTCTGCGGCGAGGACAATGGATGATTGTCGTTACTACGGGAGGGGAGTTCCATGGCTATCGATTTTGAGGCCATCAGCAAGCGCAACCTGGCACGCGATGGTGCGCTCGTCATCGTGGGAACGCTGCTGTTCGCCGTCGGCCTCAACTGCTTCATGGAGCCCAACGGCCTCGCTCCCGGAGGAATCTCTGGTATCGCGATCATCATCAGGGCCGCGGTCATCGCGCAGGGTGGTCCGGATATCCCCGTCGGCATCCAGACCCTCGTTATGAACGCGCTTCTCATGGTGCTCGCCTGGCGCGCGGGTGGTCCGCGCTACGTTGCCAAGTCGCTCGCGGGCATCGTGTTCTGTTCGGTCTTCATCGACCTCACAGCGCCGTTCTTGCCGGTTCTCGGCAATGGTGACCTGCTGCTTTGCGCGCTGTGGGGCGGCGTTGTCTCCGGCACTGGCCTCGGCCTCGTGTTCCGTGCGGGCAGCAACACCGGCGGCACCGACATCATCTGCCAGATTATCGCGCGCCACTCGATGTTTCCCGTGGGCACGTGGGTCATCATCACGGATTTCATGATCGTCGCGGCTTCTGCCCCGGTCTTCTCGGTCGAGAACGCGCTTTATGCCTGCATCGCCACCTATTTCATGGGCAAGGTCTGCGACATGGTGATTGACGGCCCCAGCCGCGAGCGCGTGGCGTGGATCATCTCGTCCGAGCACGAGGCGATTGCCCAGGCAGTTCTTGAGAACCTCGATCGCGGTTGTACCGAGGTCACGGCGAAGGGCAAGTATACCGGCGAGGAGCGCCCGATGCTCTTCTGCATCCTGAGCAGGTCAGATATCGCCCCGCTCAAGGATATCGTCGCCGAGGTCGACCCGGACGCCATCGTCGTCATTACCGAGGCCCACGAGGCCTTTGGCGAGGGTTTCCGCAAACTCGAGGGCGGAGCCTCGCTGTAGCGTACCGGCGCGCAGCCGGGCGTCTGCCGCGCGCCTGGCGCGCGGACCTCGGGCGCGCCTCGCGCGTGGGCCTTGCGAGTGGGCCGCGCGCCGGCGGCCGCAATCGCCGCCCTTTTCGCCGAGACACGCACTTCTTCGAGATGCTGCGCCCAAAACATCGCAACATCTCGTGAAAGTGTGTGTCTCGGTGCTGTTGTTTGCGCGCCCAACCCGTCGCCAGTTGCCTACAATCGTGTCGTTGATTCGTCTCTACGAGGAGGAAGTATGGAGCGCGAGAACGCCTGGAAGAAGTACACGGACGAGCAGCTTGAGCAACTCGAGGCCCTGAGCTGCCGTTATCGCTCGTTCATCAGCGAGAACAAGACCGAGCGCGAGTGCGTCGCCACCGCTCAGGCCAAGGCCGAGGCCGCCGGATACGTGAGCCTCGAGGACTTCGTCACCAAGGGCCGTGCGCTCGAGGCCGGCGACAAGGTCTTCGTCAACACGCGCGGCAAGGCCCTCACCCTCTTCAACATCGGCACCGTTCCGATGTCAAAGGGCCTCAACATCCTCGGCGCCCACGTCGACTCGCCACGCCTTGACGTCAAGCAGAACCCCGCGTACGAGAAGGCCGACCTCGCCTTCCTCGACACGCACTACTACGGTGGCCTCAAGAGCTCACTGTGGGTTGCCACGCCGCTCGCCATCCACGGTGTCGTCGCCAAGAAGGACGGCACCGTCGTGCCCGTCGTCGTGGGCGAGGACCTGGCGGATCCGGTCTTCTGCATCTCCGATATCCTGATCCACCTCGCCGGCGAGCAGATGAAGAAGACGCATGCCGAGGCCGTCGACCCCGAGGCCCTCGACGTCATCGTCGGTGGCAAGCCCGTTCACCTCGGCGATGCCAAGGAGGAGGGCGCCGACGAGCCCAAGGAGCCGGTGAAGCGCCTTCTGCTCGATCTTCTCGCTGAGCGCTATGGCATCGAGGAGGAGGACCTCCTCTCCGCTGAGCTCGAGATTGTCCCCGCAGGCCCCGCCCGCGACATGGGCCTCGATCGCTCGATGATCCTCGGCTATGGCCACGATGACCGCGTGTGCGCCTACACCTCGCTCGAGGCCATGCTCGACGTCGAGAGCGTCGAGCGCACGAGCGTGTGCCTGCTCGTCGACAAGGAGGAGATCGGCTCCGTCGGCGCCACGGGCATGCAGGCCCACTACTTCGAGAACGCTCTTGCCGAGGTCATGAACCTCGCTGGTGAGACCGGTGACCTCGCGCTGCGTCGCGCGCTTACCGCCTCCCGCATGCTCTCGAGTGACGTTTCCGCTGGCTTCGACCCGGCCTACGCCGGCCAGTTCGAGGAGAAGAACAGCGCCTACCTCGGCCGTGGCCTGTGCTTCAACAAGTACACGGGGTCTCGCGGCAAGAGCGGTTCGAATGACGCTGACGCCGAGTACGTGGCCCTCATCCGCGACATCATGGACGGCGAGGACGTGAGCTTCCAGACCTGCGAGCTCGGTCGCGTCAACGCCGGTGGCGGCGGCACCATCGCCTACATCATGGCTCGCTACGGTATGGACGTCATCGACTCCGGCGTCGCCGTGCTCTCGATGCACTCGCTGTGGGAGGTCGTCAGCAAGGCTGACGTCTTCGAGGCCTATCGCGGCTACAAGGCGTTTCTCCACCGCGCCTAGGGCCACGCGGCCCTAGTGCCGGTATAGCCCCGGGGCGAGCTAACTCTTTGGATAGCGGCTTCTGGGCAGGCTCGCTTTCGGGTGGGCCTACCGCCAGGGGCGAGTAGCGGCTCCCGGGAAGGTCTGCTTTCGGGTGGACCTACTGCCAGGGGTGACTACTGCTCCCCAGATATCAGGGACATGAGCTCGCAGGCGTCGCGCGCGATTACGGTCGCGCCGGCGTCTGCGAGCTGCTTTATGCTGCGGAAGCCCCAGCAGACGGCGAGACAGGGGAGACCCGCGTTAGCGCTCGTGGCGACGTCCACCTCGGAGTCGCCCACGTAGGCGGCACGACCTTCGGCGGCGTCGCGTGCGGCCTCCTCGCCCATCAGGGAGAGCGCGAGGTCGACCATGTCACGGGCGGGCTTCTTGGCAACGCCCTCACGCACGCCCACGGCGACGTCGAAGGCATCCGGGAAGTGCTTGGCCACGAGGCTCGCCACTGCGTAGTCTGTCTTGTTGGAGACCACGGAGATGTGCCTGCCCTCCGCGCGAAGGCGCCCGAGGAGTTCGGGAATGCCGGGGTAGGGGTGCGTGTGGTCGTCACAGTGGACGGCGTAGAACGAGTCGAACTCCGCCTGCATCGTGTCGATCATGTCCGCAGGCGTGCCCCTGGGCACCGAGTTCTCGATGAGGCGGCGGATGCCATTGCCAACATATGCGCGCGTCTCAGCGAGGGTCTGCTCGGGCAGGCCTGCCCAGGTGAGCGTGTGGTTGATGGCGAGGTGAAGGTCCTCGAGCGTGTCGAGGAGTGTGCCGTCGAGGTCGAAGACGACGGTGCTGTAACCGGTCATGTGCTGCCTTTCGTCGTGTCTCGCCCTATCGTAGCGCGCCGCGCGGGCAAGGGTCGCGCGGGCGAGGCATGCTCCGCGCCGCCGAGTCCGCGTCCTCCCTGAGTTTCAGGAACGTAACAACTGCGAAGCGTCCCGATAGCGCTGCTATTATCTATTGATGGCTAAGTTCGCGCGTGAACGCCGCCGGTGCGCATGCGCGAGACCGCATCCTGCATGGTGAGAGCCGAGGAGGCAACCTTGACGGAGAGAGACATCACAAGCAGGCGAGACGCTCTACGCGCGGCAGAGGAGGAGGCGGCGAAGACATTCGCCGGCATCGACCTGCCGGAGAGCCTTCGCGACAACCTCGAGCTGTTTCTGCGCCTTCTGCGCGAGGTCCTGAGCGAGTACTCGCCCGAGCTGCGTTCCACGTTCGACGAGGTCCTCGCAGACCTCATCGCCGCAGACGAGGTTGGCGTGGTCAGCGCCACCGGCGCGTCCACCGAGGACGAGAATTTCCAGGCCGCCTACGAGCTCATGCGCGGCCTCACCGTCGAGCAGCAGACCATGCTCACGCGCGCCCTCACCGCCTACTTCCATCTCGCGAACCTATCCGAGGAGAACTTCCGCGTCCAGACGCTGCACGAGCGCGAGCGCGAGGTCTCCCTCGACTCGGAGACCGACGAGTCCAACGCGCTCGCCATGGCCTACCACCAGCTTGTGGAAGAGGCCGGCGAGCAGCATGCCAACGAGCTTCTCGCGCGCCTCGAGTTCCATCCCGTGTTCACCGCGCACCCCACCGAGGCTCGCCGCAAGGCCGTCGAGGGCAAGATTCGTCGTCTTTCCCGCCTGCTCGAGCAGCATCCGCATCTGGGTGGCTCGGACCTCGCGGAGAACGAGCGCCACATGCTCCAGGAGATCGACGCGCTGCTGCGCACGAGCTCCATCGCGCTCAAGAAGCCCACGCCCGTCGAAGAGGCAGACACGATCATCGACATCTTCGACAACACCCTGTTCGACATGGTGCCGCAGGTCTACCGCCGCTTCGACGACTGGGTGCTCGGCGACAACGCCGGCAAGGTCCAGCCCTTCTGCCCGGCGTTCTTCCACCCCGGCTCCTGGATCGGTTCTGATCGCGACGGTAACCCCAACGTCACGGCCAAGGTGAGCCGCCAGGTCGCCGCCAAGTTCTTCACGCACATGGTGGCCACGCTCGAGGACAAGTGCCGCCGCGTGGGCCGCAACCTCACGCTCGACGTCGACCACACCAAGCCCTCCGCCGAGCTCGTGAACCTGTGGAACCACCAGGTCGAGATGAGCGAGAAGCTCACGGCCCGCGCCGAGCTCATCAGCGAGTCCGAGCTGCACCGTGCCGTTATGCTCGTCATGGCGGATCGCCTGAAGGCCACGATCGTGCGTAACTCCGATACGATGTACCACTCCTGTGACGAGTTCCTCGAGGATCTGCGCATCGTCCAGCGCTCGCTCATTGCCGGTGGCGCCACCCGAGCCGCCTACGGCCCGGTTCAGACGCTCATCTGGCAGACGGAGACGTTCGGCTTCCACATGGTGGAGATGGAGTTCCGTCAGCACTCGCTCGTTCACAGCCGCGCGCTTGCGGACATCAAGAAGCATGGTCGCAATGGCGAGAATGGCCCGCTCGACCCCATGACGCGCGAAGTGCTTGACACGTTCCGTGCGCTGGGTTCCATCCAGAAGCGCTACGGTGCCAAGATGGCCCGTCGCTACATTATCTCGTTCACGAAGAGTGCCCAGAACGTCGCCGACGTTTACGAGCTCAACCGCATCGCCTTTGCTCATGCCGAGGACGTGCCCACCATCGACGTCATCCCGCTGTTCGAGCAGCTCGAGGACCTCGAGAACTGCGTGGACGTGCTCGACGGCATGCTCAAGCTTCCGGACGTCCAGACGCGCCTCGCGGCAACGAACCGCCGCATGGAGGTCATGCTCGGCTACTCTGACTCCTCGAAGGATGCCGGCCCCACCACCGCCACGCTCGCGCTGCACTCTGCGCAGGAGCGCATCGCCCAGTGGGCTCGTCGCAACCATATCGACCTCGTGCTCATGCACGGCCGCGGTGGTGCCGTGGGCCGTGGAGGCGGCCCGGCCAACCGTGCCGTGCTCGCCCAGCCCGCGGGTTCGGTCAACTGCTTCTTCAAGCTCACGGAGCAGGGCGAGGTCATCTTTGCGCGCTACGGCAACCCCGTGCTCGCCCAGCGCCACCTCGAGAGCGTTGCCGGCGCCACGCTCCTTCAGAGCGCCCCGTCCGTCGAGAAGACGAACACCGAGATGACCAAGAAGTACGCGGATATGGCTGCCGAGCTCTATGGCGCGAGCCATGACCACTTCGTCGAGCTGCTGAACACGCCGGACTTCACGCCGTGGTTCTCCACCGTGACGCCGCTCGTCGAAATTGGCCTCCTACCGATCGGCTCGCGTCCCGCAAAGCGTGGCCTGGGCGCCAAGTCGCTCGATGACCTGCGCACGATCCCCTGGGTCTTCAGCTGGAGCCAGGCGCGCATTAACCTTGCTGCCTGGTACGGATTGGGCACGGCGTGCGAGAAGCTCGGAAACCTCGATCTTCTGCGTGCCGCCTACAAGGAGTGGCCGCTGTTCACGACGTTCATCGATAACATCGAGATGTCCATAGCCAAGACCGACGGACGCATCGCCCGCCACTACCTGGCCCTGGGCGACCGCGATGACCTCGCCGAGATGGTTATGGACGAGATGGCGCTTACGCGCAAGTGGACGCTTGCCATTGTGGGAGACGAGTGGCCGCTGCAGCACCGCCGCGTGCTTGGTCAGGCCATTCGCGTGCGCAACCCCTACGTGGACGCCCTGTCCATCTCCCAGGTGCGTGCCCTCACGGCCCTGCGCGAGCACGAGGAAGAGCTCACCGCCAAGGAGCGCGACGCTTACATCAAGCTCATTCTCTCCGCCGTCGCCGGAGTCTCCGCGGGTCTGCAGAACACCGGGTGATGTTCGCTCTGTAGCTCAATCGCAACAATGCCTGCCGGTAGCACTCGCTGCCAGCGGGTGACAAAGGGACAGTCCCTTTGTCAACTTTTCAGGCCTGCCTCGCGTTTCTTGCGTGGGGCAGGCTTTTTTGTCGGCGAGTTTTCAATTTGGGCCATTTGTCCCAAACCGTGGCTCGCAAGGGGCCTTATGGGCATGTGATTGTGCCTTCCTGGGAATCAGAATCCTAGGTGAGAGGGATATGGGCGTTGTGTTCGTGGCATCGCTTTAATCTGTCAAACCTGTAGGCAGGGAGGCAAGTATGGGGCTCGAGAGCGTCAACTACCAGTGTCCGGCGTGCGGGGGTCCGTTGCGCTATGACGGCGGCAAGGGCAAGCTCGTCTGTGACCATTGCGATTCCGAGTTCGAGGTTGCGCAGATCGAGGCCATGTTCGCCAACGCCGAGGCCAAGGCGGAGGAGCGGGCGGCGGGTGCTAGCGCCCAGACGCTTGACGGCGGTTATGTCTGCGCGTCGTGTGGCGCCCAGCTCATGACTGACGGCACCGTTGCCGTCTCTCGTTGCCCCTACTGTGGCAACCAGACCATGCAGGCAGCCACCTTTACGGGTGACTTCAAGCCTGACCTCGTCATTCCCTTCAAGCTTGATCACAAGGCTGCCGTCGCCGCCCTTGACGAGCACTACAAGGGCAAGATTCTCCTCCCGCGCGAGTTCAAGACGGGCAACCATATCGACGAGGTCCAGGGTGTCTACGTGCCCTTCTGGCTCTACGACTCCAACGCCAACGGTAGCGCCACGTTTGAGGCAACCAATACCCGCAGCTATATGCGCGGTGACGACGAGATCATCGAAACTGACCACTACACCTGCGAGCGCTCTGGCTCCATGGCCTTCACGCTCATTCCCGTCGATGGTTCCACGCGTATGCCTGACGGCCACATGGATTCCATCGAGCCGTATGACTACCAGTCTCTGGTTACCTATTCTTCTGCCTACCTTCCTGGCTTCCTGGCGAATCGCTGGGACGAGGACGTCGATGCGTGCCGCTGCCGCGCGGAGCATCGCGTCACCAAGAGCGTCGAGAACGCCCTTGGCGAGACCGTGACCGGTTATGCCACGGTCGACTGCACGTCTTCTAACGTCGACTGCGGCTGGCATGACGAGAGGTGCGCCCTGTTTCCCGTGTGGATGCTGAGCACGAACTGGGAGGGGCAGAACTTCCTGTTTGCGATGAATGGTCAGACCGGTCGCCTCGTGGGCGATCTTCCCATCTCCAAGCCCAAGCTCATCGCTATCTGCGCCGTTGTCTTCGCCGTGCTCTTCGGTGGGTTGTGGGTCGGCATGGACGGCGCCTCCGTCATGGAGTCCGATAACCCGCTTTGGGGCCTTGCGATGATCGTCCTCATTCCCGTCATCATCACCGTCATCGTCGGTGCTGTCCTCGTGGGGCAGATGAAGAGCGCGATTGAGGCTGGTCAGGCGGATAACTACCTCGACCGGAGCACCTTCCAGCTTGCCTCCCAGAGCGATACCTACACGCACACCACGACGCAGGTCATCCACCACGAGAAGAAGAAGTAGCAGCAGCGTCTTTGCGACGCGCATTCGATCGGCTCCAGCACGTACATAACGGCCGTGCCCCGAGGGGCGCGCCAACCGGCTCCACCACGTTCGCCACTTCGAGAAAGGAAACACCATGGGACTTCTTAAGGCTGGTATCGGTGCGGCATCTGGCGTTCTTGCCGACCAGTGGCGCGAGTACTTCTACTGTGAGGCCCTCGATGCTGACACGCTCGCCGCGAAGGGCCAGAAGCGCACGGGTAACCGCAGCAGTAACAAGCATGGCGAGGAGAACATCATCTCTGACGGCTCGATCGTCGCCGTGGCTGATGGCCAGTGCATGATCATCGTCGAGGACGGCGCCATCGTCGACGTCTGCTCCGAGCCGGGTAAGTTCGTCTACGACACTGGCACCGAACCCTCCGTATTCACGGGTAATCTCGGCGAGAACATCAAGAGGAGCTTCCAAGAAGTCGGCAAGCGTTTCTCCTTCGGCGGTGACACTGGCAAGGACCAGCGCATCTACTACTTCAACACCAAGGAGATCATCGGCAACAAGTACGGTACCGCAAGCCCCGTGCCGTTCCGCGTCGTTGACAACAAGATTGGTCTCGACGTCGACATCACGGTCCGCTGCAACGGCGAGTACTCCTATAAGATCGTCGACCCGCTGATGTTCTACAAGAACGTCTGCGGCAACGTCGACACCGTCTATACGCGTGATCTGATCGACTCGCAGCTCAAGAGCGAGCTGCTGACGGCGCTCCAGCCCGCCTTCGCGCGTATCTCCGAGATGGGCATTCGCTACAGCGCGGTGCCGGCTCACACCAAGGAGCTTGCTGCCGCCCTCAACGAGGAGCTCAGCTACGAGTGGCGCGATCGCCGTGGCATCGAGGTTGCTGCCTTTGGCGTCAACACGATCAGTGCCCCTGAGGACCAGGAGCAGATGATTCGTGACCTCCAGAGGGCTGCCGTCATGGCCAACCCGACTATGGCCGCCGCAAACATCGCTGCCGCCCAGAGCGACGCCATGCGCACCGCTGCGGCGAACCCCGCCGGTGCCGCCATGGGCTTCATGGGCATGGGCATGGCGGGCGGCATGGGCGGCATGAACGCCGCGCAGCTGTTTGCCCAGGGTCAGCAGCAGGCGACCCAGATGCCGGCTCAGCAGGCCCCCGCTCAGGCAGCTCCCGGCATGGCGGGCGCGGCTGTCGCCGCCGGTGGTGCTCCTGCCGGTTCCTGGACCTGCTCGTGCGGTGCCACCAACACGGGTAACTTCTGCCCGACGTGCGGCTCTCCCAAACCCGCTCCAGCTGCCTCCCAGGCTCCCGCCGAGTGGTACTGCCCATCCTGCGGCACGAAGAACTCCGGCAACTTCTGCATGAGCTGCGGTACGCCGAAACCGTAGCGGCATAAGCGTCTGCTTTGGGCGCGGGGCGTTCGTACCTCCCTTCCGCACCCGCGCCCGGGCAGGCGCCGAGAGACGACTAGCAAAGCAAGCGGGAGAAAGGACAAGACATGAAGAAGACGGCGAACCTCTGGCGGAGGATGCTCGTTGGCATCGCGCTCGTGCTCACCATGTGCCTCGCCCTTGTGGGCTGCGGCGGCGGTGGTGGCTCCGCTGAGTCCAAGCTTATCGGCTACTGGGAGCTTTCCGGCGGCACACTCGAAGGCGAAGAGCTCGATGACGAGTTTATCCAGATGATGAAGGACTGGGATGCTCACATGATCATCCACTTCGCCGAGGACGGAAAGTGCGAGGTGGACATGTTCGGCGACGTCTACGATGCCACATGGGACGCCAAGGCCAAGACCATGGAATGGGAGGGAGAGACCGTCGAGTTCAAGCTTGATGGCGACACCCTGAGCATCGTTGACGGATCGGATCACATCGAGTTCAAGAAGGGCAACTCGACCGACCTTGCTTCCTTCATCGAGACCGATCGCTCCAATATGACTCGCAGCGGCATCGATTCCACCACGGACCCTGACGTCGAACCTGCCATGGTTCCCCTCGATCCCGTCCAGACCATCGCTGATGACGAGTGGATCACCGCCACGGTCGACGCGAAGTACGCTGACGAGTACGGCTACGTTGGTCTTGTCATTTCCGTCAGGAACAACTCCAACGAGAACGTCACGCTTTATTCGCCCACCGGCATGAACTACGTCGACAACGTCGAGCACGAGGCCTGGTTCAGCTGCAGCCTGACGCCCGGAGAGACCATGACCACCGAGCTCTACTACGACGGCATCACCTCTGTGGATCAGCTCGTCAACATCACCCTCAACCTCGGCCTTTACTATACCGAGTCCTATGACGACATCTGCAGCTATAGTACCGTCGTCATGTAACTCTTCGTGCGATAGCCGTCCGTTCGTGAGCTAAGTCATGAACGAGGGGCCGGGACGCTTCGAGTGTCCCGGCCCCATTTCTATGCGCTGGCGACGCGGTGCCGGCTCCTAGCGGTGTCGGCTCCTACTTGTCGCCGATGCGCGGGACGATGGAACCTTCCGCCACGGCATGCACGGCAAGGCGGAGGATGTTGTCATAGCCCGTCTTGGCGAGGATCTCTCCGATGCGGCGCTTGACCGTGCCTTCGCTCATGAAGAGCTCACTGGCGATCTCCTTGCGGCTCTTGGCCTCGCAGACGAGGCGGAGAATCTGGATCTCCTCATCCGTGAGGGCCGCGCTTCCAGAGAAGACGGAATCCGGAGCCTTGGGGAAGGTCGAGTAGCCGGAGTCCGTAGAGCGCATCACGGAGAGTAGTTCCGAGATGCCAACGTTCTTGTACACGAAGCTGTCGACCCCGGCGTCACGCGCCTGCTCGACGAAGGTGATGTCCGGCATGCCCGTCATGATGACGACGCGCGTCTTGGGGGAGTCACGCTTGATGCGCTTGGCGGCCACTATGCCGCTTGAGTCATTCTCGGTGCAGACGTCCATGAGGGCGAGGTCGACGCCGCCCCTGGCAACGAAGCCAGGTGCCTCGGCGGCATCTGCGAGCGAGGTGACGACATGCATGTCTGGCTGGGAATCGATGGTGGAGACGAGGCTTTCCCTGAGCATCGCCTGGTCTTCGACGATCAGCACGCCAATGGTTTCCATGCGATCACCTCTCGGGAATGCCGACATTGATAACGAAGGGGGATTTGCTCGCGATTTCGAGGAACCCGCCGAGGGACTCGACGGCGCGCCTCATGCCCGCGATGCCTGTGCCGCTCGTGATGTCCGCGTTCTTTGCCATGCCGTCGCCGTCATCATGCGCGACGAGCGTGACATAGCGGGCTCCGTGCGATGCCTCTTTGCGCCCAAGCTGGATTTCGACCGTGTGGGCATGTCCGTGCTTGCAGGCGTTGGTTGCCGTCTCGCGGATGACGTCGACGAGTGTCGCCGCCACCCGAGGGTTTGTGGGCAGCTCGCCTGTGACCTCGATCTCTACGCCCACGAGGGCGAACGCGGAGACGACGGCGGCGAGGGCGGTGCTGGCATCCCCGGTATCCCCGCGCAGGTCATTCATGACCGTGGCGATGAGCTCCTTGAGCTCTGCGACGGAGGTGTCGTCGATGCGCTGTTCCTCGAGATACCGGTGGATAATGGAGAGACGCTGGCCAACGACGTCATGGACGCGGGCTCGCATCTTTAGGTGCGCCTCTCCCTCGGCGACGAGGCCGACGAGCGACATCTGCTCCCGAATGGCCTCGGTTGCATCTTTGAGGTCGAGGTTTGCCCGCCAGAGATTGCGATTGGCAAGGGCGAGGTCGGTCACGTCGAGTGCGAGTGTCATTTGCCTCTCGTCGTTCTCTAATATCTCCCTAGTGAAGAGCTTGTATGTATCGTTGGGAAGGCGAATGAGGAGCTTCTCGTTTCCCTCGTCTGAAAGCAGCGGGATTCCCTGCAAATTCGCGATGGTGCGAAGGGGCTCCGCAATGCGGTCGAGGCGCTCCCACATGTCACTAAGGTCTCCAAGGTCGGTCGGGAGATCGAGAATGCCGAGCGTATCTCGCATGGTGTTGTTCATAAGCGCGAAAGCTGATCTGTGTTCTGTGGCGAGGATGCCCACCGGAATGACGTTGACGGTCTCGATGACGGAGAGCTTCGAGAGCTTTTCCGTGCGACGGATGGCATCGACGCAGATCGCCGCGGTGGTCCTGAAGAGGAAGTACGCCACGTCAAGAATCGCGACGATGGTCCAACTTGGGCCGAGAAGCCTGAGCGCGGGTGGCGTGCAGAGCGCCATGAACGTTATCTCCGGAATCATCACCGGATGTTTCAGGTAGATGCAAAAGGCGATGCCGTATACCACGGTGATGACATTGCCCCAGAGGAAGTGGCCCCATTGGGACGCGAGGATCGTGTCCGCCGCGAAGGTGCCTGTGTTCGAGAGGACGCCAATCATGTAGTCCGCTGCGAGGAAGAGGTGGTTCGCGACGCCTATCTCGTAGAAGAGGCCGATGAGGGCGAGGCGGCGGTTGCGTCCGGCTGCGGTGAGGGGGACGTGGACGAGCTGGAGGCAGCAGCTGATGAAGCTACCCACGAAGAGAAGAAGCAGGGATGTCTCGTTGAAGACGCCGGGCATCATGCGTCACCTCCCAAGCGGACCCTCGCGACGAGCCTGAGCTCGCCGGCGTCACCGGAAAGGACGAAGATCACGTCGCGCGCCTCGAGGGTGCGCTCGAGCTCGACCGCCTGGGATCGAGCCAGGAGGTTGTCATCATCGTCAGACTCGAGCACCGCGCGGAGTTCCGCCGTTCCGTCGGGGCGAGTGCCAAGGTGATAGAGCAGGCTGGGCTTCTTCGTGTCGAGCGCAACGAAGGCGAAGTCATAGATGCAGTCATAGAGCGTGCTCATCTCGCTCGTGGCGAGGGCATGGGGAAGATCGACGGCGGCGGCGCAGTCGATGCCGACCGCGCGAAGGTCGCTCGCGAGCTCGTTGGCGATGAGGACGATGCGGTCTCGGTTGAGCTCGGGGTCCTCGCTGGTCGAAAGGACAAGGGAGCCTTTGCGCTTGCTATAAGCGACG
This sequence comes from Parolsenella sp. LCP21S3_E11, assembly GCF_052118165.1. Lineage (NCBI taxonomy): Bacteria > Bacillati > Actinomycetota > Coriobacteriia > Coriobacteriales > Atopobiaceae > Parolsenella > Parolsenella sp. LCP21S3_E11. The sequence continues at coordinate 112,132 of NZ_JBQKHS010000002.1, read as the reverse complement.
AGCATGCGCGCCCGTTCGACCTCGCGCCGGCGTTCCTCGTCGTGGCCGGGGCCCTCCGGAAGCGTATCCAGGATTCTCGCCGCTCGCGAGAGGGACGTGGCGAGAGCCGCCTCAATCTCATCGACGAGCTTGCGCTCTGCCTCTACGCCGGCGAGGGCCTTGGTAACCTGTACTTGGGCGCCAAGCACCTTGCTGTCGCGGAGGAGCTCCGCGTGGACCTGCTCGAGCTCGGCATGGACATGGTCGAGACCGCTGACGTCCTGCGCGAGAATTGCGGCCCCGCCCGAAATGGGCCAGACCCTCGTGACCTCGTGCTCGCCCGTTCGTATGGAGATGGCCTCGTCACCCTTGTTCTTGGCGAGCTCTTCGAGCAGGTGGCGGATGGTGTCGCGCCGGACGGACTCCGCCTTACTTGTGGCGAGGTAGGTTTTGCCGTCGAGGTCGACGATGCGCAGGTCAAGGGGGATCTTTGCAAAGGATTTATCGAACCTGACCATGGACGGAATGAGCCCGAGGTCGAGTGAGAGTTCGAGGGCCGTCACTACGAGCGAGGCGTAGACGAGCGAGAAGTTGAGGCGCATTGCGAAGGGGAGACGGAACACGTAACAGAGCATGTAGAGAACGCCAACCAGAAAGACGCCCACAATGATGGCGATGAATGTGCGGAGGTGCTTTCGCGACGCGCGGGCGAGGCAGACGAAGAAGCCGGCGTAGCAGAGGACGTTCCAGATCATGAAGAGCCAGTAGCCGCCGCGGTACTCATACTCACCCACTACGCCCGGGTTAGGCGAGTCGAACGAGAAGACGAGCTGATGGAGGTTGTTGGAGAAGACGAGCACGATGAGGGCGCAGGCGAGGGCGATGAGGCCGTTTTTGATGTCGCGGGCGGCGGGGGAGCGGTCGAGGCCCGTGGCGCGCCCGCCAATCAGTAGGGTGAGCAGCGGGATGACCGTCATGGGGACGTAGTAGAAGTACCAGCAGAAAATGCCGAGCCAGAGGCTGTGCGTCTTCCACTTGATGATGGCGTCGAGCATCCAAAATACGAGGAAGATCGCGATGCCAGCGAGGTAGATGCGGTTCTTGCGGTCGAGGCAACGGAGATAGGCGGAGACTCCCCAGAGCGAGAAGGCCGAACTCGCGATGCGCATGTGGACCGCACGGTCTCCCATCCACCTGAACCAGACGTTGCCCTGCGGAATCGGGGGAATGGGCGGCCCCGCAAAGGCCATAGCGGCGATGACAAGGGCGAGGAACACGACGGCAATCGCGCCGCAGACGACGAAAACCCTGCGCTTGCGGGCTAGGTTTCTTGCCGACTTGATTGGACTGGCCATCGTCACCTCCCCCCGGCGAGACTCATGCATCTCCGGTACTTCTAGGATACGCGACCGTGGGTGGGTCACGTGTCCCAAGCTCGCCATTCTCGGCGCGCGGGCAGACAGGTGGGCGTGCGGGTGCGTGCGGGCGGCCGGGCGCTTGCGTGGGTGGGCGTGCGGGTGCGTGCGGGCGGACGGGCGCTTGCTCTCTCTTTTACTCCTCGCGCCAAAGAATCTTCTCGTTAACGAAATCGAGTAGGTGGGGAACACGCATGCGGACAAGGCCATAGCCCGCGGCCTCGATGACGCGCTCGCGAATAAGGCTTGCGCGGTATTTGCTTGCCCATGCGCTTGAACGCTCACATCGCCGAGCGATATCCGCCAGGCGCGACGGCCCTTCCTCGTCCCGGGCCATTGCCTCAATGAAGAGACGCTGTGGACTTCTGAGCCCGTAGTAAACAGGTGCACAAACTGCATCAAAGAAGGCCTCGCGAGCGTCGCGAACACCAAGCTCGACATCAACGGGTTCGATCGTGTCGGATCCACGTTTGTCCGCGGATCGCCACATGTAGTAGCCGACGAGTTGAACAAGGTAAGGATGGCCGCCGGAATGACGTGCGGCGAGCATGGCAGCATCGAAGCCGATTTCCTTGCCCGCGCGGTTGACGGCTTCGACGTACGAATCCCTGACGTCGGGAATCATGACGTCGCCAAGGCGCTCTTTCTGTGCGCGACGCAAGAAGGTAAGGACCTTATTGTCGAGCAGGTCATCCACGGAGGAGGGAAGTGCAGCGAAAACCATGGCGATGCCGCGCTTCTGGTCATCCGGCAGCGGGCTCATATCCTGGTCTGCGATGACGTGTTGCAAGGTGGTGGCGAGGGTGACCATGTCTTGCTCCGACGCCGCTTGTGCCTCGTCGACGGTGAAGACAATGCCGCGACCGGGCTCCATTTCTGCGAGTCGAGCGTTGATGGCATCGCGTAGCGTGAGGGCACGCTCCTCGGGCGCTGTGATGGAAAGGTTGCCGAGACTTGCGCTGACGACACCCCCGATGCTCACTGAAGGACTGATTGAGGCGGCGTCTACCCTTGCCTTCCTGGGGGAGAGGGCTTGGAGGAGACGGTCGCACATGCCTCGTGAGGCTGTTTCCGGGAGAACCGTCCATCCACGCGCAATGGCCTCACGGCGAAGTTCGCCAAGCATGACGGTCTTGCCATAGCCTCGGTTTCCGCTGATGAGCATGAGCCTCCCCGGTGCGCCTGCGCCATTTTCGAGGCCTTCGACGAATTCGTCGATTACGCCTTGGCGCCCGACAAGGACCGGGGGCATCTTGCCTGCCGTAGGTTTGAAGGGGTTCGTAGCCACCGCGTCTCCTTCGGTGCGATGCTGGGCGGTTTGTTCGTCGCCCGTCTGATTGAGCTTTACTAACTTATACCAACTTATACCGAATTATACCAAGGCTACGAAGGTCCTCAGCACCTTAGTGATTAAGGAGGAGGATGGCTTGGAGCTTACGGTTTTCGAAAGCTAGCCTGTATTGATCATCCAAGCTATGCGATATGTTGCCCGCCTCGCGCGTGCGCTGGGCGGGCAATTTATGTCTCTGCCGTCTGGCGATTGCCTGCGGGCGTGAGTCGCCTGCTCCTGTACACTCAATAAGATTATGTAAATCACTCGCCTATGCCCATGGGGATGAGCGTGGCTTACGAGGGGAGAGACATGGAAGATACCGAGAAGGACGCGCGCGAGCGTGAAGTCCGCGTCATCGAGGTCAAACAGAGCGTGTTCGCGAGCAACGGCCGCGCGGCGGACGCTCTCCGCGACGAGCTCCGTGCTCGCAAGACCTTCCTGCTCAACTTGATGAGCAGCCCCGGCTCGGGCAAGACCACAACGCTCGCACGCACCATCGAGGTCCTTGCCGGCGACCTTTCCATCGGCGTCATGGAGGCGGACATCGACTCAGACGTCGACGCACGCGCCATGGCCGCGACGGGTGTCACGGCGATCCAGCTCCATACAGGTGGCATGTGCCACCTCGACGCCGCTATGTGCCGCCAGGGCCTCGCGGAGCTCGAGGCCGCTGCCGAGGCCGCGGACACGGCTCCCCTCGACCTCGCGATTCTCGAGAACGTGGGCAACCTCGTGTGCCCGGCGGAGTTCGATACGGGTGCGAGCGTGAACGTCGCGATCCTCTCCGTGCCGGAGGGCGACGACAAGCCCCTCAAGTATCCGCTGATGTTCGAGGTCTGCGACGTCGTCCTTGTCAACAAGATGGACGTGGCGCCGTACTTCGACTTCGACCTCGCACGCTGCGAGGAGAACGTGCGCCTGCGAAACCCCGGCGCTAAGGTCATCCCGATGAGCGCCAAGACGGGGGAGGGCACAGGCGCGTGGACGGCATGGCTGCGCGCCGCCGTCGCCGCGTGGAAGACCGGCACGTTCGAGAAGGCCACGCCGGCCAACAGCGAGGCCCCGCACTATCCAGGCGAGTAGCGGCGGGCTACGTCATCCGCCGCGTCCGCCGCGCGCCATGCGGGAAGCGCACGCCCGGCTCCCCGCCTCCGCGCACGCCCACGTCCATCCGTACGCCTGTGCCCGTACGCCCGCGCGCACGCGACCGTCCGTCTCCCAGATCCGCCCCTTACGCCCCAACCCAGAGGAGTGACCATGATCATTAACGGCCCCGGCATCTCCTACACCGAGCCTGACATCGGATCCGAGTTCGTCCCCGAGCTTCCGGAGAACCCGCGCCCCAGCATCGTGGCCCTCTGCAAGCACTGCACGAACCGCCTCCTCGGAAAAGACGAGCTTCTGCCCTATGAGTACTGGAGCTTCGCCGAGGCTGCGACTGACGAGCAGGCTGACATGCTCGTCAAGCTCAAGATGCGCCAACCCTACACGCTCGAGGCCGCCGTCAAGGCGACGGGCATCCCGCCGGAGAAGCTCGAACCCATGCTCGACGAGGTCTCCTACGTGGGCCTCCTCGAATACAACTGGGAGAATCCCCAGCATGAGAAGCAGTGGGTTCTCCCCATGCTCGTGCCGGGATCGGCGGAGTTCCTCAACATGCGCTGGAGCCAGCTCGAGGAGCACCCGGTTTTCGCCAAGTTCTTCGAGCAGGCCTCGAAGGGCCCGCTCTCCCGCGCGACACCGCTCGTGCCGCCCGGAGGCGCGGGCATCGGCATGCACGTTATTCCCGTCGAGCGCGCCATCGAGCATGAGAACCAGTCCATCTCCATCGAGCACATCAAGCACTGGCTCGACAAGTACGATGGCAAATACGCCGCCAGCGCCTGCAGCTGCCGCATGAGTCGCCAGCGCATGGGCGAGGGCTGCGGCGATGACTTCAACGACTGGTGCATCGCCGTTGGCGACATGGCGGACTACGTCGTCGAGACGAACCGCGGTCACTACATCACGCGCGAGGAGGCCCTCGACATCTTCCAGCGCGCGGAGGACAACGGCTTCGTCCACCAGATCACCAACATCGACGGCGAGAACAAGATCTTCGCCATCTGCAACTGCAACGTGAACGTCTGCTATGCGCTTCGTACCTCGCAGCTGTTCAACACGCCCAACCTCTCGCGCTCCGCCTACGTCGCCCACACCGATTCTGCCAACTGCGTGGCCTGCGGTCGATGCGTCGAGGTCTGCCCCGCTGGCGCCGTGAAGCTCGGCCAGAAGCTGTGCCAGAAGTCGACTGGCAAGGTGCCTGAGTATCCGCGCCAGGAGCTGCCCGACGCCGTCAAGTGGGGCCCGGAGAAGTGGAGCCCCAACTACCGCAACAGGAACCGCATCGAGACCTACGACACGGGTACCGCTCCCTGCAAGACTGCCTGTCCGGCGCATGTCGCCGTCCAGGGCTACCTCAAGCTCGCGGCGCAGGGCCGCTTTACCGAGGCGCTCGCCCTCATCAAGCGCGAGAACCCGCTGCCTGCCGTCTGTGGTCGCATCTGCAATCGCCGCTGCGAGGACGCCTGCACGCGCGGGCGCGTGGACGAGGCCATCGCCATCGACGAGGTCAAGAAGTTCATCGCCCAACTCGACCTCAACGCCGAGACGCGCTACATCCCGCCCCAGGTCCGCCCGAAGGTGGAGGGCGACTTCGAGGAGAAAATCGCGATCGTCGGTGCCGGTCCCGCGGGCCTCACCTGCGCCTTCTACCTCGCCGAGAAGGGCTACAAGCCCGTCGTGTTCGAGAAGGGCGAGCGCCCCGGCGGCATGCTCACCTACGGCATCCCCGCCTACAAGCTGGGCAAGGACGTCATCCAGGCCGAGGTGGACGTCATCGAGGCCATGGGCGCCGAGTTCCGCTATGGCGTGGAGGTGGGCCGCGACGTGACGCTTGCCCAGCTGCGCGAGCAGGGGTTCAAGGCGTTCTACGTGGCCATCGGATGCCAGGGCGGCCGTCTCGCGGGCGTGCCCGGCGAGGATGCCGAGGGCGTCTCCGTGGCCGTCGACTTCCTGCGCGAGGTCGCGACGGAGCAGCTGACGCGCGGCACGGCGTCACCCGTAAGCGGGAAGGTCGTCGTCGTGGGAGGCGGAAACGTCGCCATCGACGTCGCGCGGACGGCCGCTCGCCTTGGTGCGGAGAGCGTCGAGATGCTCTGCCTCGAATCTCGAGATGTCATGCCCGCCTCGAGCGAGGAGGTTGCCGAGGCAGAGGCCGACGGCGTGCGCCTCTCTTGCGGATGGGGTCCGAAGGAGGTCCTCGCGCGTGACGGCCGCGTGACGGGCATCGTCTTCAAGCGCTGCACACGCGTCTTCGACGAGGACGGCCGCTTCGCTCCCGAGTATGACGAGGATGACACCATCGAGCTTTCCTGCGACCAGGTGGTCATGTCCATCGGCCAGGCCGTCGTGTGGGGAGACCTGCTTGAGGGTAGCGCCGTCGAGCTTGGCCGCGGCTCCGGTGCCGTGGCGGACCCGAAGACCTATCAGACCGCAGAGCCTGACATCTTCGTGGGTGGCGACGTCTACACCGGACCCAAGTTCGCGATTGATGCCATCGCCGCAGGTCATGAGGCGGCGGTCTCCATCCATCGCTTTGTCCAGGGCGGCACGCTCACCATCGGCCGCAATCAGCGCAGCTACGTAGCGCTCGATCGGGACGACGTGGACTTCGGCTCGTATGACACGACGGCTCGCCAGGAGCCCGCGATTGACCACGACCGCGAGAAGGCCGAGCCCTTCGGCGAGTACGTGCGCACCTTTACCGCAGAGCAGGTTAAGGCCGAGACGGCTCGCTGCCTTGGCTGCGGCGCGTCGGTGGTCGACCCCAACAAGTGCATTGGCTGCGGCCTCTGTACTACGAAGTGCGACTTCGACGCCATCCACCTGTTCCGCGAGAAGCCCGAGTGCTCCACGATGGTCAAATACGAGAAGAAGGTGCCGAGCCTGCTTAAGTATGCGGCAAAGCGCCAGATAAAGATCATGTTTGGTGGTAAGGGTAAATAGACCTTGCTGCGCGCCCGCCTGCCGCCCCGCGCCCGGCGGGCGCGCCGTCGTTTGGAGGGGGTGCGCGTGCACGAGCTGGGAATCGTTTTCTACATCATCGATGACGCCAAGAAGGCGGCGACGGACAACGGGCTGACCTCCGTGCGGCGCGTGACGCTCGACCTCGGCGAGGTGTCAGGCGTGGTGCCGGACCTCCTCCAGGATGCCTGGACGTGGGCGTGCAGGCGCGAGCCGATGATGGAGGGGTGCGAGCTCGAGGTCTGCGAGAGGGAGGCAGCGAGCGTCTGCGAGGCATGCGGGACCGAGTACGGAACCGTTGCCCATGGGCGCATCTGCCCCGCGTGCGGCAGCGAACGAACGCACCTGTTGCACGGGCGCGAGGTCATGATTCGCGAGATCGAGGCGTATTAGGCGGCCGCCTTCTCGCGACGGGCGTAGATCTTGCTCGGACGGATGATCATCAGGGCGATGAAGACGAGCACCGTCGTGGAGCCAAGGCTGATGGGATAGATTGCCAGAAGCCTCAGGAACGAGGGCGCGGCGGGTAAGACCACGCTCACCCAGAAGAAGCGCCACCCGCACACGCTTATGGCCGTGATGAGGGCCGGCGGCAGCGAAATGCCAAATCCTCGCAGGTAACCGCTCATGTTCTCGTATGCCATGCTGAACATGTACGACGGGAACAGGACGCACATCCTCAGGTAGCCCAGCTCGACCACCGTGGGGTCGGGGTTGAAGGCCGCCATGATCTGCCTGCCGAATCCCAACAGGATGGCGAGCACGATAAGCTCTGCGACCTCCGCCTCCGCGAATGCGATGAGCAGAATCTTCTTGCAGCGCTTGATCTGGCCGGCACCGTAGTTCTGGCCCACGAAGGTGGTGCAGGCCTGGCTGAACGAGTTTAGAAGGTTGTAGACCACGTACTCGAGCGACAAGACCGCCGAGCTCGCGGCCATGACTTCGGTGCCAAGGCTGTTGATGCAGGCCTGGATGACGATGTTCGCGAGGGAGAAGACCGCGCTCTGGAGGCCCGCAGGCAGACCGATGCGCACGATGCGTCCGAGGACCTGGCGGTCAATGCCGAGCTCGCGGGGGTTCAGGCGGATGGGTGAGTCTATGCGCACGAGGCGCACGAAGAGGATGGCGGCGCTGATCGTGTAGCTGATCGCCGTTGCCGCCGCGGCACCGCCGACTCCCAAGTTCAGCACGGGGATGAACAGGAACACGAGCGCGACGTTGACGAGGGAGGAGAACGCGAGCGCCTGGAGCGGCATCTTCGTGATGCCGACGCTGCGGAAGATTGCCGCCTCGAAGTTATAGAGCATGATGGAGGGCATGCCCAGCAGGTAGACGCGCAGGAAGGTGAGGGCCTGGTCGAGGTTCTCGGGCGGTACGTTGAGGAGGCGGAGGAGGGGCGCGGCAAGCAGCTCTCCTACGAGCGTCACGGCGAGGCCAAAGACGGTGAGCGAGACCGAGCTGTGGACCGCCTTGTGGACGGTGTCCCTGTCGTTCGAGCCGATTGCGTTGGCGATGACGACGTTCGTGCCAAGCGCGATGCCGATGAACAGGTTGAGCAAGAGGCTCGTGATGGGCGTGTTCGAGCCGACGGCGGCCATGGCGGCGGGGCCGGCCTCGCCGGAGAGGTGGCCGACCATCATCGTGTCGATGAGGGAGCTCATCTGCTCGAGGATGCCGGTGAGCGCGACGGGCAGGGCGAAGGCGGGGATCGTGCGCCAGAGCGAGCCGTGAAGCATGTCGAGCCTGCGACGGCTACCGGCGGAGTGCTTCTCGTTCGTCTCTTCGCTCTGAATCGCGCTCGTCTCTACGCCCATGCCACCTAGCCCTCCGCGTGCACCCTGTTCGACAGCTCTAGTCTAGACGCGTCGCGCCTGCGTACGCAACGCTTTTGGGGGACTGAGGGCGGATTTGTAACGGGTGCGCGGCGGCGTGCCTGCATGCGGTGCGTGCGAGCCCGTGCGCGGCCGGCGGTGCGCCCGTGCGCGGCGCACCCTACAGGCAGTCGTAGGCGATATCGGCGAACTCGTCGATGACGTGCCAGCGCTGCGGACTCGCGGGCAGGCAGAGGCTGATCGGGTAGCTTGCGCTCGGGCCCAGGTCATAAAGCAGGAGCTCGCGGCGCTGAAGCCTGCTCGTAATGACGTCGAGCAGGTTGAGGGGGCAGATGCAGGCACCGATTCCGTTCAGGGCCAGCGCCAGCAGCGTGTCCATGTTGCGCGAGCTCGCGCGAACGATCGGCTTGAACCCGGACCTGCCAAATAGCTCGCTCGCGATGATGCCCGTGACGTCCTCCGGTGGGCTCGCTACGAACGGGCATGTGGCGAGAGGGGAGAGGTCTCCCTCGGAGAGTGGCTTCGCGATGCCGTGCTTGTCGATGCCGACGTTCTGTAGGAGCCCCTCGCTCACCAGGAGCGCCGTCTGCTCGCGGTAGAGCGGGGTGGCCTCGATGCCGGGCACGGGGTGCCCCGCGACGCCGATGGCCACGTCGATCTTGCCCTCAGCGAGCGCGACCATGATGCCGTCGTTGTCGTTCTCGAGGATCCTTATCGCGACGTTCGGGTATTTCTTGCCGAGTGCCGGCGCGATACGGGGGAGGACCGCACGTCCGCGGGTGAAGGATACACCGATGCGCAGCGTGCCAGTCTGCTCTGCGGAGTCGCCGGCGAGCTGACGTCTGAGGCTGCGCATCTCCGCGGAGAGCCGTTCGCAGTAGGCGAGGAAGGTGTCGCCCTGGTGCGTGAGCCGCAGGGGGACGGAGCGCTCGATAAGGGTGCATCCGAGCTCGCGCTCGACTCCGGCGATATGCGCGGAGAGCGTCTGTTGCGTCACGTGCAGCCGCTCCGCCGCCTTCGTGAAGCTGCGCTCCTTGGCGATTGCCTTGAAGTATTCCGCCGTCTGGAAGTTCATCTCGTCTCCCCGCCCACGCGACCTGAAAAAGGGACAGTCCCTTTTGCAGGGTTGACAAAGTTGACAAAGGGACTGTCCCTTTGTCAACTCGTGGCCACAAGTATAGATTGTGGCAATCACTAGAAGCAACAGTTTGAACGTGTGGATATCGGGGCGCATAGTGGGGTGTCAAGCGGGCGGAGAGAGACCCGCGGCGACGTGGATGTGGAGGATGCCTTGGCGGAGATCGTGGTTCTCGGGGCGTTTTGTGCGGAGCTCATCGCCTGCGTGGCGCTTGGCGTTCCCATGCCGTTCGCGCTCCTTGTGGGTCTCGTCATGTTCTGCGGCTATGGTCGCTATCGTGGCCATGGCGCCCGCGAGCTCGCCCGCATGTGCGCGGACGGCGTCTGCTCCGCGAGTGGTGTGATCCAGTCGTTCATCCTCATCGGTGCCCTTACGGCGCTGTGGCGCGCCTGCGGCACGGTCTCCCAGATCGTGGTCATGGTGACCCCGCTCGTGACCCCGGCAACCGCGCCCCTTTCGGTCTTCCTGCTCTGCTCGCTCATGTCGTTTCTCACGGGCACTGCGTTTGGCACGTCCGCCACGATGGGCGTGGTTAGCATGACGATGGCGAGCTCCATGGGTGCGAACCCGCTGGTCTGCGGTGGAGCGGTGCTTGCCGGCGCCTACTTTGGAGACCGCTGCTCCCCGATGAGCTCGAGCGCCCTTCTCGTCCGTTCGGTCACCGGCACCAGGATGCCTGACAACTTCAAGGCCATGATGCGCTCCTCGGCGGTCCCCTTCGTGGGTGCGGTCGCGATTTACGCCGCGGCTGGCCTACTCCTCCGCCCGAGCGGTTCGTTTGGCTCCGCCTCTACCGCCACGGCACTGGCCGCTTACTTCGACCAGGACATCGTCGCCCTGCTGCCTGTGGTTCCCGTCATCGTTTTCCCGCTCATGCATATCGGCATGAAGCGCTCGATGATGGCGAGCATCGTGGTCGCGGCCCTCGTGTGCGTTGTCTTCCGCGGCATCGCGCCGATGGATGTCGCCGCTTTCAGCCTGCTTGGCTTCCGCACCTCGAACCCGCTCGTCTCGAGGCTCATGTCGGGCGGTGGCGTCGTCTCGATGCTCAACGTGACCGCGATCGTGTGCCTGGCCTCGTCCTTCGTCGGCCTCTTCGAGGGAACCGGTCTTCTTGATGGCGTCCGTAACCATATGGAGGAGGTCGCGGACAGGATCACCCCCTTCGGAGCAATCCTCGCGGTGACGGTGCCGGCGAGTATGGTTGCCTGCAACCAGACGCTTGGCATCATGCTCGCGAGCCAGCTCTGCGAGAACGTCGAGCCCAACAAGCGCTCACTGGCCCTCGCCCTCGAGGACTCTGCCGTGGTCATATCGCCCCTGGTGCCGTGGTCGATCGCCTGCACCGCGGTCATGACGATGTGCGGCGCCCCCTCGGCCTGCTGGGTCACCGCGGTCTATCTGTGGTTCATCCCCCTCTGGCACCTGCTCTGCAGCCTGCGCTCGCAGCGCACCGGTCGTCTTGTCCCGGCGATTGCCTGCGAGTAGCGCCGGCGGCGACGCAGTGGCGACGCGGCCGATGTCGCGCCGGCCTGCCGCGTGTCGCGTGACGGGCTGCCGCGTATTGCGCCGGGCTGCCGCGTGTCGCACCGCGTGCCTAGAAACGAAAACCTACCTCTTGTAAGGAATCGGGCTCGATTTCGGCCTCGAAACCTGACAAGAGGTAGGTATTAGCGATTTGAGGGACCCGACGCTGGGGTGGCCGCGAACCGCGAGTCCCGCCGCCGCTGCGAAAAGTTGACAAAGGGACTGTCCCTTTGTCAACTCCCGCCGCGCGCTACTTCCTCGGGCGGTAGGCGGGGTCGACCTCCTGCAGCTCGGCGAAGGAGTCGATCTCGATGATGTGCGATGGGTCGCACTCGCGCACGTGCACGTCGTAGTTCTCGGCAAGGACGCGGCAGGGCACGTCGTCCCAGAAGATTTGGCGGTTCTCGTCAGACATCTCGAACGCGACGGGCAGGTCGCGAGCGAGCTTGGCGCCGTCCTCGGCCGTCCAGTAGGAGAGGCCGACCATCTGCCAGCAGTCGCGTCCGAGGTCCTTGGCGAGCTTCGTGATGCGGCCGCTCTCGTCCGTCTCGAAGTACCAGTCGAGCGTCTCGTCAACGGGGAATCCCAGGTAGCTGCTCCGATACTGGTACTTGCTGATGTAGCGCGGGTCCGTGAGGTAGAGGTCTGACTCGAAGGCGTAGGCGTTCTGGAAGCACTCGGGCACGGCCTTGACCGCCGCCACGGCGGAGGAGATGTTGTTCGTCTCGGCGTAGATGGGGTTGTCGATGAAGTGGATTCCGGGGTATTGCTTGAGCAGGACGTCGAACTCGTCCGGCAGGTAGCCGCGGATGACGTAGATCTCCTCGATGCCCGCGGCAAGCACGGCGTCAATCAGGCGCTCGATGAAGCGCTTGCCGTGGACGCGCACGAGTGGCTTGGGCGTGTTGACCGTGATCGGCAGCATGCGCGAGCCAAAGCCCGCTGCGAAGAAGACCGCTCGACGCGCGCGATAGGGCTCGAGTGACATGAAGCCCGCCGTGGTGAGCGAGGCACCCACGCTCGTGCGGTTGACGAGGCCCTCGTCTGCGAGCTGCGCAAGCATGGGGGCGTCCGCCTCGTTGCTCCTCCCTCCTTCGACGGCGACGAGCGCGTCGAACTCGGGGCGCGTGAGGGCGTGGAGGTTCTTGCAGCTCTCGTCCAGCATCTCCTGCGCGGCGGCACTGAATTCCTTCGCGGCGTCATACCAGATGCGCGTCCACTTGCCCACCGGCGCGCCCTTGCACTCCTTGAAGAGCGCCCAGACGTACCAGTACCAGCCCACGACAGCCACGCATGCGGTGCAGTGCAGCAGCTCCTCGTCGGTCGCCTCCCGGCCGAAGTAGTAGGGCAGCACCTCGAGCGCGCGCTTGACGCTATAGCCCGAGCCCTGCGCGATGAAGTTGCCAAAGTCGCAGCCGTAGTCGCCCATGGCCGCGTACTCCCAGTCGATGAGGCAGATGTCGTCACCGGTAACGAGGAGGTTCGGGCCGTAGAAGTCGTTGTGGCACAGGACCGGGGTGCCTGCGCCGGTGCGCATCGGGCCGACGAGCTTGCCGATTTGCTCTGCGAGCTCGTCGAAATCCGCAGGCAGCGGCCAGCCCTCCTCCTCGAGCAGGTGCCAGATCCGCTTCGCCTCGTCGTAGAAGTCGAACTTCCAGGGCGAGGTGGCGCCGGACGCGTGGAGCGAGCGCGCGATCTCGAGCGCGTGCCTGACCTCGTCCTCGTTCTCATAGTCGAGCTCGTGGCAGCCCTCGATGAAGCGGCTGAGCTTCCAGCCGGTCTTGGGGTCCTCGTAGATGAAGCTCGAATCAAGGCCCAGGTCAGAGGCGATGCCGAGGGCGTAGGTCTCCGCCTCGCGGTTGATGATCTCGTCCGTGCCGGCGCCGGGGTGACGGTATACGTAGCGCACGCCCTTACAGGTGAAGAGGACGGACAGGTTCGTGAGGCCCGAGTCGAGCGGGCGGACGTCCGTGATGTCGTCGCGGCCGCAGCTGAGCGTGCGGCAGATGTTGTCGAGGATCGCGGAATCGACGTTCTCCATGAAGGCGGTGTCGAAGGCGCAGAGATCGCCGAGGTAGTCGAACTCGTGGATCGTGTCGCGAGTGAGCTTGCGGGCGAACATGTGCAGTTCGTCGACGTGCTCGATGAAGATGGTCTCCCAGAGCTTGCCCTCGGTCTCGGGGAGGTTGTACTCGTCTTCGAGGATGTCGAGGTAGTCGTCGGCGAAGTCCTGGTCAAGGTAGGCCGGGCCCTCCATGCGCCAGGCGACGTCAGTGTCCTTGCGCGCGGCGACGATGAGGTCGTTGGCGCCGAGGTCGAATGCCTGCTTGGCGCCCTTGCCCTGGGTGCGCACGGCCACGCAACTGGAGCGGTACTCGTACGGGTGGAAGAGGTTTTCCTCGTAATACTGGTCCGCCGGGCAGACGTAGGTGTTGCCAAGGTAGCTGCGCGCGCTCCAGAGCGACGCGTGGTTGTTCCTGGTGGCGTATTCCGTCGTCTGGACGAGCTTTACGCCGAGCTTGTCCTCGAGGTAGTAGAAGCTCTCCTTCATCGGTCCGACGACCACGTGGATGTCCTCGACGCCCGCCTCGCGCAGCTGGCGGATGAGACGTTCGATGAGGACCTCGCCCCTCACGCGGAAGAGCGCCTTGGGACGCTCGAAGGAGAGCGGCGCGAAGCGCCTGCCGATGCCCGCGGCGAGGATGATGGCGCCGCGTACGCGGAACGGCTCGAGCGCCTCGCGCCCGGCGTCGGTGATGGAAAGGTCGCTCGCGACGAGGCCGGCTTCCGTCAGCGCGCGAACGGCCTTGTTGACCGAGCCGAGCGAGATGCCGGCGTTGGCGACGATGTCTCGCTGTGTGGTCGCGGGCTTGGTGGCCAGCGAGGAGAGAACGCGGAACTGGATGTGTGAAATCATTGACGGTCCTTCGTTTGTTGGAAAAGTTGACAAAGGGACAGTCCCTTTGTCAACTTTTTGGGCGTGATGGCGGGCGGGTGGGCTAGCAGGCTCCGTGGCCGAGCATGCCGCGGGCGATCGCGGCGGCTACGCCCTGGTGCTGCGGGCGATACGGGCGGCCTTGGAGGAGGAGCTCCTCGACCTTGATGCGCTCGAGCTCGGCGGTGGGCACCTCGTAGGGGTTCTCGGAGAGAATCACCATGTCGGCGAGCTTGCCGGCCTCGAGAGAACCGCGGTCGCGCTCGTCGAAGGTGACCCAAGCGCCGTTGTAGGTCGCGGCCCTGAGCGCCTCGCGGATGGTAAGAGACTGGCCGGGCGTGCTGTTGTTGCAGGCGCGATGCAGCCAAAGGATTGGGTCGGGGTCCGTGCAGGGCGCGTCCGAGCCGAGGGAGATCACGATGCCGGCGTCCGCGATGTCGCGAAGCGGGTTCAGGCGGCCGACGCGCTCCTCGCCAAGGAGCTCGACGAGGTAGGACTCGGGCTCCTGCGGCCAGTCGATGAAGGAGGACTGCATCGGGAAGTGGATGCCATGGCTCGCGCAGAGGGCGATGCCCTCGGGCGTGGGCAGGTTATCGTGGATGATGCCGTGGCGGGCGTCCTCGCGCGGGAACTCGTCGAGCGCGGTGGCGAGACAGCGGGCCGCCTGGTCGAACGCGGCGTCGCCGATGGCGTGGACCTCGATCTGGAGGCCGGCGCGGTTGGCGGCGCGGCAGAACTCGAGGACCTGCTCGTCGGTGTAGTAGAGGACGCCCTTGTCGTCGGTGCCCTCATAGGGCTCGTGCATCGCGGCGTCCTTCGAGCCAAAGCAGCCGTCGAGCGCGCAGGCGAAGCAGCCGCCGATGCGCGGCAGGTGGCGCTTGGTGGCAACCCTCGGGTCGAGCGACTGCGGGAAGACGCGGATCTGGAAGCCGCTCTGGGCGCTCTTGGCGAGCCACTGCTCGAGCGATATGTCGAGGTCTCCGGTGAACCCTACACCCGAGACATCGTGGACCATGCCGATGCCCCTGCTGGCGAGGTAGTCCATCGCGTGTTGGATGTTCTTGACGAGCTCGGGGATGGAGAGCGAATCGGTGATGAAGTTCGAGACCGCGAAGAAGGCCTCCTGGTTCATCTCGCCCGTGTTCGGGTGGTAGCCGCGGAGGACGGAGACCTTGTCCTCGACCTTCCTGAGCAGGGGAGTGTTGACGACGCAGGCGTGACCGTCGTACTTCACGATCATGAGCGGGCGGTCTGGGCAGACGGCGTCGAGCTCCTCGCGCGTGACGAGGCGGCCCTCCTCGACAGAGTAGGGCGAGGCGCCGAAGGCGATGAGGATCTTTGCGGATGACCTGGCGGCGAACTCGCTCACCATCTCGCAGATCTGGACGTTCGTGCGGGCGTTCATGACGTTGAGGCCGGCGTTGAACGTGGCGAAGCTAGCGAGGTGCTCGTGCGTGTCGACGAAGCTCGGGCAGAGAGTGCGGCCGGCAAGGTCGACGCGCTCGCCGGTGGCGTAGCGTTCGGGCAGGTTATTGCCCACGTAGACGATGCGGCCGCCGTCTTCGACGAGGTAACGCGCCACGTCGTCCGTGGCGTTGACCGTGAGGATGGTGCCTTCGTAGACCTTCATACGTGTGTCCTTACGTGTGGGCACGGGCGTGCCGTGAGGGCTTGTGACATGGGCGCCGCGAGCGGCGTGCGGCGGTCATCCGGCGCTCGTGCGATGGCGGGTGCCGGGCGACCGCTGCCTCATGCGGCCCGCCCCGTGTGGGCGCGAGCCTTTGTTCACGAATAGTGTTCACATGTGTAAGTAGTCTGTAAAGAGTGAACATGAAAAAGAAGCGGCGAACGTGCCGGCTCATTCCCGGAACGGTTCTTTTGGGCGGAGCCGGGCGCCGCTCGGATGCGGACGTGGCGATACGCGGGTCTCGCACAGCTGCCGCGCGCCGTCGCCTGGCTTCGCGCTATACTTCCTTCTACCTATGAAATCTCATGGGCCGCCGGCTTCCCGGTGGCTTGGTGGCCGGTGCAGCCGGCCAAACGAGAGGAGAGACGCATGGCCGATCCCATTCCCGGCACCCTCCGGGTCTCTAACGACGTCATCGCTGACCTCGCCGGTTACGCCGCGTTCGAGTGCTACGGCGTCGTGGGCATGGCCTACACGGATGCCCAGGACAACATCGTTCGTCTGCTGTCGCTCGGCAGCCTCCGCAAGGGCATCGACGTCACTGTGGTGGATGGTCGCGTCAAGGTCGACCTCCACACCGTCCTCGAGCAGGGCGTCAACATGGCGAGCGTCTCCCGCAACCTCGAGAGCGCCGTTCGCTTCACGCTCAAGGAGGTCGCGGAGATCGACAACGCAGACGTCACGGTCCACGTCGAGGACCTTCGCGC
The DNA here is from genome assembly GCF_052118165.1 of Parolsenella sp. LCP21S3_E11. Lineage (NCBI taxonomy): Bacteria > Bacillati > Actinomycetota > Coriobacteriia > Coriobacteriales > Atopobiaceae > Parolsenella > Parolsenella sp. LCP21S3_E11. Next base: position 95,514 of record NZ_JBQKHS010000002.1, on the reverse strand, counting down.
CAACAGGTAGCGCCCACTCGGTCCGGGGCTATCTCGGGCCGTACCCTTGGCCCGGGTCATCTCGGGTCGTCGCACGACGCCCGCAAGCGGGCACCAACGCCGCTAAGGCAATCGATATGGAGAGAGTCCCAAACATGATTTCCAACGTGATTCGCTCGTGCTTCCCCGTCGCCACCAAGGCTGTGGTCGACAAGTCGGAAGACATCAACAAGCTCAACGTCTTCCCCGTGCCCGATGGCGACACCGGCACCAACATGTCGCTCACGCTCGGCACCGTCGTCCGCGAGGTCGAGGCGCTTCCCGCAGACGCGGACATGGAGGCCGTTGCCAAGGCGATCACGCACGGTTCCCTCATGGGCGCTCGCGGCAACTCCGGCGTCATCACGAGCCAGATTCTTCGCGGCATGGCGGAGGGCCTCGTCGGTTCTCGCGAGCCCGTCACTGCGGCGGACATCGCGGCGGCATTCCGCAACAGCGTGAAGGTCGCCTTCAAGGCGGTCCGCAAGCCGGTCGAGGGCACGATCCTCACCGTCATCCGCGACATGTCGACGCGCGCCGACCGCTGCGAGAAGGAGAAGATGCCGGTCCCCGAGATGCTCGAGGCCCTCGTCGTCGAGGCGTATGAGTCCGTCGCCCGCACGCCTGACCTCCTGCCCGTCCTCAAGGAGAACGGCGTCGTCGACTCCGGTGCCTACGGCTTCGCCACCTTCGTCGAGGCCTTCGTCAACGCCGCCCTCGGCAAGTCCGGCAAGATCGACTTCGAGACCTCCGTCGCCTCCGCCTCCTCCGCGCACGGCGCCGCTGACGCCCGCGTCGCCATCGAGCTCAACGATGACTGGGAGGGCTCGGAGTACACCTACTGCAACGAGTTCCTCTTCAAGGCCGAGGAGGGCTTCGATCCCGACGCCGCCCTCTCGTACCTCGCCACGCTCGGTGATTGCGAGCTCGTCGTCGGTTCCTTCCCGGACTTCAAGGTCCACGTCCACTCCAACGAGCCCAACCGCGTGCTCGAGTACATGCTCAAGTACGGTCAGGTCTACGAGGTCTTCATTCACAACATGGTGATGGAGGCCCACGATCGCACGGCCAGCATCGCCGCCGACCAGGCTGCCGCCGCTCCCGCGGAGCCCAAGAAGCCCCTCGGCTTCGTTGCCGTCGCCGCCGGTGCCGGTGAGGCTGACATCCTCAAGTCCCTCGGCGTCGACGTCGTGGTCTCTGGCGGCCAGACGATGAATCCTTCCACGGCCGACATCCTTGATGCCGCCGCCTCCGCCAACGCGGAGCACGTCATCGTCCTGCCCAACAACGGCAACATCCGCATGGCCGCGGAGGCCGCCGCGAGCGCCTCTGAGGACTTTGAGATCATCGTCGTTCCTACCAAGACCGTGCCGCAGGCGTTCGCCGCCATGTTCGCCGTCGACGTCGAGGCTAGCGCCGAGGACAACGCCGAGGCCATGGTCGAGGCCATCGCCGAGGTCCGCGACGGCGAGGTCACCCACGCCGTTCGTGATTCCCAGGCCGCTGACGGCACCCCGATCCACGACGGCGACATCATGGGCATCGCCGGTGGCGACATCGCCATCGTCGGCTCTGACGTCGAGCAGGTCACTCTCGACCTCATCGCCAAGATGCAGGACGAGGAGGAGGGCGACACCCTCACCATCCTCGCTGGCGAGGACATGGACGAGGAGCGCTTCGACGCCCTGTGCAGCCGCATCGAGGAGGCCCAGCCTGACCTCGAGATCGACGCTCATCGTGGCGGCCAGCCGCTCTACCCGGTCATCTTCTCGATCGAGTAGCCTTCCGGGGCTCGTGTGACCGGCACCTCCGGCGACCTCGCCCGCGCGGCGGGGACCATTCCAGACATAGGCGAGGCGTCGCTGCGCCTCGCGCGCACGCGGGCGTGGGACGGCGATGTCTCGCGCCTGCGTTTTGCTCGAGGGTCTCGCGCTGAGGCCCTCGAACGCCTTGGCGTGGAGAGCGTCCGAGACGCGCTTCTCCACATTCCGCATCGCTACCTCGACTTCACGCGCATCACGAAGGTCGCCCAGGCGGACGTGGGCGCCGAGGTCACGTGCGTGGGTGTTATCGACAAGGTGACGCTCAAGCGCCCGCGCCCGCGCCTCCAGATCGTCGAGGTCGCGCTTATCGACGAGACGGGCGTGCTCATGTGCGCCTTCTTCAAGCAGCCTTGGCTCGCCGACCAGCTCCATCATGGCGATACGCTCGCGGTTTCCGGCAAAGTTACCTTTGCGTATGGCTTCAAGCAGATGACACCACAGTTCCACGAGGTTGTGGCGCGCGAGGGGGAGGCCGCCTCCCCGTCTGCGTTCGCGCGCCTGCTACCCGTGCATTCCGTTTCCGAGGGGCTGACGCCGGCTTGGATGCGTCGCATCGAGAGCGTCGCGCTCGCTGACTGGGGTGACGCCTGCGACTTCATGCCCGCCAGGCTCGTCGCGGCCCGCGGTCTCATGACCGAGGCGCGTGCCATCCGCGAGGCGCACTTCCCCTGCGCTTCGCACGCCGCCGAGCGTGCCCGCCGTCGTTTCGCCTATGACGAGCTGCTCTGCCTGCAGACGGCCCTTCTCGCGCGTAGACAGATCGAGCTCGCGGGGCTCTCGGCCCATGCGCATGTGACGTCCGGCCCCCACGTCGAGGCCCTGCTCGCCGCTCTTCCGTTCGAGCTCACGGGCGAGCAGCGTGCCGCCGCGGATGAGATTCTCGCTGACATGGCTGCCGCAACGCCCATGAACCGCCTGCTTCTGGGGGATGTGGGCACGGGCAAGACGGCCGTCGCCGCAGTCGCCCTCGCCGCCGTCGCAGATAGCGGCACCCAGGCCGCCGTCATGGCGCCCACGAGCGTCCTCGCGCGCCAGTACGCCGAGAAGCTCGGCCCAGTCTTCGATGCCGCGAACATCACCTGGGCCCTCGTGACGGGTTCGACGCCTTCCGCCGAGCGCTCGTCCACGGCCGTCTCGCTCGCAGCCGGCGACACCTGCGTGCTCTTTGGCACGACGGCAGTGCTCGGCGAGGATCTTGCGTTCGCGGACCTCTCGCTTGTCGTCGTAGACGAGCAGCATCGCTTCGGCGTGGGCCAACGCTCGCGTCTGCGCTCGAAGGGCGCAGCACCCGACCAGCTTACGATGACGGCAACGCCCATCCCGCGCACGCTCGCGCTTTCCGTCTATGGCGACCTTGCCTGCTCGCGCATCACGGAGCGTCCGCATGCGGGGGCCGGCATCACCACGAAGCTCCTCACGCCGGAGAACGCGGATGTCGCCCATTCCGCCATCGCGGAGGCCATCGCCGCGGGTCATCAGGCTTATGTGATCTGTCCGCTTGTCGACGATGCGGATGACGGCTCCGAGCTCGACGACGTGCCTGCCGAGGAGCTCGCGCGCACGGAGGCCAAGCCACACTCCGCGCAGGCGACCTTCGAGCGCCTTCGCGACAGGGTGTTCCGCGGTGCGAGCGTGGGCCTGCTCACCGGCCGCATGACGCCGGCGGAGAAGGACGAGGCGATGGCCGCGTTTCGTTCCGGCGCCACGCAGGTGCTCGTGTCGACGACGGTCGTGGAAGTGGGCGTTGACGTGCCCAACGCCACGGTCATGATGGTGTGGGACGCCGACCGCTTTGGCCTCGCGACCCTTCACCAGCTGCGCGGGCGCGTCGGGCGAGGGAATGATCCGGGCACCGTCTATCTTGTCTCTGCGGCACGCGGCACGAGTCCGGCGAAGAGACGCCTCTCCGCGCTCGAACGGACGAGCGATGGCTTCGAGCTCGCAGAGACCGACCTGCGCCTTCGCCACGAAGGCGAGGTTCTGGGATACCGCCAGAGCGGCGGCGTGACGCTCCGGCACGTGGACCTGATCGCGGACGCTGACCTCGTAGAGGCCGCTCACGCGGACGCGCTCGAGCTCGTCTCGGCGGACCCGTCGCTTTCTGGGTCGAGAAACGCGCCGCTCTCGCGAGAGGTCCGCAGGAGGTTCGGGGCATATTTCAAGGGAGAAAGGGGAGACCAATGAGGATTGTAGGCGGCGAATGGAAGGGGCGCCCGATCGAGGCACCCGAGGGCCGCGACGTCACGCGTCCGACCACCGATCGCGTCCGCGAGGCGGTTTCCTCCATGATTCTGTCCGCGCGCGGGCTGTCGCTCGAGTGCTCTCGCGCGCTTGACGCGTTCGCGGGGTCTGGCGCCCTCGGGCTCGAGATGCTCAGCCGCGGCGCCTCGTGGTGCACGTTCGTTGACCTCGACCGCGACGCCTGCGCGCGCGTTCGCAGGAACGCGGCGTCGCTCGGCGCCGATCCGATGAGGTACAACGTTGTGCGCGGCGACTCCGCGAGGCTCGCCGCTGGTGGCAGGATTGCCGGCGCGCCCTTCGACATCGTGCTGCTTGACCCGCCGTATGCCACTGAGGCCACCGATGTCGCCGCCTTCGTGGAGTCTCTCGATTCCACGGGTCTCCTCACGGAGGACGCTATCATCCTGTACGAGCGCGGCTCGAACCGGCCCACGATCGAACCTTCCGGTTTCGTGCCGCTCAAGCAGAAACGCTACGGGCACACGTCCGTTGACCTGCTGGGAAGGGACAAGTAGCTCATGGAGAACTCTCACGTGAACCGTATCGAGCACGTTGTGGTGCCGGGCACCTTCGACCCCATCACCTACGGCCACATCGACGTCGTCCGCCGTGCGCGCCGCATTGCCGGTCGCGTGACCGTTGCCGTGGCGGCGAGCCTTGGCAAGAACGGCACTGGTCCCAAGTTCACGTTGGACGAGCGCGTTGAGCTTGCCCGTCAGGCCCTGGCGGACGAGGGCGTGAGCGAGGGCGTCGACGTGCGCCCGCTCACAGGACTCCTCGTCGACTTCTGTCATGAGATCGGTGCGGGCGCCGTGGTCAAGGGCCTGCGCGCGATGACGGACTTCGAGTACGAGCTCCAACAGGCGGACCTCAACTCCCGCCTCGCGCCGGACGTTGAGAGTATCTTCGTGATGAGTAGTCCTGAGTACGGGTACGTGTCGAGCTCTATCGTTCGCCAGCTCGCTGGCCTTGGCGCGGACGTTTCGATGCTCGTTCCGCCCTGCGTCGTGGAGGCCCTCCGCGCGAGGTTCTAACCGCCGCGCGAGGTTGCGCGGACGCAGGTGGTGTGCGCGTAGGCGTGCGTGGCACGTGCGGCGTGCGCACGGGCGGCGCGCTCCCGCGTCTGACGACGCCGCCCCGGCCGGCGATGCCACCGCGTGCTGCTGCTTCGCCGAGACACGCAGTTCTTCGAGGTATCGGCGCCGGAACGCGGCCATAGCTCGAGAAGGTGTGGGTTTCGGCGAGCGCGCCTCCGCAGCGAAAGCCAGGCGACACACATTGGGGCGCTATCTGTGTCGAAACCCCGCCAGCGTTTCCCTCTCTGCCGCGCCGCCTCACTAGAACCCACCTCTTGTAACGTTTCGGTCCCGAAAAACGCCCCGAACCCTTACAAGAGGTGGGTTTTCTCGCCCACTCCTCCCGTGAGCCCGCACCCGCCCGCACGGCGACGCGCTTGCGCCATCCCCAGCCCGCGAACGCCGACGCGTTCCGGCCGGCGATGCCCTACGTCTGGCGATGCCGCCGCGCGCTGCTGTGGTGGGGCGCTCCTGCGCCTGGCGACGCCGCCCCGGCCGGCGATACCGCCGCGCGCCGCTGCTTCGCCGAGACACGCAGTTCTTCGAGGCATCGGCGCCGGAACGCGGTCATAACTCGAGAAGGTGTGGGTTTCGGCGAGCGCTGCTCGCGCGTGGTGCGAATAGTCCCGCAATTAGACGTTCAATTGATACGAAATCGGACTATACTGAACCAGAATTGTCCGAAACCGTATGATTTGGAAGCCTATGACGAACGAGGTGCGCTCGAACACGGTCCCCGCCGTCAGCGACGCCACGACCGCAGGCCCCGCCGCCAGCGACGCCATGCCCGCAGGCCCCGCCGCCAGCGACGCCACGCCCGCGGTCCCTGCGGGCCCCATTCCAAGGGATCCGGACGGCCTCATCTCCGTCGGCGCTTGGAACCGCGAGTTCGACAAGCTCTATCGCAAATCCGACCAGCTCTATCACAACCTCGCGCGCGGCTGCGGCCTCTCTGACAGCGCGTATTGGCTGCTCTACGCCATTTACGCCCGCGGCAACGAGGCCTCGCTGCGCGATCTCTGCGAGGCCTACTGCCTCAGCAAGCAGACGCTCAACTCGACCCTGCGCACGCTCGAGTCGAAGGGCTACGTCGAGACGTCGTTCTGCGAGGGCAGCCGAAAGGCCAAGCGCGTCGCGTTCACGCTGGCTGGTCGCGCGTTCGTTGCCGCCAAGATCGTGCCCGCGAGCCAGGCGGAGCGGCGGGCGTTCGAGGCGCTCGCCCCCGAGGAGCAGGACGAGATGATGCGGCTCATCGACAAGTACGTCGGTGCGGTCGAGGAGGAGATCAAGAGGATGGAAGGGGAGGAAGCAAGGTGAGTCAGGACAAGGACACGATAGAAAACGAGCTGCGGAGGCAGGCTCGCGAACGCCGCGATGCTCGCCGTGCGGCAGCTCCAAACGCCAGCGGCAAGGACACCGCCGACAATCCTTCCGCGTCCGGCACCACCGGCAACGACGGTGACCCCGCCACCCCCGCCAACCGCGCCTCTAAGTTCGAGACCGTCAGGCTCCTGGCCAGCCTTCTCGCGCCCTACAAGCGCCTCTGCGCGGGTACCCTCGTGGCAATGCTCTTCGACCTCTCGGGCATGCTGCTCATCCCCACGCAGCTCTCCATGATGATCAACGTCGCCATCACCACGCACGACGCAAACGAGTTCATGACCCACGGTGTCCTCATGCTGGTCGCGGCGCTCTGCGGATCGTTCGGCTACATCACGTCGACGTGGCTCGCCTCCCGTCTGTGTGCCAACGTCGGCCGAGACCTGCGCATGCGCGTTTATCGCGCCTCGCTTGACTTCTCCGCCGGCGACTTCTCGCGCTTCGGCACCGGCTCGATGATCACGCGTACGCTCTCGGACGCAAACGTCGTGCAGCAGACGCTGCTCATGGCCATCCTCATGATCCTGCCCGTGCCCATCATGTGTGCCATCTCGGTGGGGCTGGCGTTCTCGATCGATACGCTCATGGGTTGGGTACTGCTCACCGTCACTGTGGCGACCATCGCCGTCTCCCTCGTGAGCGTCTTCGCCACGGCGCCGATCTTCACGCGTCTCCAGGGCTTCATCGACTCGATGAACGCGCGCCTGCGCGAGGCCATCACGGGCGTGCGCGTCGTTCGTGCCTTTGGCTGCGAGGACGAGACCCGCGAGCGCCTGGACGAGACCTTCTCCGCCTACGCGGACAATGCCATCCGCGTGAACATGGTCTTCGCCGCGACGGACACCCTGGCGTTCTTCCTGATGAACGCCGTGGAGTCGCTCGTCATGTGGCTCGGTGCCAACCGCGTCGGCGTGCACGCGATGCAGATTGGCTCCATCTCGGCCATCATCGAGTACGCGATGCTCATCCTGTTCTTCCTGATGATGGCGCAGTTCGCGCTCATCTCCGTGCCGAGGGCCATGGCGTGCCTCGACCGCGCGTCCGAGGTGCTGCGCTTCGTGCCCGAGATTCGCGATGCCGAGACCTGCGTGGCGCTGCCCGCTTCGCTCGCCAGGCTCGAGCCTGGCGCCAAGGGCGAGGATGCCGCCGGTGCGCCCGTCGCGGCTGGCAGCACCGCCGCCGCGCCCGCTCCTGCCGAGGTCGCCCGCTTCGACCACGTGAGCCTGCGCTTCTCCGACGCGGACGAGGACACCCTCCACGACCTGACGTTCAGCATCCGTCGCGGTGAGGTCGCGGCCATCATCGGCAACACCGGCTCCGGCAAGTCGACGATCGCCAAGATGCTCCTGCGCTTCAACGACGTCACCAGCGGCAAGCTCCTCTTCGAGGGCGTCGACGTCCGCGACGTCGCCCAGGCGGAGCTCAGGAGCCGCATCGCCTATGTCCCGCAGAAGGCGTGGCTCTTCAGCGGCACCATCGCCGAGAACCTTCGCCACGGCCGCGCCAACGCGACGGACGAGGAGCTCTGGCACGCGCTCGACGTCGCGCAGGCGAGCTTCGTCCGCGAGCTTCCCGGTGGCCTCAACGCCCCCGTGACTCAGGGCGGCACGAACTTCTCCGGCGGTCAGCGCCAGCGTCTCGCCATCGCACGCGCCCTCGTGCGCCACGCGGACCTCTACGTCTTCGACGACTCGTTCTCCGCGCTCGACTTCAAGACCGACGCGGCGCTTCGCCATGCCCTCACGACCGAGCTCGCGCACGCGGCGCAGCTCGTGATCGCCCAGCGTGTAAGCACCATCCACGATGCCAGCCAGATCGTGGTCCTGAAGGACGGCTCGATCGTGGGCCTCGGCCGCCACGACGACCTCATGCAGACCTGCGACAACTACCGCGCCATCGCGGAATCCCAGCTCAGGAAGGAGGCCAGCCATGAGTAACGGAGGGGAGCTCAAGCGCCAGACGCCCGAGCCCGAGGAGGAGCTCGAGTACCAGGCACCCGAGCCCGAAGAGGAACTCGAGGTACCCGCAAACGCCGCCGCCACGGCCGTGCGCCTTTGGAACGCCGCCGCCGGTCAGCGTTGGAGGCTCGTCCTCATGAGCGTCTTCGCCGTGACCTACGTGACGCTGCAACTTGGCGCCGTGTCCTACAGTGCCGGCCTCATCGACCTTTTGTGGGGCAGCATCCAGGAGTGCTTCGCGCGCGGCGAGAGCTACGTTGTCGCCTTCGAGAACGGCGGCACCGAGATCCTGACGTTCTTCGGTCTCTGGACGCTCTCCTGGGCCTTCTACACCGTCAACTCCTTCATCATGGCGAGCTTCGCGGAGCGCCTGAACCTCAAGCTCCGCGAGCAGATCGCGGCCAAGCTCGAGCGTCTGCCGCTCGCGTACTTCGACCGCCACCAGCCGGGCGAGACGATCAGCCGTGCCACGAACGACCTCGACAAGGTCAGCGAGGTGCTGCAGCGCGGCCTCATGCAGGTCGTGAACTCCGGCCTGACGTTCCTCCTCGCCGTCATCCTCATGTTCTCCGTGAGTGTCAAGCTTGCGCTCGTCTTCACGGCGTTCGCCTCGGTGGCGCTGCTCGTGACGAGGTTCTTCGCGATGCACACCCTCACGGCGACGGCCTCGAGGCAGGCGTCGCTCGGCAAGCTTACCGGCTGCGTGGAGCAGGCGTACTCCGGTCGCGCCGTCATCAAGGCGTTCGGCCGCGACGAGGCCAGCGTGGCGGAGATCGGCAAGGCGGCACAGGAGCTCGCGACGGCGTCCGCGTTCTCGGACTTCCTGACGCAATCCGTCGGCCCCGCCATCCGCTTCGTCATGCGCCTGTCGCAGGTCGTGATCGCGTTCCTCGGGGGCCAGATGCTGCTTACCGGTGGCTTTACCGTAGGCGTCTTCCAGGCCTTCTTCCAGTACCTCAACCACGCGTCCGAGCCGCTCACGCAGGTTTCGCTCACTGTGAACATGCTGCAGGGAGCCCTTGCCGCCGCGGAGCGCGTCTTCCGCCTACTCGACGAGGACGAGGTCGAGGCGGATCCGGCGGAGCCCATCGAGCCCGTCCAACCGGTCGAGGGCCGCATCGCCTTCGAGCACGTGCGCTTTGGCTACACGCCGGAGAACCCCCTCATGCACGACGTCTCGCTCGTGGCGGAGCCTGGCCAGAAGATCGCCATCGTGGGCGCGACGGGCGCCGGCAAGACGACGCTCGTGAACCTCCTCATGCGCTTCTACGAGGTCGATGGCGGCCACATCACGCTCGATGGCCGCGACACGCGCAAGATGCGCGCCCGTGACCTTCGTCAGCAGTTTGGCATGGTGCTCCAGGACGCGTGGCTGTTCGAGGGGACTGTGGCCGAGAACATCGCCTACGGCTGTCCCGACGCCACGCGCGAGGAGGTCATCGCCGCAGCTAAGGCGGCTCATGTCGACTTCTTCATCCGCACGCTGCCGGAGGGCTACGACACCGTGCTCGCCGGGGACGCGGAGGCCGTGAGCGCCGGCCAGCGCCAGCTCTTCACCATCGCTCGCGCGATGCTGCGCGACCCGGCTATCCTGATTCTCGACGAGGCGACCTCGAGCGTCGACACACGCACCGAGCAGGCGATTGTCCACGCGATGGAGAACCTCATGGCCGGCCGCACGAGCTTCGTCATCGCGCACCGCCTCTCGACCATCGTCGACGCGGACCTCATCCTGGTGATGGACCACGGCAACATCATCGAGCAGGGTTCGCACGACGAGCTGCTCGCCCGCGGCGGCGCGTACGCGGAGCTCTACCAGTCGCAGTTCGCGTAGGGGTGGATCGACCCAACGGGGGTGCGCGGGAGGCCTCGCCATGCTTCATTCGGGTGTCCTTCGGAAAAACCCTCATTTCGCATGGCGAGGCCTCCCGCTGCTTGCTGCGGAGGGGCGATGCCCATGCGGATGGCAGGTGCTCGTCAGCTGCGTGCGGCGGGCAATCGGTGCGTGGCGAGGAGAATCTTTTTCTCGCTCGCGTGGTAGGCTGGGTTTCAGGATATTAATTCCCGCGCACGTGGCGGGGGAGGGAGAAGACCATGGCTTGCACTACGATTCTGATTGGCAAAAAGGCGAGCTACGATGGGTCGACCATTATCGCGCGCAATGAGGATTCCTCTAACGGCACGTTTGATCCCAAGCGCACCGTCGTGGTGATGCCGGAGGAGCAGCCGCGCCACTATCGCTCAGTGCTGTCCCACGTCGAGATCGAGCTGCCGGACAATCCGCAGCGCTACACCGCCGTGCCCAACGCGCTTCTCGATGAGGGCATCTGGGGCGAGGCCGGCTTCAACGAGGCCCAGGTCGCCATGAGCGCGACGGAGACCATCACCACCAACGAGCGCGTGCTTGGCGCTGACCCCCTCGTCACGCTCGTGCCTGCGAAGGGCAAGCCCGGCGAGGAGGGCTATGTGCCGGAGGTTCCCGGCGGCATCGGCGAGGAGGACTTCCTCACGATCGTCCTCCCGTACGTCAACAGCGCGCGTGAGGGCGTGCGTCGCCTGGGCGAGCTGCTTGAGACCTACGGCACGTATGAGATGAACGGCACCGCCTTCTCTGACGCGGACGAGATTTGGTGGATCGAATCCGTTGGCGGCCACCACTGGATCGCCCGCCGCGTGCCGGACGAGGCTTATGTCACGATGCCCAACCAGCTTGGCATCGACGACTTCGACCTCGATGACGCCATGGGTGCCCAGCGTGACTTCATGTGTAGCGCGGACCTCCGCGAGTGGATGGCCGCGAACCACCTCGACCTCACGCTCTCTGACGCCGACCTCGGCCTTGCCGGAAGCGACGAGGGCGCGGTCTGCGCGGACGGCGTGCACACGCGCTTCAACCCGCGCGAGGCGTTTGGTTCCCACACCGGCCGCGACCACGTCTACAACACCTGCCGCGCGTGGATGATGCAGCGCACGCTCAACCCCAGCGATGCCTGGGACGGCCCGGACGCCGAGTGGGGTCCGGAGAGCGACGACATCCCCTGGTGCCGCGTGCCGGAGCGCAAGCTCACCATCGAGGACGTGAAGGACGTGCTCTCGAGCCACTACGACGGTACGCCGTTCGACCCCTACGGCAACCTTGGTACCGATGCCGAGCGTCGCCGTTACCGTTCCATCGGCATCAACCGCAACAACCACCTCGCCGTGCTGCAGCTGCGTCCCTACGCGCCCGCGGCCACGCGCTGCGTTCAGTGGATGGCCTACGGCTCGAATGCCTTCAACACCCTGGCGCCGTTCTTTGCCCAGGTTGGCGACATGCCGGCGTACCTGCGCGACACCACGGACCACGTGACCACGGAGAACTTCTACTGGGCGAACCGCATTATCGCCGCGATCGCCGATGCGCACTTCAACGACAATGTGAACACCATCGACAACTACCGCGAGCGTACGATGGCGTTTGGCCAGCGCGTCCTGCGCGAGACGGACGCCCGGGTCGCCGCGCTCGCGGAGACAGGCGCTGACGCCGCCGAGGTCGAGGGCGTGCTCGAGGAGGCTAACCAGTGCGTTGCCGATGAGCTTCGCGAGGAGACCGACAAGCTACTCGACAAGGTGCTCTATACCTCGAGCATGCTGATGAAGAACGCTTTCTCGCTGTCTGACCACTAGGAACGGCAGCTGCCCGGGCGCGTCCGAAGGGAGACTGCGCCTGAGGATTCGAAACGCAGGGGCGCTCGTCACCTACGTGGCGAGCGCCTTCTGTTATCGCGGGGCGCACGGGGTGCGCGGGGCCGCGCTGCTTCCGGCCCCAATGCCTGGCTGCGCATCAAAACCTACCTCTTGTAAGGTTTTGCCGCCGAAAAGGGGCCTGAAACCTTACAAGAGGTAGGTTTTGGCGAGTCAAGTGGGCGCGCGTTGGCCGCACTAGCCGCGCGAGCGTGCGCTACTCCACGTACTCGATTGTGCCGCCGCCGAGGACTTCGTCGCCGAGGTAAAGCACCGTGGCCTGTCCGGGTGTGATCGCGCGCTGCGGCGCGTCGAACTCGAGGCGCACGCGGCCGTCGGCAAGCGGTGTCGCCACGCAGGGTTGGTCCGGCTGGCGATAGCGCACCTTGGCCGCCGCGCGCACGGGCTCAGCCGGCACGCAGCCGGAGACCCAGTTCCACTCGCCGGCGACGAGCGCGCTCGCCATGAGGCGGTCCTCGTCGCCGAGGGTCACGGTGTTGGCAACGGTGTCGACCTTGCAGACGTAGACGGGCTTGGCGCACGCCACGCCCAGGCCCTTGCGCTGTCCCAGCGTGTAGCGAAGTGCGCCTTGATGGCGTCCGAGGATGTTGCCCTCCGTGTCGAGGATGTCGCCCTCGGGTGCGACGCGACCGGTGCGCTCCTCAATAAAGCGCAGGTGGTCGCCGCTGGGGACGAAACAGATGCCCTCGGAGTCCTTCTTGCTGGCACTCGTGAGGCCATAGCTCGCGGCGATGTCGCGCACTTCGGGGTCCTTGAGCATCCCACCCAGCGGAAACATGACGTGGGCGAGGCGCTCCTGCGTGAGGCCGAAGAGGAAGTAGCTCTGGTCCTTGCGCGCGTCCACGCCCTTGAGCAGGTGCCAGCCGGCGTCGTCGTGCGTGACGCGCGCGTAGTGGCCGGTGGCTACGTGGTCATACCCGAGCTCGAGTGCGAGGTCGAGCAGGGCGCCGAACTTGAGGTGGCGGTTGCAGGCGACGCAGGGATTGGGCGTGAGGCCGGCCTCGTACGCCGCGACGAAGGGGTCGATCACGTCGCGCGCGAACTCGCGTGAGTAGTCGAAGACGCGGTGCCGGATGCCCGCGTTCCAGCAAGCTTGACGGGCATCGGCGATGTCGTCGGTGCTGCAGCAGGTACGCTCGCCTGGGCGGTCGTCCTCGTTGGTGGCGAGGCGCATCGTGGCGCCCGTGCACTCGTAACCCGCGTCGACCAGCAGCCTCGCGCAGACGCTGGAGTCGACGCCGCCACTCATGGCGACGAGCACGCGTCCGGAAGTCATCGGGCGTCACCTCCTGCGGGTGCGCCGGAGGGCGGGTTGGCTGAGACGTGCGGCTGCGCCGGCAGCGTTTCGCCTTGCTTGCGCAGACGCGCGGCGACCGCGGCGATTGCCTCGGCGGCCCGGTCGACATCCGTCTCGTCGTTCTCATCGGCATCAAGGGAGACTCGCAGATACGTGCGTCCTACCTCGGGCGATATGCCCATGGCGGCAAGGACGTGGCTCTCCTCGAGGGCACCCGCCGCGCAGGCGGAACCCGCGCTCAGGCACACTCCGAGCTCGTCGAGAAGGACGAGGGAACGCTGGTGGTCGACTCCGTCGAGCGTGATGGCGACGATTCCGGGGAGGCGAAGCGAGGGGTCCGAAGGGCCGAGCACACGCACGCCCTCGATGCCGGCAAGTCCACGAACAAATCGCTCGCGCAGCGCTTCTACCTGCGATGTATCGGCTTCAAGCCTGTCGAATGCCTCGTCGAGCGCGGTCGCCATGCCGGCGGCTCCCGCGACGTTCGAGGTGCCAGCGCGGTGTCCGCGTTCCTGCGTGCCGCCCAGGACGAGCGACGCGGGGGCCACGCAGTGCGAGCACACAAGCGCGCCCATTCCGCGGGGACCGTGGAACTTGTGGGCGGAGAGCGTGAGCAGGTCGAAGCCGTCGCGCGTGAAGTCGATGGGGAGGTGGCCGGTGACCTGGACGGCGTCCGTGTGGAAGAGCGCACCGCGCTTACGGGCCATGCGGCAGACGTCGCGCACGGGCTGCACGGCCCCTACCTCGTTGTTTGCGTACATGAGGGAGACGAGGCAGGTGTCGGGCCGCATGGCAGCCTTGACGTCGGCCACGCTGACGAGGCCGTTGGCATCCGGCTTCACGAGCGTGACCTCGAAGTTGCCGCCATAGGGGCCGTCGGGCGAGGCCAGGAGGTCGAGCATTCGCAGGACGCTCGGGTGCTCGATGGCGGAGGCGACGATGTGGCGCCTGCCCTCGCGCGCTCCGTATGCGGCGCCCGTGAGCAGGGCTTGGTTGTTCGCCTCGGATCCGCAGGAGGTGAATTCGACCTCGCTGGGGCGTGCGTGCAGGCGCTCGGCGATGCGACGGCGCGAGCTTTCGAGCACGCGGAGCGCCGCGTCGCCGGAGGCGTGCTGGCTCGCGGGGTTGGCGAAGGCGTCGCCGACGTAGACCTCGCGCATGGCGTCGAGCGCGGTAACGCTCGTGCGCGTGGTGGCGGCGTTGTCGAGGTAGATGATAGTCATGAGCTGCGGTTTATTGGCTAGGCCTGCGCGGTGGCGGCGTCTGCGGGCGCGGCATCTGCGGCGGACGAGTTCGCGGCATCGGTGGGCGTGGCTGAACCGGGCGCGTCAGTCGCGCCAGCCTCGTAGCCATCCGCCTCGTCCCCGTGCGGCGCAGAGGGGGAGTGGCGCATGGCTTCGATCGTCTTCTCCATGAGAGTGGCGAGCTCCCAGCCCAGGCGATCAGCGCCCTGCTGGATGACGTCGCGCGAGCAACCCGCGGCGAACTTCTTGTCCTTGAACTTCTTCTTGAGCGACTTCACCGTGAGGTCGTCGACGCTCTTGGAGGGGCGCATGAGCACCGCGGCGCCAATGAGCCCGGTGAGCTCGTCTGCTGCGAAGAGGACCTTCTCGAGGTCGCTCTCGGGCTCATAGGGCGTGCCAGTGAGGCCCCAACCGTGGCTGCAGCACGCACGGATTACGAGTTCGTCGGTGCCGGCCTCGCGCATGAGCTGCTCTTCACGGACGCAGTGCTCCTCCGGCCAGCGCTCGAAGTCGAGGTCATGCAGGGTGCCGACGGTCTGCCAGAGGTCTGCCTCGTCGGCGTGGCCCATGTCCGCGGAGTACCAGCGCAGGACCTCGCCCACGATGCGGCCGTGCGTGAGGTGGAACGGGTCTTTGTTGTAACGCTCGAGAAGCTCGAGCGCCTCCTCCGGAGTGGGAACCATGGTCTCTCCTTCGTCTTGCTTGGGCAACCTGGCTGTGGTGGCTAACGCCAGGTCGGGGCGTTTCTGTGGACAGCGGGAGCTCGTCGATTGTGTGGCGCGCGCGACCGTCGCGCAGATCACGCGTGAAGCGTTTGCGTTGCGAGGCTGTCGGCAGTTTGCAGAGCGTCCGCGATAACCTATTATCCTATAGCAATGATAGGAAATAGCGCGCGACGAACCTTCGTGCTGCGTCACGTGATTGTACGCCCAAGCCTCGGCGCCATGCCGCGCGCGTGCGGGGCTGGGAAGATCTGGGGGAGCCATGCTCGTATCCACGAAGGGCCGCTATGCCCTGCGCGTTATCATTGACCTCGCGGAACGCGAGGGTGAGGGCTATCTACCCCTTCGTGATGTCGCGCATAGGTTGGGCATTTCCGAGAAATACCTCGAGAGCGTCCTCAAGACCCTCGTGCGTGACCACTTGATCGAGGGCATGCGTGGCAAGGGTGGCGGTTACCGACTCACGCGTCCGGCGGCGGACTACACGGTGGGCGAGGTGCTGCGTGCGACCGAGGGCTCGCTTGCGCCCGTTGCCGGCCTGGATAACGAGGAGGCCTTCCGTATTGAGGAGCCTCGATGTCACGGGATGTGGGAGAAGCTCGACGTACTCATCGAGGACTACCTCGATGGCGTCAAGGTGACGGACCTCTGCGTCTCGACGCTCGTGGGCAACGACTACGTGATCTAGGGTTGGCGCTTCGGTTAAGCCTCGCGCACCTCGGACTCGCGAACCCATCCGAGCTCAGAGCATCCGTCTGCGCTGGAAAGCTCGTAGGTTGGCTCGCCGCCGATCTCTCCCACGGCGTTCACGACGCACGGCGTGTCACTCGCCTCGTCAATTACCAAGTCACCGACGTCAAACCGCGCGACGGGACCCGCCGCCGCGGCCTTCGCAGCCTCTTCACGGGCGATGCGCTCCTGAGCCTCGCGACCCGCCTCACGGCCATATCGCTGCTGGTCAGCCTGGTGGGTAAGGTGCCAACCGCCGCAGAACTCGCACTTGTAGATATAAAGCGGCCGCCCTTCGGACTCCTCGCAGAAGCGTGCGGTGGCGCGCGCCCGGTCATACGTGACGTAGCGGCGTTTCTTCGCGCACGAGTTCGCCGCGTGATACATATGCTCGTTGACGAGACGTTCGCGCCTGCGCTCGCGTTCGACGCGCTCGGCACGCGTCTCGCGGCTTAGTCGCTGGTCAGGGCGCAGGGGTGCCTCGCCGGATTTGTAGCGCTTGGTACTGTCCATGTGCCGTCCTTTTGCGTGGTTGCCTGGAACCATGATAGCGGTCGATGGCTAGATGGCTTGCGTGTGGGGCTTGCTAGGCACGCATTCGAAGTCGCTGCGACAGCAGTGGCTTCTCTTCGGCCGCAAAATGCGGCCGAAGATGGGGTATGGAACCGTCTCTTAATTGAAGCGCCAACTAAAAACACGCTAAGTAGGGGGCTGTTTCGGGTTTGGCCGAGTAGACGACCGATATGGATCTTTGCCAACTGGGGTTTTGCGGCGAAAAGGCGGGGGCTACTCGGGTCATCGTGGATTAGCCCCCTACTTAGCGACTTTTTCGTTCGGGCGTCTGAGCGCGTCCCCTAGACGTCGCCCATCGGCATGTGTGATCACTCGAGAAACGACTCAGCCGAGGAGCATTGACCCGATTCTCGTGCTGTCGAGCAAGCCCGCGCTTCCCCCAGCCCCACATCCCGGGCAACGTCCTCTACAGCTCGAGCTCCTTGATGACCTTCTTCATCTCGAGCGCCCAGCCGAGCTGCTCCCTGATGAAGTCGTCCCACTTGTCCTGTTGCGTCCTGACCGCGCGTCCGGTCTTGTAGAGCCGAATGCCCGACGCCTTGGTCGCGTCGAACTCCTTGGCCTTGAGCCCGAGCCTCTGCTCGAAGATGCCCTTGTTCGCGATGGCCTTGTGACCGATTTCCTTGTTATCCGGCACGTAGAACTCGACGCCCGTGCGCCCGCCCTGCGTGTCGATGAGCAGCGCCATGTGGTACGCCGAGCTCCCGCAGCTCAGGGTGGACCAATGGTCCTTCGTCGGCTTTCTGGGACTGAACTCCTTCATGAAATCGGGCGTCGCCTCGGCCACCTCGCGATACCTCGTCCAGTAGGCGAGCTTGATCTTGTCGGTCTCGGACAGGCCCTCGCTCGCCTTGACGGCGCGCGCCCACTCGTTGGGCTGCTCGACCACGTTGAAGCGCGGAGCGGGCAGGGAGTCGCCGATGGACCAAACCTCGATCTCGACAAGGAAGAAGGCTGCCTCGTCGTCCGTGTGGGCATTGAGCCACTCGATGGCCTGACGGTGCTCGTCGCGGGCGTGCCGCACGATCCAGATGACCACCTGGGCGCCCTTGCCCGCGGCGTAGGTGATGATCTTGCCCAGGTGGTCGTGGTTGGTGTCCTCGAGCTGGTTCTCGATGATTACCTTGGCGCCTGTGGCCGTGTCAGCGGCGTAGATTTCCGCGCGGAAGGAGCCGACGGCAGACTCGACTTCGCGAAGCTCGAGGTCCATCCCCACGGCTTGGCTGAGCAGCGCTAAGCTGCTCTCCTCCGCGAGCCACTTGGTGAAGTCCAGCGCCTCGTGGGGCCAGACGGACTTGAGGTCGACCTTCTTGATCGTCCCAAGGTCATAGTGCTTCATAGGGTTACTCCATCCCCTGGATCACAGTGAGCAGGTCCTGGTAGCTGTGGACGACGTTATAGCGCACGTCCTCGCCGGAGAACTCATTGAAGAGCTTCCTGGCGCAGGCGATCTTGCCGCGCTCGATGTCGCGCAGGGTCAGGCTGTCCATGCTGCCCTTGGTCTCCGCAACGAAGAAGACGTGACGCACGCTGCCCTTCTCGAAGGCGATGGCCCAGTCGGGCGCGTAGGAGCCCACTGGCGTGGGGATCTTGAACGTCCTCGGCAGCTTGGCATAGACGGCCACCTTGCCTACGGCGGACTCGAGGTCGCGCGCGAAGTCGCGCTCGCCCTCGGAGTCCCAGATGACGTAGTCCTGCACGCACCTGGAGGTCTCGATGGCGCGGCTCATGTTCTCGGGCATCTGCTCGGCGAAGATGGTCGAGTCGTACTTGTCCTCGAGCTTGTGGTAGGTGATGTGGTCAACCACCATCGTCGCCTTCTCGGCGAGGATGCACCTGGACACCTTTGCGATGAACTCCTCGGGGTTGTCGCGGAACATTCTGAACTTCGCCGGCATGATCCCCTTGAGGATTGCCGCGGCGCTCCTGCGGGTGATCTTCGCCCCGGCGGCAACCTCGCCCAGGAGGTCGTACGTGACGCTGGAGGAGTCCTCGCCAATCTCGTAGTCCTTCCTCGTCATCGTGCCGAAGGACTCGCCACGCTCGAGGTTCTCGCGCGATTGGCTCGCGCGCTGGGTCGCCGTCGTCATGACGTAGGACGCCTTGGCGACGTAGAGCTCGGAGTTGATGCGCTCGATGGCCTTGCGCCTCAGCTCCTCGTCGTCGAAGTCGACGGTGTAGGAGTGCTTGGAGTTGATCTTGTTCCAGAGCTCCTGGAACTCCTCGCGCTTGAAGTTCCGGTTGAGGCGGTTCGTGGTGACCTTCGCGGTGTGTCCGTTCGCGGCGTAGTCGTCGAGGGCGTGCGGGTCGTAGATGCTGCGGACGAGCTTCTGGATGTCCTCGCGGTAGGCGTAGAGATGCTCGGGCAGGTCGTCGTCGGAGACGGTCGCCAGGCCGGATTCCTTGAACTTGGCCGTGGGCGCGCCGTCGCGGTCGATGAGGCGGTTGGTGGTCAGGGCGTACAGGATGTCCTTGCTGTCGGACTCGGTGAGGGTGTAGGCCCTGTCCTCGTTGCCCTGCACGACAAGCCCGGTGAGGAACTTCTCGTTAATGGCCTTCGGGCGCTCGCGCAGCGCGCTCCTGATGTCGGACTGCAGCGCGCGGGTGAACTCGTCGTAGCTCTCGGACGCGATGACCGTGAGCTTGTTCACGCTCTGCACCTCGCTCTCGCCCAGGGCCTCGAGGTCCTGGCGCTCGCCGTCCTGGTTCACGCACAGACGCAAGCCACGGCCGACCTCCTGGCGCTTGCTGGTCTCGGAGTTCGAGTGCTTGAGGGTGCAGATCTGGAAGATGTTGGGGTTGTCCCAGCCCTCGCGCAGCGCCGAGTGGCTAAAGATGAAGCGCACCGGCTCGTCGAAGGAGAGGAGGCGCTCCTTATCCCTGAGGATGAGGTCATAGGCGCTCTCGTCGTCGGACTCGTCCTTGCCGCGCTTGACCTTCGAGTCGACGGAGCGGCCCTTCTTGTCGACGGAGAAGTAACCTGCGTGCGTGGAGTGCGCCCCGATGCCGCGGAGCCACTCGAGGTAGCGGTGCCTCGCCTCGCCGAGGCCGGCGTCCAGCGACGCGTCGAGGCTCTGCTGGCCGCGACCGTACTCGTCGACGGCGCGAGCGTATTCCTCCTCGAAGATGCGCCCGTACTCGCCGAGGCCCTCCTCGCCGTCCTCGTCGTAGACGCGGTACTTCGAGACCTCGTCGATGAAGAAGAGCGAGAGGCACTTGATGCCACGCGCGAAGAGGGCCTCTTCCTTCTCGAGGTGGCTCTTGATCGTCTCGCGGATCTGCACGCGGCGGATGTCGCGCTCGGCGGAGTCTCCCCAGACCTCGCCGCGACGCAGTTCGATACCGTTGAGGAACTTCACGTAGCCGAGCTGCCCGTCGGTGTCGGGGACAATGTCGGCGATGGAGTAGCCCTCACGGTACGCCTCGAGCTCGCCGGATTCGATGTAGATGTCGGCACTGGTCGTGAAGGCCTTGCTGCGCTTGGCAACGTTGCCCGTGGCGCCAAGGCGCTTGAACTCGATCACGGCCTCGGGCGCGCGGTCCTTGGAGACCTTGATGTCTTGCAGGTAGAGGTAGCCGTCCGTGCCGCGCATATTCTTGACCTCGAAGCCTTTGACCTCGATGCGCTTGACGAGACGCTGATTGTAGGCGTCGAGGGCGTCGAGGACATAGACCATGTCGTGCTGGTCCTTGTGGGTGGCGGAGTAGTTGAGACAGGCGAGCGGGTGGAAGCGCTTGATGCCCGCCTGCGTGGCCTTGCCGCCCATCTTCTGGGGCTCATCCTGGATGACGATGGGGTTGTTTGCCGCGATGACGTCGATGGGGCGACGACTGCCAAACTCGTCGCGCTCCGAGTACATGATGCGGGCTTCCTTGGAGCTGCCGCCCTCCTTCATGGAGGTGTTGAACGCCTGCATGTTGATGATCATCACGTTGACGTCGGCGCTCGAAGAGAAGCGGTCGATCTCGCCGAGGCGCGAGCTGTCGTAGACGAAGTAGCGGATCGCCTTGCCGTACTGCTCGAAGAAGTGCTGCTCGGTGTTTTTGAGCGACTTGTAGACGCCCTCGCGGATGGCGATGGAGGGCACGACCACGATGAACTTGGTCCAGCCGTAGAGGCGGTTGAGTTCGAGCATGGTCTTGGTGTAGACGTAGGTCTTGCCCGTGCCCGTCTCCATCTCGACGTCGAGGTTCACGGGGGCGGGGCCCTTGGCGAGCGTCTCGCTCTCGGGGATGCCGTTGGCTCGCTGCACCTTGTGGATGTTGTCGAGCAGCGTGGCGGAGCCGAGTGCGAGCGGGGCGTTGGCGTAGCCCTCGTTCGCCTCGAGCTGCTCCTCGAAGCCCGCGATGGTCTCCATGCCGTTCTTGGTGGCACCGTGGCCGAGGTCGCGCAGGTAGACCGCGGCACCGGAGTTGGGTTGCCCGGCGAAGACGTCCGCGACTGCCTTGGCGGCGGCTGTCTGGTAGGGCTGGATCTTGAATTTGAAGTGCATGGAGGCTCCAAATCGGGGGAGGAGCGCAGGCGTAGGCGCGAGTTCGCCGTCGCCTGCGTTCGTTGGGTGCGCGCAGATAATAGGGTATCGCTTAGCGAGGACACTCGCAGGTCTGACCACCCCTAACGATGTGGGTGGTCATCCGCGCGACGGGGATCCCAGGAACCCTTGCTTGCCGTCTATACGCCGGTGGTGTCGGCGCCTCCGGACAGATAGTCGCGCACGATATCAAGCGGAAGGATCGCGGGGATCATGACCGGGCCTGCCGGCGATAGTCCCGACACGGTCATTATGCAAGTCTTTGCATGACCGTAGGCCATGGAGATGGCATTGGAGAGCAAGTACTCGTCTGCTTGTTCGTCGGTCATGGATGTCGGAAGCGACGCGTGCGCGGAGACGAGCACCTCCACGCTTGCCTGCAGCTTCTCTTCGTCGTCGTGCTCGTGGTCCACAAGCGAGGTCTTAACGGTGAGGTTAAGTGCGACGAGGCCCTCGCTGCCCGAGCGCTCGAGCTGCTTGACCGTGAAATCCAGACCAATCTTTTGGTCCATGTGCTCGGCGGGGCAATCCGCGACTTGGAAAGAGGAACTAACCAGGAACAGGTCGTCGAGCTGAATCGGCGCAATCATTACGGTTTCCATTATGCTGCGAGACCTCCCTTAAAGAGTGTCAGGTGCTTGGCGTTTCCTGCCCCCTGTACTGTGGCGATGCTTTGCCTGGCGCGGTCTTCGCCCCAGCCGCTGGACCTTGCCTCGCTTGACTTGTGCCGATACGGGACCTCGGCGATAAACGACGGGGATGAGTTGAATTCGATGGTGATGCCAAGGGCCAGCTCGAACTGCGCGAGGGTCTTGAGGGTCATATTGGATTGAGTGTTTAGGATGTTGGACAAGCGCTGGGGCGTTATGCCCATTCGCTCTGCAAGCTCCTTCTTGCTCAGTCCCTGCCTCTGCATCTCGTCTGCCGCAAGGTATGCGAGCTCAAGGGCATGGTCATATGCGATTGTTTCTGCGGATTTGGTCTCTTCCATAAACGCAGAGAGATCTACGGTTTCCATGTTGCCTCTCCTCATTTGGCTTTCTCTAGGCGCTCGAGTTGAGCGGAAGCCTCTAGTGCAAGTCTTTTGGCCTGCTTGATTTCCCTATGTATGTTCCCGCTGCCCTGATGTCCTCTAAAACGATGGAGCAGAACGATGTGAGCCGGGTCTTTACAGACTATGTATGCCATCTCGCGAGCCGCTCCGTCAAAGCCCTTTATCTCGTAAAGGCCGGTTTCGGAATCCAGACACCTGAGCTTTTGCGTCTGGCATGACGTAGCGACGCCGTAATCGATTATCTTTCCCAGTTGCAAAAAGAGCTTGTGGCAGGATTCCCTCAGGCGGCTATCTGCCATGGCCTTCTGGAGCTCGGATAGATTGTGAGACGTCTTCTTGAGCTCCCAAAACACGTGGTCTTCGTCGAGCCGATACTCAACCAGTTCGTAGCCATCGTCCATGTCGCCCCTTTCTGCCGTCTCGGTGCATTCCCATTAGGCCACTTCACTTATAAGTGAACTCTACCCAATGGGACCACGAGTGGTCAAGGCCTGCCAGTGCTATGGGGCTTGGGTTTTTGAGAGGGGCGTACCCACGTGGGCCTGACTCCGGCAGTCGTAATAGTCATCCTCGCGGGTCACGTCAGGGAGGCCGAATCTTGCCGCCATATCCCTTTAAAGCGAAGTGGCCCCCTGCCCAATGGACTGAGCAGGGGGCTACCGGATTGCCCTAGATGACCTTGCGGATGGTTTCGGGGCTGAACGTCTTGAAGAGCTCGTCGAGGTTAGCCACGTCGGCGTCGCTGGCGAAGCTGGAGTCGCGGAAGACGGCATAGATCGGCTTCTCTCGCGCGATCGCCTCGAGGGCCTCGGTCGAGACGGCCTCGTCGAAGCATGCGATAAGCTGCCCGTCGTTGACGTCGAAGCACGCCTTGCCGCCGATTTCGCGCTCGGCGATCTTTGCGGAGTACTCGATGCGGAACGCGGGCAGGACCTGGAAGAGCAGGTCGAGCGGCAGGGCGTCCTCGGCGGAGTTGTCGGTGAAGAGGTCGAGCTCGGTCTGCTCATACTGTTCGGGCGTGGTGTACTCGTCCTTCAGGCAGGACTCGTCCACGCGCAGCACGCGGAAGCCGATGTCGGGCACGGGCTTGGGCTCGGCGCCAAGCTCGAGCTGCTCGTTGGCCTTGTCCACCTCTGCTCTGATCTTCTCGCCGGCGCGACGGATGCGCTCCTCGCCGACGTTGCACAGGTTGCCCCAACCGCTGGAGGTCTCCTCAGGCAGTTGGACGAGGATGAAGCGACGATTGCCGCCATCCTCGGCATTCTTTCGCATGACCGCTTCCGCCGTTGTGGCGGAGCCGGAGAAGAAGTCGAGGACGAGGGAGTCCTTGTCGCTCGCAATGGTCAGGATGCGATCGAGCAGGCGCACGGGCTTGGGCGTGTCGAAAGGCGCCGAGCCCTCGAAGAGAGACTTCAGCTGCTTCTTGGCTTCGTCAGTGTGGCCGACTTCGGAGTAGGGCCACAGGTTGGTAGGCATCTTGCCATCCATCTCGTCAAGATAGCGCTTCAGTCGCATGCCTCCTTTTCCGCCGCTAGTAAAGTAGAGCCGAGGCCAATTACCTTCATCAAATCGTTTTTGGGCGGCGGCGTACGTTTCTTCGCAGGGGTTCTTGAGGACGATGGCTTCGACATCTTTCCTTATCTCGTCCTCAGATACGCCGCATATTTCGGCACGCCGTGCTTCATCGTGTAGATTTCTAAACTCATAATCAGCCCATTCACTCATTAGGCGTAGCATGCTGTACCCGCCGAACGGCCGGTGCCGGCCGTTCGGCGGGTACAGCAGCTCGCCTGTGAGTGGATGCTGAATGGCGTATACCATGCCCTGATGAGTTGCTGCCCCGGGGGCGGCAGCATCGCCAGAGGACCAGGGACGAGGATCGCCATCGGGGCTCGAGTAGCGTTCGTCCATCTCGACGGTTCTGGGAAGCCTGCCTGGAACCCACTCAGGACTTTTTGAATACGCGAGGATGTGCTCGACTTCCGCGGGGATGCCCTTTGAATCGTTCCTCGGCGAGTAGGTCTTCTGCCAGGCAATATCGCCCACGAAGCAGGCAGTGCCAAACACCTCATCGCAGATGGCGCGGAGGTTCTTGGACTCGTTGTCGTCGATCGAGATAAAGATCGCACCGTCATCGCTCAGCAGGTCCCTGGCCAGCATCAGCCTGGGATACATCATCGAGCACCAGTCGGAGTGGAAGCGGCCGTTGGACTCGGGGTTGGCAACCAGGCGGCCGCCCTCCTCGTTGTAGTCGCCACTCTCGGCGTCGTATTCCGCGCGCGTCTTGGAGAAGTCGTCGTCATAGACGAAGTCGTGACCCGTGTTGTAGGGCGGATCGATGTAGATTAGCTTGACCTTGCCGGTGTAGGTCTCGCGCATGATCTTGAGTGCCTCGAGGTTGTCGCCCTCGATGTAGAGGTTCTCGGTGGTGTCCCAGTCCTTGGACTTCTCGGGGCAGGGACGCATGGTCTTCTTGGTGGGGCGGCGTGCCTCGAGCTTGGCCTGGCGCTTGCCGGGCCAGGTGAACTGGTAGCGCTCGCGCGGGCCGTCGACGATTACGTCAGAAAGGTCGTCGCGAAGGGCATCGAAGTCGACGGCGAGCGTAACATTGCCGTCTGCATCTATAGCCTCGGTTACGACGTCAGGGAAGAGTGCGGCAATCTTAGCTATGTTCTCCTGCGTGAGATCGGGGGGGGGTCTCCCGGCTGATCCTGTTCATCTATCTCTCCTCGTTACTTAGAACTCTTGGTTGCGTCGGCGAATGGGTGGGATATTGACTTTACTTATCAATCCCGCCCTTCTCCAGTTCCTCGATCTGCTTCTCGAGCGCCCGCATCTGGCGGAACAGCTCGTTTTTGCGGGTTAACTGGCGCTCCTTGCGGCAGCGTGCCTCAGTCTTGTCGCGCTCCTCGCGCAGCGTCTTGAGCTTGGTCGCCTTGGCGAGGCGCTCCTCGACCGTGGCGCCCTCCGCACCCATGTCGCCAAAGGCGACCTGGGAGGCGAGCGAGTCCCACACCTTGTCCATGTTAGCGGCATTCAGGCTGAGGGTAAGCCCTTCCGCGCTACGTCACTCGCCAACGGCGAGCTTGGCGGGCATCGCTGCGAGGCTCCGCCCATTTTTGTCCGTAAGCTCTGCCGCATGCAACCGCTCGCGGAAGACGTCGCGGAGAGCTGTCCGGGGGATGGCACAATCGGAGGGACAATCCGTTGAAAGGTTGCCCCCATGATGTCCTTCAGCATTGATCAGGTGAACTTCCGCGACCTCTATCGCCAGGTCCTCTTCGTCGGCTACTCCCTGCGCGAGCCCCTCGCCGCCGTCGGCGTTGCGGACCTGCCGGAGGACGCGGACGGCATGCTCGCCTATGGCTACATCGACCCGGACGCCGGCCTCAGCTTCGAGGTGCTCGCCCCGGCGCGCATGTCTGACCTCACGGTCTACCCGGAGTTCGACCTCATGCGCAAGCTCAAGTGCACTATGAAGGTGCGCGGCGCGGAGATGTCCGTCCACACCAACGTCGCCTACTCCAAGAACCCCGCCGAGTACTGGGAGACCTACGCGGACCACATCGCCTCGATCGACGAGTTCTACGCCGTCAGCCCCGACCGCGAGGTGACCCGCAAGGACACCGCCATCGACCACCTGCGCCACCCGTGCTACCCGGACGACATCCGCATCAGCATCGTCGACGAGGACTACGGCGAGGAACGCCTCTGGGCGACCCTTCAGGGCTGCACCGAGGACGGCCTCTACTACGTTGGCAAGCTGCTCAACGAGCCTGCCCAGAACTTCGGTGTCCATGCCGGCGACCTCGTCACCCTCGTTCCGGACCGCGGCGCGGACGGCATGGGCGAGCTGGCGTTCCTCACCACGCCCAAGCTCAAGCTCGAGCCCGAGGATGACGAGGAGGACCCCGATGACGAGGCCTTCGAGGTGAAGTTCGCCGTCGCGTGCGAGGTCATGCGCCGCGCTGACCTCCTCAACCTTGGAACCAACGAGAAGCACGCCGCCCCCGCGGACGAGTATGACTTCGAGGCCTTCGTCGCCGCCGACTGCATCTCCGCGGACTCCGACGTCGAGCAGGCGGCCGCGGTGATTGCGAAGATCATCGGGACCTCGTTTGACGTGGAGTGCGACGCGCTCGAGTGCGAGGAAGTGGCCGAGGAGCTCCTGGCCGCCTGGGACGAGGCGGGCGTCGAGCCCGATGACGTCGACTATGACCCGATGCCCCTCGTGGACGAGCACTTCTCGCGCTGGGACGAGGAGAAGGTCCGCTGGGACGAGGAGGCTTCTACGGCGGCTGATGCAGGTGGCAAGCCGGGCGACGCCGGCGTGACGTACCACTTCATCGTCCGCACCTGCTCGCAGGACTGGGACGACGAGGACGGCGGCGAGTACGAGGGCGCTGGCGAGTACGAGGGCGCCGGCGAGGGCGACGCTGCTGGCGAGGGCGACGCTGCCGGCGAGGGCGAGGAGTAGCGCTCGCGGTGCGCGGGGAGTCGCGGCAAATCCGCTTCCCGCGTGCTGATTCTTGCGCCCGCATCTGGGTAAGAATGGGGGAATCCGCGTCGGCGCGCTCACGCCGTGCCGCGTCGCGATACCCGCATTGCTCGCGGCTCCGCCGCGTTCGCCCGGAAGGACCGCCCCATGACCCAAGACCTCATCATGCTCGCCGTGATCCTCGCCGCCGTCGTGGCGTCGTCGTTTTTGGCGAGTCTCATTCCCGGCCGCCCTATTCCGGAGGTCGTCTTCTTCGTGATTGCCGGCGCCGTCTTGGGTCCTCACTGCGCGGGCGTCGTCCACGCTTCAGCTGGCATGTCGCTTGTGAGCCGTCTTGGCATGGGGTTCCTCTTCCTCATCGCCGGCTATGACCTTGACCTCCGCGAGCTCATGGGCCGCGCGGGCAGGCACGGCGCCGTCTGCTGGGCCATCTGCATGGCACTCGCTGTCGCTGCCACGCTCGCGCTTGACCTCGGCCTTTCCTCCACGGGCGTCGCCGCCTTCGCCATCGCGCTCACTACGACCGCCTACGGCACCCTCGTCCCCATCATGCGCGACCGCGAGCTTTCGGGCACCGCGGTGGGCGGCGTCATCGAGTCCTATGGCGCCATGGGCGAGCTCCTCCCCGTCGTGGCGATGTCGCTCATGCTCTCGCCTGCGCGCTCGATGTCGGCGAACGTGGCCGTGCTCGCGCTCTTCGCCGCCGTGTGTGTCCTCGTGGCCCTCCAGGCCGAGCGTGCCCGAGCTTGGGGCTCGCGCCTGTGGAAGTGGGTCGCTGACAACGCCGAGACAAGCTCGCAGGCGACCCTACGCGTCACGGTGCTGCTGCTCGTGACTCTGCTCGCCCTCGCCGCAGCGCTCGACCTCGACGCCGTGCTCGCCGCATTCGCCGCCGGCTTCATCCTGCGCCACCTCCTGCCGGACGAGCGCGGCAAGCGCCTCCTCGACAAGATCGAGATCCTTGCCAACGGGTTCTTCGTGCCGGCCTTCTTCGTCATCTCCGCCACGAGCATCGACTTCGCCGCCGTTGGTGCCGCGCCCGGCCTGCTCGCCATCTTCGTGGGGCTGCTTCTGCTCGTGAGGGCACTGCCCGTGGCCGTCTGCCTGCAGGTCTTCCCCGAGACGCGCGACATGCCCGCTGGCGAGAAGGTCTCCGCGAGCCTCTACTGCACGATGGCGCTGCCGCTGATCGTTGCCCTCACCGAGGCCGCGACGGCGGTCGACGCCATGCCCGAGTCGATGGCGAGCGTGCTCGTGACGGCGGGCGCGCTCACGGTCCTCGTGATTCCCGTGCTCACCAATGCCTCGCGCGTGGCGATCGCTGCGCATCCCGTCGAGGCGGCGCACGAGATTGCCGAGCACCCGGATTCTGTCCGCGAGATCATCCACGAGCACCACGAACACGTGCGCGAGGCGACCGAGCTCTTCCACGAGGAGCGCGCCGAGCTGCGCCGTCGTGGCGTGAGGCTCTCCGCCGCCGACTATCTGGCCCAGGCCGAGCAGATTCGCGAGCGCCACATCGACGACTTGCGCCGCATCAACGAGCATAGCCGCGAGGAGTACGAGGGCCTCCGCGAGGACCGCCGTCACACGAAGTAGGCGATTGCCCGCCGGTGCCGCCCCGCCATGAATTGCACGCCGCCGCCGTTCCGCGCGCCCGCCGTCGCCTCGCGCGCCACGTCGGCGTTTGTTTCCACCAGGTGGCGCTCTGCGTTTCTCGGAGGGTCCCTCCGGCGCGGGGTCGTATTATGGTGGGCGGACAATACGCCACCGCGGGCTAGCCTCGCGGCGCAGAAGCTAGGAGACCCCCCATGGCAGAGAACAACGCCCAGCTGAAGGCAGACATCGAGGAGTTCGTCGACCGCGTGTGGCCGGAGGTCCTCGATGACATTGAGGCTCTCGTTGGCCACTGCAGCGAGGAGGACCTCGAGCATGCCACCGAGGGCGCCCCTTGGGGCCCCGGTCCCCGCGCCGCCCTCGACGAGGCGCTCTGCATCGCCAACGTTTGCGGCCTCGAGGCGCATGATTGCGAGGGCTACCTCGGCTATGCGGACCTCGTCGGCGAGTCCGAGAAGCAGATCGCCACGATCGCGCACGTCGACATCGTCCCGGCTGGGCCGGGCTGGCACACCGATCCCTTCGAGATGGTTCGTCGCGACGGCTGGATCCTCGGCCGCGGCGTCATTGACGACAAGGGCCCCGCGGTGCTCTCGCTCTACGCCGGCCGCTTCTTCGCGGAGCGCGTTGCGGCCACGGGCAAGCGTCTGCCGTACACCCTGCGCGTGATCCTTGGCGCCAACGAGGAGACCAACATGGGCGACGTCGAGTACTACCTCGACCACAACCCCGAGCCGGACTTCCTCTTCACGCCGGACGCCGAGTTCCCGGTGTGCTGCGGCGAGAAGGGCCTCTACGGCGCGACCTTCCGCTCCGCTCCCATCTCCGGTTCCGTCGAGGGTTCCGTGATTCGCGCGATCGAGGGCGGCAGCGCCACCAACGCCATCCCGAGCCTTGCCGCAGCTATCGTCCGCGCGGATGCCAGCACGCTGCCCGCCGCGGCTGACCTCGAGATCGAGGACGCCAGCGAGGACGGCGAGACGCTCGCCCGCATCACTGCGCACGGCATCGGCGGCCACGCGAGCATGCCCGCCGGCACGAAGAACGCCATCGCCATCCTCTGCGCCTACCTGCTCGAGAACGGTCTCTGCTCCGATGCCGAGCGCACGTTCCTCGAACTCGAGGCTACCATCCACGCCTCCACGGACGGCTCGAGCCTCGGCATCGCCGCTACGGACGACATCTTCGAGCCGCTCACCTGCATCGGCGGCACCCTGCGCCAGACCGTAGACGGCCGTCTCGAGCAGACGGTCGACTCCCGCTACCCCAAGTCCACGACGTCCGAGGCGATCGACGCGGAGCTCGAGAAGATCGCTGCCGCCCACGGCTGCGAGTTCGAGCCCGGCCGTGCCGTCGTGCCGTTCTACGTCTCGCCGGATTCCCCCGAAATCCAGACGCTCGTTCGCTGCTACAACGAGTACACCGGCAAGGACACCAAGCCCTTCACCATCGGTGGCGGCACTTATGCCCGTCATTTCAAGAACGCCGCGAGCTTTGGCCCGGAGGTGCCGGGCCTCGAGACGCCGGAGTGGGTTGGGTCCATGCACGGCCCCGATGAGGGTGCGAGCGAGGAGCAGCTGCGTGAGGCGCTGAAGATCTACATCTATGCCATCGCCGAGCTCATGAAGCTCGAGCTTTAGAAACTCGCTCGGGCTTGGCCCTTGCTTAGGCCGCGCCCGGAGCCTGCGTTTGAGGCTTGGTCCCTTGCGTCCGAGCTTGAGGAACTGACATTAGGAGGTATTCCGCGTGGAGCACGCGAAGCAGATTTCCGAGTCCATCGAGATGGGTGCCATCATGGCGCTCGCCGGCGGCTTCATGGACGCCTATTCCTATATCGGTAGGGGAGGTGTCTTCGCCAACGCTCAGACGGGAAATATGCTGCTCGCGGCCGTGAACCTATCGAGTGGTGACCCGCACTCGTCTCTCAAGCACCTGCTTCCAGTCATTGCCTTTGCGCTTGGCATCATGATGGCGGACCTCGTGCATGAGCGCTTTGCGAGTGTGCTGCACTGGCGCCAGGAGACGGTCCTCGTCGAGGCGGTAATCCTGTTCGTCGTGAGCCGTCTGCCGGAGAGCCAGAACCTGCTGGCGAACTGTCTCACGTCGCTCGCGTGCGGCACGCAGGTCGAGAGCTTCCGCAAGATCCACGGGCATGGCATCGCGACGACGATGTGCATCGGCAACCTGCGTTCGGCGCTGCAGAACGTCGATGACTTCATCATCACGCACAACCGTGGCTTCCTGCTTAACGGCCTGCTCTACTTTGGCGTTATCGCCATGTTCATGGCTGGCGCGGTGCTGGGCAACGCGTGCATCGGCTGGTTTGGCCTGCACGCCATCGCCGTGGCCTCCGCCTTGCTCGCGCTGGCCTTCACCGTGATGTTCGTTGACCGCGAGGGCAACGAGGACTAGCTGCGACCAACATAGAACGCAGTTGCGCCCGCAGAAGGGATCTCCTTTCTGCGGGCGCTTTTGCAAACCTGCAAAAGGGAGCCTGAAATGGGGACAGTCCCTTTTTCAGGTTGCGGCGGAAAAGTTGACAAAGGGACTGTCCCTTTGTCAACTTTCTAGCGGTCGGGCTCGTTTTCCATGGAGTTGGCGACACCGTGCATGACGTCGTCGCCGGAAAGCGCGCTGAGGAGTGTCGCGAAGCCGCGGGCGACGGGGAAGACCTCGGCGTCCGTGGCGCCTTGGGCAGCCTCCACCAGAACCTCGACCACGCGCTCGGTGGGTGCGAGCGGGATGTTGGCACGGCGGAGCGTCTCCTCGACGTCCTCTGCCGCCACGCCATCGGAGCTGTTCTCGACACGCAGGCTCATAAGCTCGATATGAGCCGCCATGCTGCAGGCGGAGTGGCTCATGACTGCCTTCTGATAGCACGCATCCGCGACGTCAGCCTCGCCGAGCTTCCACTCGAGGAACGCGAGGCGGTAGTAGCACACGCCCACGCTCTGCGGGTCGAACGCGTACTCGAGCTGCTGGATGAGCTCGTTCGCCGCGGCCTCGAAGTCGTGGTTGAGCTCGAAGCAGCGGGCGGCGCGGAGCGTGCCGGAGACGTCGAACGGGCAGAGGTCCTGAGCGCGGCGGGCGAAGCCAAGGGCTTCCTCCTGGCGGCCAGAGTCGATCAGGGCACTCGCCATGAGGAGCTGAGCGGCGAAGTAGGCGTCTGGCACGAGGCAGACCTTCTCGCCCTCCTTGGCAAGAAGCCTGTTGTAAAGCGCGCGGGAGACATAGCTCGTGAACTCGCGCCAGACAACGCCGTTGCCGTCCGAGTAGGTATCGAGGGCGTCGACCGGGGCGAGGACGTCTGTGAGCGTCTCGATGGCGTCCGCAGACTTGCCGCTCGTGACCTGGTCGAGCGCGATCGCCGTCGCGCGGGAGAGGGCGCCGCCGTTGACGAACTCGTCCACGAAGGCGAGGGAGTCCTTATCGTCAAGACGGCCGTCGATGATCGCCTGGGCGCAGCGCTCGCCGGCCTCGCGCACCGTGGCGTCACGGTCATTCTGCGTGAGGTCGAGGATGCGGCGGACATCCCCCAGCGTGGTGCCGCCCAGCTGTCGTGCGACGGCCTCGGCCACCTGGGAGCGATGCGCGTCCTCGTTGATGCCGAGGTCATGCACGTACTTCGTACCAAGGAGGCTGGCCTCGAAATCCGGCAGGATGCGGCTCGAGAGGTCGACGTTGTCATAGCGACTCGCGGGGCAGAAGCGCTCCGCCTCCGGCACGAAGCCCTGCTCGACCGCGCAGAGGCGGTCTTCCTCGATGCGGAAGTCGACGCCCAGCTCGCGGCAGAGCTCGCGTGCGTCGAAGGGCTTCGAGAGGTCATGCTCGCGCAGGGCCTCTCGCGAGATGTCTGCGCTGACGAGGCACCGGCGTCCGCGCGGGCTCTTGTCGACCACGGCGACGAACGCATGGCAGAGGCGCCTCGAGCTGCGGAAGGCGTGCGCCGCGAGCAGGAGCGTCAGACGAAGGGCGTAGTCCGTCGCCATTTGGTCACGCATCTGGGAGGTCGCCGGGATGATGCGGTCGAGTTCCTCGGAGTAGACGGAATGGGGTTGGCAGAGGGCGTCCCTGTAGGGTGTCTCGATCGCGATGTCGCCGCCCATGAGGTTCACGCGGAAGCGCACGGAGAGGCGGAGCGGCAGGCGAAGGCTCTCGATGCCCGCGGAGAAGGTCTGGCGCACGCCCCACTCGCCGGCGACGTCGAGCATGCTCGCCTGCTTGATTGGCTTGGTGCCGAGCTGCGCTGTGATGGTGCTCGCAAGGCCCTGGTTGAAGGCGTAGCACTCCTCGAGCGTGGCGGTGTGGTCGAGGCCCTTCCAGGCGAAGAGCGCACGATTAAGGGCGCCTTCGAGCGCGATTACGCGTAGGGCCTCGCGTTCCGGAATGCGGCGCTTCGTCGTGCGGAGGAAGAAGCTCTTCGTGCGGTAGGGGAGGACGACCTCGAAATCCGGGATGTGAGCGCCGGGGTCATCGATCCCGGCTTCCTGGAGGCCGCGTGCGAGGTAGAGGGAGAAAGCGTCCGGGTGCGGGGCCGTGGGGTCGTCGTCCGCCGCGCGCTCCTGGGTGAGGGTGTCGCGCGTGAGCGTGCGGAGCTCCCTCAGGGGATTGTCCGCCTCGGCGAGGCGGCGGGAGAGCTCCTCGATGTCGCGTGGCTCGTCGTAGAGCGGGGCTGCGGGGATGTCGGCGTCAGTGGCGTTAGGCGTGCTGCCAGACGCGACCGTTGCGGCGCCGGCGTCGCTGGCCTGCGTGGCATCATCCGCCGCGATGCCGGCAACGGCGCCATTCTCGGCGTCTTTTGCCGTCTCGGCTGGGTGGTCGGTTGCCTTGCGGGGCGGGAAGCTGATGATGCCGTCGCGCGAAAGCCTGCCGAGTAGGAAGCACACGACGCTGACCAGGCCCAAGATGGACCCGATGGCGAAGCCAACCAATACCATGTTCGCGCTGTCGCCCATGAGCTCCTCTCCCAGCACCGAGGCGTCGTCCTTCAGTGGTTCGCGCGTCTGCGCGCCTTTATAATCTGCCTATCTTAGCTAACTATACCCGGCTACGGCGCGGCGGTGTCTCCTGGATATGGCACCCTCGCACACGCACATAAAACCGCACGTTTTTGGCGTGTCGCGGGAAGCCGGAGATCCGCGGTGCCGCACCGTGCCGAATAGAGGAGGAGCCTCATGCCCGTAGACATCAAGAACCTCGCCGCGCAGATCACCGAGGCAATCGTGAACGCCCCGGAGCTCGCGCAGGAGCTCATCGACTCGCCCGCGCAGACCGTCGAGCACATAACCGGCCAGAGCGAGGCGGACCTCACGGAGCTCTTCCAGGCCGTGCTCTCGAACCTCTCGAAGGTGGGCGTCGACCTCTCTGGCCTCGACCTGACGAAGCTTGACCTGACTGCGATCGACCTCTCGAGGCTCGACCTCGGCGAGCTTGCCGGCATGGCGAAGTCCCTCGGCATCAGCTTCGCCGACCTCGCGGGCGCCGCTTCTGGCCTGCTTGGTGGTAGCGGCGTTTCCAGCCTCCTCGGCAGCCTCTTCGGCCGCAAGTAGTCGCTGCGCTCGGCAGTGCTCGCAACCTGCGCACCTCGCGCAACCGGCGGCGCACCTCGCGCAGCCGTCGCCGCGGCGCGCGACTTCGCCATAGCCTACCGCTTGTAACGTTTCGAGGCCAAAAACGCGCTCAATTCCTTACAAACGGTAGGTTTCGTGCTTCGTCCGGCGTAGCGTGCGTGTGCGCAGGCGGCGTCGCGCCCCGTGTTTCGTCCGGCGTCGCGCCCCGTGCCGGGCGAGCGCGTCGCGACCTAGGCGAAGCGGTGCAGTAGCAGGCCGTTTCCGGGCAGAAGCTCGTGCTCGGCGTCCTGTCCGCGTGGGACGAGGAGGGCGAGAGGGTGCAGAATCGGCGAGCGGGTGTCGAGGTTGGGCTTGGCCGCTCGGGCCTCAGCGGCGATGGCCACGGCAGCCTTCGCGGCGGCGAGGTCTCCCGTGGGCGCCACCTCGGTCGCACCAATCGCCGCGCCGATGGCCCCGACGGCATCCTCCCTGCTCACGCGCCACACCACGACCTGCGTGCCAGCCCCGTTCGAGAGGTTGTAAAGCGGCGTGGCCGTCTGTGCGGCCGCGACGATCGTCTGGATCGCGAAGTTGTTCTCGTACGCGAGGGCCACGGCGTTCGCATGAGCGCCCAGGGAGCGCATGCGCGCGGCGATCGAGCCTGACGCGTCCGCGACGCCCCTCTCGGCGTCCTCGCTGGCTACCGCGGCAACGAGTCCGGTGAGCTCGCCGGCGTCGCAGCAACACACGATGCCCTGGCGCACGACATCGCCGTCGCGACGCGCCACGAGGTAGAGTGCGCGTCCCAGGTCCTGCATGTAGGCGCCTGAGGCGACGAGCGCATCGAGCTCGGTGGCGGTCGCGGGCTCGCACATCTCGCCCATGCGCGTCGGGTCGGGTCGGACGCTTGAGAAGGCCTGGATCTGCATCGTGTTCCTCCAAACTGAAAAGCGGCTGGGGGCCAAGGCCACCCAGCCGCGCGGGATCGGGCGAGCGAGCCGTTGCGGCCGCTACTTGATGACTCGCACGCGATAGATCGCGGGAATCGCCTTGAGGGCTTCGATCGTAACATCCTCGAGGTGCTCGTCGGTGTCGAACATGGTGTACGCGTTCTCGCCGGCGCTCTCGTTGACCATGCGCTGCACGTTGGCGTTGTCCTTCGCGAGGATGGCCGTGATCTGGCCGATCATGTTGGGGACGTTTGCGTGCAGGCACGCGATGCGGCTCGCGGCGCGCGCCTTGCCCATCGAGCAGGTGGGATAGTTGACGGAGTTGGCGATGTTGCCGTTCTCGAGGTAGTCCTTGAGCTCGCTGATCGCCATGTCCGCGCAGTTGGCCTCGGCCTCGCCGGTGCCCGCGCCGGAGTGCGTGGTGATGAAGGTGTTGGGCATGCGGACGGTCTTGGGCGTGGCGAAATCCGTCGCGAACCAGGAGAGGCGACCGCCGCGGAGCGCCGCGTCGACGGCGTCTTCGTCCACGATCGTCTCGCGCGCGTAGTTGATGAGGATGGCGCCCGGCTTGAGCAGGCCGAGGACGTCCGCGTCGATCATCGAGATGGTGTCGGCCTTGCTGGGGACGTGGAGGGTGAGGTAGTCGCAGTTGCGGCAGAGGTCCTCGAGCGTGCCCACGCGTTGGACCTCGCGCGAGAGCACCCACGCGTGCTCGACGGAGATGAACGGGTCATAGCCGAAGACCTGCATGCCGAGGTCGACGCAGGCGTTGGCGACCTTCGAGCCGACGTTGCCGAGGCCCACGACGCCGATGCGCTTGCCCTTGAGCTCGTGGCCGACGAACGCCTTCTTGGCCTTCTCGGCGTTGACCAGGATGTTCTCGTCGTCCGCGTGCGCTCGGACCCAATCCATCGACTGCACGACGCCGCGGCTCGAGAGAATGAGCATCGCGAGGACGAGCTCCTTGACGGCGTTGGAGTTGGCGCCCGGCGAGTTGAACACGACGACGCCTCGCTTGGCGTACTCCTTGATGGGGATGTTGTTCACTCCGGCGCCGCAGCGAGCGATGGCACGGACGGATTCCGGCAGGTCATAGCCGTGGAGGTCGGTCGAGCGCATGAGGATGGCGTCTGCGCCATCGGCATCGGGGACGAAGTCATAGCCCTCGCCGAATTCGACGTCGCCGTCCTTGGTGATGTCGTCGATCGTCTTGATGTGACGCATTACGCATGCTCCTTCTCGAACTCGGTCATGTAGTCGACGAGGGCGCGGACGCCTTCGATGGGTACTGCGTTGTAGACGCTCGCGCGCATGCCGCCCACGAGCCTGTGGCCCTTCACGCCGGAGAGGCCGCGAGCGGTGGCGCCTGCCACGAACTCGGCGTCGAGCTCCTCGCTGCCCGTGCGGAACGTAACGTTGGAGATCGAGCGGCTCTCCGGCTGAGCGTGGCCGTGGAAGACCTTGCTGTGGTCGAGAAAATCATAGAGCAGGCCGCTCTTCTCAAGGTTGCGCTCGCGCATGGCCTCAAGGCCGCCCTGCTCCTCGATCCAGCGGTAGACCTTGCCGCACAGGTAGATGCCAAAGGTGTTGGGCGTGTTGAGCATGGAGCCCTTCTCGGCCTGGGTGCGGTAGTCCATGTAGATGGGGCAGCTGGGGATGGCGGGGCCGTCCTCGATGAGGTCCTCGCGCACGATGACGACGGTCACGCCCGCGCAGCCGGCGTTCTTCTGGGCGCCGGCGTAGAGCAGGCCGTAGCGGGAGACGTCGATGGGCTCCGCGAGGAAGCAGCTCGAGACGTCGCCGACGAGCGGAAGCTCGCCGGTGTTGGGGATGTCGTGGAACTGCGTGCCGAAGATGGTGTTGTTCTGGCAGAAGTACAGGTAGTCATAGCCGTAGATCTCTGCGAGCTCGCCAACGCCGACGACGCTGGGCACGCGGTCGAAGTTGGTCCACTCGCTCGTGGCGATGACCTCGGCCTCGCCGTATTTGCGAGCCTCCTGGTATGCCTTCTTGGAAAAGTTGCCAGAGACGATGTAGGCAGCACGGCCTGTTGCCATGAGGTTCATGGGGATGCCGGCAAACTGAAGCGTGGCACCGCCCTGCAGGAAGAGGACCTTGTAGTCGCTGGGGATGTCGACGATGCGACGGAGGGTCGCCTCGGTCTCGTCGAAGATCTGCTGGTAGGTAGAAGATCGGTGGCTCATCTCGAGGACACTCATACCGCAGCCGCGGTAGTCGAGCATTTCCTCGGCGCACTCTGTGAGCACGCTTTCGGGCAGGGCCGAGGGCCCCGCTGCGAAGTTGAAGACGCGAGCCATGTGACCTCCTTGCCGTCGGCGAACCGACGCCTCGTTGCCCCGCGGGATGTTGGGGCTAGTTGCAAGTGTCATTAGGATAGCCGTATCCAGTAGTTTTTCGTGTTAAGCCTTGGTAACGGAGCTCGAAGGTTGGCTGCGCTCGTGGGCGGCGCGTGCGCTGGCGGGCGTCCGGCAGGTGCCGGCGGAGAGCAACGTGGAACCAGTGCCTCCGCCTATGACTCGTCCGTGCTCTTGGCTTCGTCGAGGTAGCTGTAGAGGGTGTACTTCGAGATGCCGAAGTACTTGCAGACCTTCGGACCGCTCTTGGTGATGAGGAAGGCACCCGTGTCGTTGAGGTAGCTGATGGCGCGCACGCGCTCCTCCTTGTTCATGAGGGCGGCTGGCTTGCCAACGAGCGCGACGCTCTGCTCGATGAGGTCATCGAGCAAGTCCGCGACGTTCTTGACGATGGGCTCGGGGTCGCCGGTCGGGTCATCGTTGGGACCGATGCCGGTCAGCGCGGAGAGGGTGTCCGCGGCGGCGGAGATAAGCGTGATGTCATAGTTGATGCCGAGGATGCCGATGGGCGTGCCTTCCTCGTTGCGGATGAAAACCGTGCTAGAACGCAGGATGCGGCCATCGTCCGTCTTGGTGAGGTAGGCGAGGCGGTCGTCGAGCTTGTGGAGGCGGCCCGCCTTGGCGGCCTCGAGGACGACATGGCTGGGGCCGTCGCCGACGGTGCGGCCGGTGACGTGACCGTTCTCGATCGCGACGATCGAGCGACCTGGATCGGTCGTCTCCAGGTCATGGATGACAACTTCGCAGTTCGACCCAAACTGTACGGCAATGGCGTGAGCGAGACGAGAATAGAAGTCGACTTGGGTTGCGTCCATGAGAGGCCTTTCAAAAAGTTTAGGGTGAATCCGCTGGTCTCTCGACCGTTGTACCGTATTGTAAACGGTTGAGCTAACTTAAAGTATGGTACTAGATTACGACACTTAATAAGTAAGGGAGAGCGATGCCGTGCGCGCTGACGGGTGACTGGCCTGTGGCGTCGGCAAGTGGGGCTGCCCGGGCGACGTCTGCTAGTCGCGCCTTTAGGGCCAGAAGGAGCAAATCATGGATGCCAAGTCCTTCGTTCTCAAGGGCGATATCTGCTTTAACGCCACCCCACAGGAGGTCGTCTGCGTGCCATCCGGTTACGCCGTGTGCGTCGATGGCGTCTCCGCCGGCGTGTTTGCCGAGCTCCCGGAGGAGTTTGCCGTGCTTCCCCTCATCGATTGCGGCGACAACCTGATCATCCCCGGCATGACCGACCTCCACATCCACGCCCCGCAGTATGCGTTCCGCGGCCTCGGCATGGACCTCGAGCTGCTCGACTGGCTCGACACTCACACCTTCCCGGAGGAGGCCCACTACGCGGACCTCGACTATGCCGGCCGTGCCTATGACATCTTCGCGGATGATCTGCGCCGCAGTGCCACGACGCGTGCCGTCGTCTTCGGCACGCTCCACGTTGAGGCGACCGAGCTTTTGATGGACAAGCTCGAGGCCTCCGGCATCACCTCCTACGTGGGCAAGGTGAACATGGACCGTAACGGTGGCGTTGACCTCGAGGAGGACACCGAGCAGTCCGCAGCTGACACTCGCCGTTGGCTTGCCGACGTCGACGGTCGCTATGAGCACACGGCGCCGATCATCACCCCACGCTTCACGCCGAGCGTCACCGACGAGCTCATGGGCGAGCTCGCGTCGATTCGCGACGAGTTCGGCCTGCCCGTCCAGAGCCACCTTTCCGAGAACCTCTCGGAGTGCGGTTGGGTCAAGGAGCTGTGCCCGTGGTCGAGCTGCTATGGCGACGCGTATGACCACTTCGGCATGCTGGGAGATCGCACTGTCATGGCCCACTGCGTCTATTCCGACGAGACCGAGACCGAGCTCCTGCGCAGCACTGGCACGTATGTGGCGCACTGCCCGCAGAGCAATGCCCAGCTATCGAGTGGAATCGCGCCCGTTCGTCGTTACCTCGACCTTGACATGAACGTCGGCCTCGGCACCGACGTAGCAGGTGGCGCGAACCTCTCGATGTTCCGCTGCATGGCGGATGCCGTGGCGGTTTCGAAGCTGCGCTGGCGCCTCGTCGACGATGACCTTGCTCCTCTGACGACGCAGGAAGCTCTGTGGCTTGCGACGGCCGGCGGCGGCTCGTTCTTCGGTCGCGTGGGCTCTTTTGCCGAGGGCTACGAGTTCGACGCCCTCGTCCTCGACGATTCCGCGATTCGCACTCCGCGCGAGCTTGACGTTTGGGAGCGGGTCGAGCGCTACGTCTACCTTGCTGAGGAGGGTGGCCGCCTCGTGCACAAGTTTGTTTCCGGCCGCGAGATCAACCTCTCCTAGGAGGGTTGGCGCGGGTCCGTCCAACTGGGCGGGCCCGCGTTTTTTGGTTTGTCTGGCCATCCGTTGTCTCGGCTTTGTCTGGCCATCCGCCGTCTCGGCTTTTGTCTGAACCTACCTCTTGTAACGTTTCGGGGCCGAAATCGACGGCGAACCCTTACAAGAGGTAGGTTTCGGCGAAGTGCCTGCGTCGGCCGTCCGCCGCGCGTCTCGCCGGTCACGCCGTGCGCTGCCCTAGGCCTTGTGCCAGGCAACTCGTCGTGCCACCTGGCTTTTGTTTCACGCTGGCGAGTGCTCCAAACAATCTGTTTGGCTGCGGGCGAATCTGTTGGCCAGTATCGTGCGTTGTTGTCGCTTGTGAGTAACGAAACCCCAGCTAACTCGCGTGGCAATGCCGACTAAAAAAGATACCGTTCGCCGAAACGTCACAAATCGCTTGAATAGCGAACGCGGGGATAAACCTGCAGATATAACAAATAGTTAGGGCTAAAAACATAATGTACGCGCACCGCCGCTCGCCAGAGGAACGGCATGGGTTCGCGGATGAATGGCAACAATGGGTTCAAGTCATGGTCACGAGGCCATGCTGCGCGCGGCGGGGGAGGGCCCGCCGGCGTTGCGCGAAACGGGGACACCCGCCCGCGCCGGGAGACGACAGGTTCCGGTCCCAGCGAGACGGCTAGCCCGTCCGTTCCGGGAGACGACAGGTTCCGGTCCCAGCGAGACGGCTAGCCCGTCCGTTCCGGGAGACGGCACCGCCGCACACCCAGCGAGACGGCACCCGCGTGCGCCACGCGAGGCGGAGCAATCCGTCAGCCGGAGTCCGGCCGCGCTTCCATCAAAGAGTCGCAGGTGACAAACCCCGCCTGCCCGTTGGAGGGAGCACTATGCTGATCGTCGGCAATGGTCGTGTCATTACTCGCGACTCCAAGAACCCCTATCTCGAGCGCGGTGCTGTCGCCATCGATGGAGACACCATCTCCGCCATCGGCGATGAGGAGGAGCTCAAGGCCGCTAACCCTGGCTACGAGTACGTCGACGCCCACGGTGGCGTCATCATGCCGGGCCTCATCAACTGCCACACGCACATCTACTCCGGCCTCGCCCGCGGCCTTGCCATCGAGGGCTGCAACCCCACCAACTTCCTTGAGAACCTCGAGCAGCAGTGGTGGAAGATAGATGACAACCTCACGCTGGACGGTACCCGCGCCTCCGCCTACGCCACGATTCTCGACTCGCTCCGTGACGGCGTGACCACGATCTTCGACCACCATGCCAGCTTCTGCGAGATTCCCGGCTCCCTCTTCGCCATCAAGGACGTCGCCAAGGAGCTCGGCATGCGCTCCTGCCTCTGCTACGAGGTCTCCGATCGCCGCGGCGAGGAGAAGCGCGACCAGTCCATCGCGGAGAACGCCGAGTTCGCAAAGTGGGCCCATGACGCCCGCGAGGCCGGTGACAACATGATCGCCGCGATGTTTGGCGGACATGCCACCTTCACCCTGTCAGACGAGACGATGGACAAGATGGCCGAGGCCAACAACGGGCTCACCGGATTCCACATCCACGTCTGCGAGGGCATGAACGACGTCTGGGACTCCCGTCTCAACCGTGGAGGCATCTCGCCCGTCGAGCGCCTGCTCCAGCACAACCTCCTCGGTCCGGACACCATGCTCGGCCACTGCATCCACGTGACGCCCGCCGAGATGGACATCATTCGCGAGTCCGGCACCTGGCTCGTCAACAACCCCGAGTCCAACATGGGCAACGCCGTTGGCTGCGCTCCCGTCCTCGAGTTCTTCCGTCGCGGCATCCCGGTCTGCATGGGCACGGACGCCTACACCCACGACATGCTCGAGAGCCTCAAGGTCTTCCTGATCATCCAGCGCCACAACGCCGCCATGCCCAACGTCGGCTGGGGCGAGGCCATGACCATGCTCTTCGAGAATAACGCCAAGATGGCCACGAAGTACTTCGGCCGCCAGCTCGGCATCCTCGCGCCCGGCGCCGCCGCCGACGTCATCGTCATGGACTACCCGGTCTTCACGCCTTTCTCGGACGAGAACATCGACGGCCACATGCTCTTCGGCATGATGGGCAAGAACTGCCGCACCACCATCGTCAACGGCCAGGTCCTCTACAAGGACCGCGAGTTCGTCGCCTTCGACGAGGAGCGCATCAACGCCTGGACGCTCGAGCAGTCCAAGAAGCTCTGGGGCGACCTGAACCACCGCACCTACTAGTTAGTTCTCCTTCGGGCCGGCGCAAGGGCGCTGGCCCGTGGGCGTAGCCGGGCTGGGACCTGGCTACGC
Organism: Parolsenella sp. LCP21S3_E11; assembly: GCF_052118165.1. Lineage (NCBI taxonomy): Bacteria > Bacillati > Actinomycetota > Coriobacteriia > Coriobacteriales > Atopobiaceae > Parolsenella > Parolsenella sp. LCP21S3_E11. The sequence goes on along the minus strand of NZ_JBQKHS010000002.1, from coordinate 53,509 downwards.
GTCCTCGTCCGGATGGGGTCTGGACGAGGACAAGGCGGCCTCCGCGGGGCCGTCGCGCGGGCGTAGGCTCGCCCGCGTTATCCACACTCGCCACGTCGCGCGGTCTCGACGGGGCAGGAGAGGAGCTCACACTATGAGCGACGTCATGAGGCCGATCCCGTTCGCACAGCTGATGAACTGGATCATCACCGAACACGCAGACAAGGGCAGCATCTTCGGCATCCGCAAGATTGTGCGTCACGAGGGTGGTGCCGATGCGATCTTCGCCGAGAAGATCGAGACGCCCTTTGGTCCCGCCGCTGGCCCGAACAGCCAGCTCGCCCAGAACATCGTCGCCTCCTACGTGGCCGGCGCCCGCTTCTTCGAGCTTAAGACCGTCCAGGTCATGGACGGCGAGGAGCTTTCTGCGTGCGTCAACAAGCCCTGCATCGTGGCCGAGGACGAGTGCTACAACTGCGAGTGGTCCACGGAGCTCACCGTTCCGCAGGCCATGGACGAGTACATCAAGGCATGGTGGGCCTGCAAGCTGCTCGCCCGCGAGCTCGGCCTTGGCGACCCGGACGGCTTCGTCTTCAACATGAGCGTGGGCTATGACCTCGAGGGCATCAAGAGCCCCAAGGTCGACGCCTACATCGAGGGCATGAAGGACGCCTCCAAGACCGACGTCTGGGCGGAGTGCCAGGCCTGGGCCAGCGCCAACCTCAACCGCTTCGAGAACGTCGACCAGGCATTCGTCGACTCCGTGAGCCCGCGCGTCTCCTCCTCCGTGACCGAGTCCACGCTCCACGGCTGCCCGCCGGCGGAGATCGAGCGCATCGCCACCTATCTCATCACCGAGAAGGGCCTCAACACCTACATCAAGTGCAACCCCACGCTCCTGGGCTACGAGTACGCCCGCGAGCGCCTCGATTCCCTTGGCTTCGACTACATCGCCTTCGACGACAAGCACTTCCGCGAGGACCTGCAGTGGGCGGACGCCATCCCCATGTTCGAGCGCCTCATCAAGCTGACGGTCGAGCGCGGCCTGTCCTTCGGCGTCAAGCTCACGAACACCTTCCCCGTCGACGTCACCCGCAAGGAGCTCCCGAGCGAGGAGATGTACATGAGCGGCCGTTCGCTGTTCCCGCTCACCATCCACCTCGCGCGCCGCATCTCCGAGCAGTTCGACGGCAAGCTGCGCATCTCCTACTCCGGCGGCGCTGACGCCCAGAACATCCGCGAGGTCTACGGTGCCGGCATCTGGCCCGTCACCATGGCCACGACCGTCCTCAAGCCCGGCGGCTACGAGCGCTTCTCCCAGATCGCCGGCCTCCTCGCCGACGTCGCTCGCAAGGATGACGTCGACGTCGCCGCGGTCGCCGCTCTCGACGAAGCCGTCGCCGCCTCCCCGAAGTACAAGAAGCCTGTCAAGCCGATGCCGACCCACAAGCTCGACTGGCCGCTCCCGCTGACGAGCTGCTTCACCTCGCCCTGCCGCAACAACTGCCCGATCGAGCAGGACATCCCTGCCTACCTCGCTGCCGTCGACGAGGGCAGACTCGATGACGCCCTCGCGATCATCGCTGAGCGCAACGCCCTGCCGTTCATCACCGGCAACCTCTGCCCGCACCCTTGCGGTGCCAAGTGCATGCGTGCCTTCTACGAGCCCGAGGGTGCCGCCATCCGCGCGAGCAAGCTGAAGGCCGCCCGCGGTGGCATCGATTCCCTGCTTGCCGCCATCAAGGCCGGTGGCGTCAAGGCCGTCGAGGGTGCCGCTGACCACAAGGTCGCCATCATCGGTGGTGGCCCGGCTGGTCTTGCCTGCGCCTTCTTCCTCTCCCGCGCCGGCGCCGACGTCACGATCCTCGAGCGCAAGGAGACCCTGGGCGGCGTCGCTCGCCACGTTATCCCGGCATTCCGCATTTCTGACGAGGACATCGACCGCGACGTCGAGCTCTGCCTCGCCTATGGCGCCAAGGTCCAGACCGGCGTCGAGGCCACGTCCGTCGCTGAGCTCAAGGCCGAGGGCTACACCGACGTCGTCGTCGCCTGCGGTGCCTGGGCGCCCGGCCACGTGGGCCTCGAGTACGGCGAGGAGATCGACGTTCTCGAGTTCCTCGGTGCCGCCAAGAGGGGAGAGGACCTCTCCGCCCTCGGCACCGACGTCGTCATCGTCGGCGCTGGTAACACCGCCATGGACGCCGCCCGCGTCGCCAAGCGTCTCCCCGGCGTCGAGAACGTCCGCATCGTCTATCGCCGCACCAAGCGCTATATGCCCGCCGACGAGGAGGAGCTGGCCGAGGCTCTCGCCGAGGGCGTCGAGCTCTGCGAGCTGCTCGCTCCCAAGGGCCTCCGTGCTGGTGTCCTTGCCTGCGACAAGATGATTCTTGGCGAGCCTGACGAGTCCGGCCGCCGCAGCCCCGTCGCCACCGGTGAGGTCATCGAGGTCCCGGCCACGTCCGTGATCTGCGCCGTGGGCGAGCACATCGAGGGCTCCCTGTACGAGGCCGCCGGCGTCGAGGTCGACCGTCGCGGTCGTCCGGCCGGCTGCGCCACGGGCGTCGAGGGCGTTTGGGCCGCCGGTGACTGCCGCCGTGGACCCGCTCGCTTCGTTGACGCGATCGCCGATGCGCAGGAGGTCGCCAAGGGCATGCTCGGCGTCGACTTCTCCGCCTATGCCAGCGAGAACGTCCGCTCCGGTCACGAGGACGAGTGCTACGCCCGCAAGGGTGACCTGCGCCTTGGCTGTGCCGGCTGCTCCAAGAACTCCGGCTGCCTCGGCTGCGCCACCGTGTGCGAGGCCTGCTGCGACGTCTGCCCGAACCGCGCCAACGTCGCTATCACCGTGCCGGGCCTCGCCCAGCACCAGGTTGTCCACGTCGACGGCATGTGCAACGAGTGCGGCAACTGTGCCGTGTTCTGCCCGTGGAGCGGCCGCCCCTACAAGGACAAGCTCACGCTCTTCTGGAGCGCCGAAGACATGGGCAACTCCGAGAACCAGGGCTTCCTGGCGCAGCCCGACGGCACGTTCCTCGTGCGCGTTGGCGGCAAGACCGCTGCCTACGACGTCGATGACGCCGCCTGCGGCCTGCCCGAGGAGGTCCGCCTGACCATCAAGGCCACGCGCGACTCCTACGGCTACCTGTTCGCCTAGAAGCGAGATTCGGGCAGTCTCTTTTTAGGACGGTCCGTAAGGTCAGCCAAGTACGTATCGATTCAAGACCTGGGTGGCGCCGGGAGCGTCCGGCGCCACCTTCCGAGGGGAACGACCATGGGTGAGATGACCCCCAAGACAGCCAAGCCAAAGGCCCCGGCCCGTCCGCGCAAGCCGCGTCCCATCGCGTTCGTGCGCTGTGGCGGCGGCAACAAGACCTGCGACGGCGCGCCGTCGTGCGGCCAGGGCTGCATCGGTTGCGGCAGCTGCGTCGAGGCTTGCAAGTTCGGCGCCATCAGCATGAACGAGCACGGCGTGGCCTTTGTCAACCGCGAACTCTGCCGCGGTTGCGGGGTCTGCGTGCGCAAGTGCCCGAAGGGCGTCATCGAGCTCGTCGACCCGGATCGCCCGATCCGCGTGCGCTGCGTGAACACCTCGCACCCACAGACGGCAAAGGACAAGTGCCACATGAGCTGCATCGGCTGCGGTCGCTGCGTGCGCGTCTGCCCGACGGGCGCGATTAGCCTCGACCATGGACACGCCCGCATCGACTACGACGAGTGCATCGCCTGTGGCATGTGCGCAGTCACCTGCCCGCGCGGCGCCATCTCGGACGCCGGCGGCATGTTCGCGGCAGTGTAGGGGAGACGACATGACTACCAACGAGAAGAAGACCGCCGTCGCGGCGCAGGGCGCGCCGTCCGAGGCGTATGAGATCATCGTCAACGGGCGCGTCGAGGTGGCTCGCGAGAACAAGTCGCTCCTCCGCTTCCTGCGCGACAACCTCCACATCACGAGCGCCAAGGACGGCTGCTCCGAGGGTGCCTGCGGCGCCTGCATGGTCATCGTCGACGGTCGCGCCGTCCGCGCGTGCGTCCTCACGACGAAGCTCGCGGCCGGCCGCACCGTGACCACGGTCGAGGGCCTCACCCACGAGGAACAGGAGGCCTTCGTCTATGCCTTCGGTGCCGTCGGCGCGGTCCAGTGCGGCTTCTGCATCCCCGGTATGGTCATCTCCGGCACCGCCCTCGTGCGCAAGAACCCCGATCCCACGGAGGCCGAGGTCAAGCGTGCCATCCGCGGCAACGTCTGCCGCTGCACCGGCTACAAGAAGATCATAGAGGGAATTCTGCTCGCCGCCGCCATCCTTCGCGGCGACGAGGCGATCGATCCCGCTCTCGAGCGCGGCGATGATTACGGTGTGGGCAAGCGTGCCTTCCGCGTCGACGTCCGCCGCAAGGTCCTCGGCTTCGGCAAGTACCCTGACGACCTTGACCAGCGCGACTTCCCGGACATGGTCTTCGCGAGCGCCGTCCGCTCCCGCTTCCCGCGTGCCCGCGTGGTGAAGATCGACTTCGACAAGGCGGCCAAGCAGCCCGGCATCCTCGGCATCCTCACCGCTGACGATGTGCCCGTCAACCAGGTGGGCCACCTCATCCAGGACTGGGACGTCATGATCGCCGAGGGCGACATCACCCGCTGCGTCGGAGACGCCATCGTGCTCGTCGTGGGCGAGACCCCGGCCCAGGTCGAGCGCGCAAAGAAGTTCGTGAAGGTCACCTACGAGCAGCTCGAGCCCGTCCGCAACATCGCGGAGGCCGCCGCTCCGGACGCCCCGCTCATCCATGACGGCTTCCTCGCCTTCGGCAACCAGGTGAAGCTCGAGAACAACATCTGCCAGCAGCGTCACGTCACTCGCGGCGACGCCAAGACGGCGCTCGAGAACTCCGCGTTCACGGCAACGCAGAGCTTCACGACGCCGTTCACCGAGCACGCCTTCCTCGAGCCCGAGTGCGCCGTCGCTGCCCCTTACAAGGACGGCGTGAAGATCTGGTCGACGGACCAGGGCGCCTATGACACGCGCAAGGAATGCGCGCACATGTTCGGCTGGGACGCCACGCCCGAGCGCGTCGTCGTCGAGACGATGCTCGTCGGCGGCGGCTTCGGCGGCAAGGAGGACGTCTCCGTCCAGCACCTCGCCGCGCTGGCGGCGGTGCACTTCGGCCGAGCCGTCAAGTGCCGCCTCACGCGCCAGGAGTCGATTAACTTCCATCCGAAGCGCCACCCGATGGAGGGTACCTTCACGCTCGGCTGCGACGCCGAGGGCAACTTCACCGCGCTCGACTGCGAGATCAACTTCGACACGGGCGCCTATGCGAGCCTGTGCGGCCCGGTCCTCGAGCGCGCCTGCACGCACTCCGTCGGCCCCTACAAGTACCAGAACACCGACATTCGTGGCTACGGCTACTACACCAACAACCCGCCTTCCGGCGCCTTCCGCGGCTTCGGCGTGTGCCAGAGCGAGTTCGCGCTCGAGAGCCTCATCGACATCCTTGCCGAGAAGGTCGGGCTCGACCCGTGGGAAATTCGCTACCGCAACGCCATTGAGCCGGGCGAGGTCCTCCCGAACGGCCAGATCGCGGACTGCTCCACCGCCCTCAAGGAGACCCTCGAGGCCGTGAAGGACGCCTACTACGCGCATCCCGGCCATGCGGGCATCGCCTGCTCGATGAAGAACTCGGGCGTCGGCGTCGGCCTTCCGGACGCGGGCCGCTGCAACATTCGCGTCGAGCATGGCCGCGCCGTGGTCTATGCCGCCACGTCCGACATCGGCCAAGGCTGCAACACGGTCTTCCTGCAGGACGTCTCCGAGGCCTGCGGCCTTCCGCGCGAGCGCATCGAGAACGGCGAGTGCTCGACCGAGAACGCGCCTGACTCCGGAACCACCTCCGGCTCCCGTCAGACGGTGGTCACGGGCGAGGCCGTCCGCGGCGCCTCGTTCCTGCTGCGCGACGCCATGATCGCCTACGAGCGCGACCACACCCTCCCCGAGGGCCCGGTCAGCGCCAAGGGCGACGGCAAGAGCTTCTCGTTCGCGGACGGCACGAGCTTCGAGGTGACCGCCGCCGAGCTCGTCCCCGGCAACACCCGCACGGCGGCCGACCCCGTCGCCGCGCTCGAGGCGCTTGAGGGCAAGGAGTTCTTCTACGAGTATCTCGAGCCTACCGACAAGCTCGGAGCCGACGTCCCCAACGCGAAGAGCCACATCTGCTACGGCTTCGCCACGCATGTGGTTGTGCTCGATGACGATGGCCGCGTGACCGATGTCTACGCCGCGCACGACTCCGGCAAGGTCGTGAACCCGATCGCCATCCAGGGCCAGATCGAGGGTGGCGTCCTCATGGGCATGGGATACGCGCTTACGGAGGACCTGGGGATCGAGGATTGCATCCCCGCCGCCGGCTACGGCAAGCTGGGACTCTTCCGCGCGACGGACATCCCCGACATCCATGCCATCTACGTCGAGCGTGACGAACAGCTGCCCGTTGCCTATGGTGGCAAGGGCATCGGCGAGATCGCGACCATCCCGACAGCCCCGGCCGTCCAGAACGCCTATCGCGCCCTTGACGGTAAACTTCGCCCGAACCTTCCGATGGTCGATACCTATTACTCTCGAAAGAGGGCAAAATAGGACATAAAAGAAGGCATACTGGGTTGGTAAGCTGACAGTAATGGTAGAGAAACAACCCGGGTGGAAAATATCTCTGAAGGAACGCGATTGGAAAGGTGGTAGCTATGGCCGAGTTGCTTCGCATGGACAACATCAGCAAGGCATTCGGCACGTTCTACGCGAACAAGAACGTAAACCTCGATATCGAGCAAGGCGAGGTACATACGCTTCTTGGTGAGAACGGTGCCGGCAAGTCGACGCTCATGAACGTCCTCATCGGCCTTTACCAGCCAACTGACGGGCACATCTTCATGCGCGGGCAGGAGGTGCACATCACCAATCCCGGCGTCGCCGTCGAGCATGGCATCGGCATGGTCCACCAGCACTTCATGCTTATCGAGGACATGACGGGTCTCGAGAACATCATTCTGGGCGACAAGCGTCACAACTCGCCGCTGCTCCAGATCGCGGATGACCGCAAGGCCATCGAGGAGCTCATGGATCGCTACGGTATGGAGATCGACCTTGACGAGAAGGTCGGCGACATGTCCATCGGCATGCAGCAGCGCGTCGAGATTATGAAGGTCCTGTTCCGTGGCGCCGACCTCGTCATCCTCGACGAGCCCACTGCCGTCCTGACGGACCTCGAGGTCGAGGGCCTGTTCGACATCATGCGCTCGCTCACCGCCGAGGGTAAGTCCGTCATCTTCATCTCCCACAAGATGCGCGAGGTCATGCGCATCTCCGATCGCGTGACGGTCCTCCGCCGTGGCGAGACCATCAAGACGGTCCGCGTCGCGGATACCACCGAGCAGGAGCTCGCGGACCTCATGATCGGCCAGAAGTTCACGGAGAACACCTACCAGAAGGTCTCGGACGCCTCCGAGGTCGCCTTCGAGCTCAAGGGAGTCTCTTACCAGCCCGAGGTCAAGCATGGCGGCCTCAAGAACGTGTCGCTCGCCATCCACAGGGGAGAGATCCTCGGCGTCGCCGGCATCGACGGCAATGGTCAGAGCCAGCTCGCCGCCCTCGTCACGGGCCTTCTTAAGCCCGAGTCCGGCGAGGTCATCGGTCCGGACGGGTCCGCTATCGGCCTCTTCAGCCCGAGTGCCTTCATCGAAACCGGCCTTGGCAACATCCCCGAGGACCGCAACAAGATGGGCCTTGTCGGTGACATGACGGTCGCCGAGAACCTTGTGCTCAAGGCTACCGAGGACGAGCGCTTCTCCGCCGGCCACGGCGCCTGGCTCAAGCTCGACGCCATCCGCGAGCACGCCGAGCGCCTGCGCGAGGAGAACGACATCCGCTGCACCTCCGTCGAGCAGACCGCCCGCTCGCTCTCCGGTGGCAACCAGCAGAAGGTCATCCTCGCCCGCGAGCTCGATGCCCACCCGAAGCTTCTCGTGGCCGTCTATCCCACGCGCGGCCTCGACATCGGAGCCACCGAGTTCATCCATGATCAGATCATCGCCCAGCGCGACGCCGGATGCGCGGTCCTTCTCATCTCCGCGGACTTCGACGAGGTGCTGAAGCTCTCGGATCGCATCACGGTCCTGTTCGAGGGCGAGATCATGGGCACGTATCCTGGCGCGAATCCTCCCATCAAGGAGATTTCGCTCGCCATGGCAGGAAAGTAGGAGGGGAGGGACAGTGGCTGACAACAAGAAGAAGGCGGCGCCCTCGAAGAGGGGTGCCCTGAGCGAGGAACAGCTGCGCGAGAAGCGCCTGACGATCATCACGCCGGTTGTGTCCGTGCTCCTTGCCCTCATCATCGGCGCGATCATCATCGCCTGCCTCGGCAAGAACCCGATCACGGGCTATGCCGCGATGCTGAAGGGCTCTCTTGGCGATATCGGCAAGATTGGCAAGACGCTTGAGCGTGCCTGCCCGCTGATCTTCACGGGTCTTGCCGCCGTGTTCGCCTACAAGTGCGGCGTGTTCAACCTCGGCGGCGAGGGCCAGTTCATCATGGGCGCCTCCGCCTCCGCGTACTTCGTGCTGAAGCTTGGCCTCACCGGCCCGTCCGCCATCGCGGTGGGCCTCGTCGTGGGCATCGTCTTCGGTGGGCTGTGGGCGCTCCTCCCGGGTATCCTCAAGATCACCCGAGGGCTCAACGAGATGATCACGACGATCATGTTCAACTACATCGCCCTGTACTTCATGGAGTTCCTCTACAAGAACGTCTACTCCGACCAGGGCCTGCCCCAGACTCCCGCCATGCCCAAGTCCGCGCATCTCTTGGACATCGGCCCCGCGCACTTTGGCGTCCTGATCGCCATTATCCTCGGCATCCTCGTCTGGTATGTGATTTTCCGCACGTCCTTCGGCTTCAAGATTCGTGCCGTGGGCATGAGTCCCACCGCTGCCAAGGTCAACGGCTTCCCTGTCCGCACGCTCGTGCTGCTCGCCTTCGTCATCTCCGGCGCCATCGCCGGCCTCGGTGGTGCCATCGAGCTCTTCGGCAAGACGCCGTTCCGCCTCGCTGACGGCTTTGGCTCCGGCTTCGGCTTCGACGGCGTGGCAATCGCGCTTATCGCGCAGCTCAACCCGCTTGGCGCCATCGTCGTCGCCCTGCTCTTCGGTGTGCTCTCCACGGGCGGCACGATGATGCAGTCCGTCATCGGCGTTCCCACGGCGATCATCGACATCATTCGCGGTCTCATCATCATCTTCGCCGTCGCGGGCATGGCCCTGGTGAAGCTGCCCAAGATCAAGGCGTACATCGCCTCGCTGGGCAAGAACAAGAAAGCTGAGGTGAAGGCGTAATGGATTTCATGGTTGCGCTTCCCACCATCGTCAGGGCGATGGCTATGGGCGCCGTGCCCATCCTGCTCGCCGCCCTGGGCGAGGTCTTCTCCGAGCGTGCCGGCATGGTCAACATCGGCCTTGAGGGAATCATGGCCGTGGGCGCCTTCGTGGCGTTCGCCGTTGGCAAGGTCACGGGCAACCTCTGGCTCGGCCTACTCGTCGGCATGGCCACGGGCGTGCTCATCAACATGATCTACGCGTTTTGCACGGTCACCCTCTGCTCTGACCAGGTGGTTACGAGCATGGCTGTCAACATCCTCGCGCCGGCCATCGCGCTCTTCGGCTACAACCTGTTCGTCGGCTCCAATCCCGAGAACGCCACCGGCGCACAGATGCCCAACATCGCCATTCCCGGCTTGTGCGATCTCCCGGTCATCGGCAACGGCATGTTCAACCAGTCGCTGCTTGCCTACATCGCGTTCCTCCTCGTGCCCGTTGTTGCGTTCTTCTTCAAGCGCTGCCGCGCCGGCCTGTCGTTCCGCTCCGTGGGCGAGAAGCCCCAGGCCGCAGAGACCCTGGGCATCAACGTCATCCGCACCAAGTACGTGGCCTGCATCCTGTGCGGCGCCCTTGCCGCTGCGGGCGGTGCCTTCCTCACGATCTGCTACACGCCGATTTACACGAACGGCATCGTCGCGGGTCGCGGTTTCATCGCGCTGGCGACGGTCATCTTCGGCCGTTGGAGTGCCGTGGGCGTCATGCTCGCGAGCCTGCTCTTTGGCTTCTTCGATGGCGTGAACGTCGCCCTTCAGGCTCAGTTCCAGTCTGCGCCGGTCATGTTCTTCAAGATGATTCCGTATATCTTCACGATCGTGGCCCTCGTGTTCTTTGGCTCGAAGCACGCTGGCCCGAAGGCCAACGGTCAGCCGTATAACCGCGAGATCCGTTAGCGATACAATGAGACGGTGACTCGCGGGGGTGGGTCACCGTCTCGTGTACAGCTTGCATTTAGTGTCAGGTCGAGCGGATATAGGGGTTTCGCTTATCTTGGCGCAAGGCAGGGACGGCATGGGCAGGCTTCGTTGGGCCCATCCGCCTTGCAGATGGCATTACCTGCCGGATTCGGCAGAGGCGTTTAGTTTCATGTGTACGTGCACCAGGCTTTAAACGTGGGGCGCAAAAGAGCCCCGGAAAAGAAGGGAAGCACCATGAGCAAGAACATCAATCGTCGTCAGTTCGTCGCCGGTGGCGCCACCGCCGCTGCGGCCCTCGCCCTCACCGCGTGTGGTGGCTCTGGCTCTGACTCCGCCAGCACTGGCTCCGCCGAGAAGAGCTCCTACAAGGTCGCTATGATCATGAGCGGCATTATTACCGACGGCGGCTGGGACCAGGCCCACTATGAGTCCCTCAAGCGCGCCATTGACTCTCACCCCAACTGGGAGATGCTCGAGCCCAAGGAGAACGTCGCCAACGCCGACGCCGCCACCGCCGCCGAGTCCTACGTTGACCAGGACGTCGACCTGATCGTCGGCAACGGCAACCAGTTTGCCTCCACCTGGGCCGAGGTCGCTTCTGATGCCGCCGAGTCTCACCCCAACGTCCACTTCCTGATCACCAACACCAACCCTGAGCAGGAGCTCGCTGACTACGAGAGCACCGACAACGTCGAGACCGTTCTTCCTGACTTCACGCAGCTCGGCGCCCTCGCCGGTGTCATCGCTGGCCTCATGACCCAGACGAAGTCCATTGGCTTCATCGGTGGCATGAAGCTTCCGAGCACGCTCGCCAAGTACAGCGCCTACCTTGCTGCTGCCCAGAAGATCGATTCCTCCATCCAGGGCCAGTACAACTTCGAGGCCGGCTTCTCAGACGCCGCGAAGGGCACCCAGCTCACTGAGCAGTGGATCAACTCCAAGAACGTCGACGTCATGTGGGGCGACGCCTCCGCGGTCGACAACGGTTCCCGTAAGGCCCTCGAGGCCGCCGGTGCCGACACCCACTTCGACATCGCCCAGCCGATCGACATCCTCGGCGACGATCAGCCGACCGTCATCGCTTCCACGGTGACCGACTGGAAGATCGACCAGGCCATGGACGAGATCGAGGCTGGCACTTTCGGTGGCGGCAAGGCCATCACCGCTAACATGGACAACGGCGGCGTTACCCTCGGCAAGTTCTCCGACAAGGTCCCGTCTGACGTCCAGGATAAGATCAACGAGTATGCCGATCAGATCAAGGCTGGCACCTACCTGAGCGACTCCGAGATTGAGGCCATCCAGTCCACGCTGGGCTAGTCTGGCTAACTTGCGTTTGGGCCGAGGGTCTGGGCGCGGTCGTGACGAAGTCGCAACGCGCGTCCGCGTAGCTGAGACAGTCGACGTGCGGTCGAAGTTGTTGTTGCTCGGCTAGAGCTAAAGACAATCGGCTATTTGGCCGGGATGCCAAGTGCATCCCGGCCTTTTTTGCGGTGCGAACGCGAGATTGCGTGCGGGTTGGGACTCCCCTCGCTGCGTACAATCCGTCCATCAGCGTCTCGCAAATACCAAATTAGTGTCCACAAGGCCTTACCCCCACTGCGAACTCGCCTTGCTTGCAGCGCAATGCAGATATGGCTCCGCGCATCGCGGGGCCGCGCGCATCCGCGGAATCCCATCATCGCACCCTAGCGTTAAACTCGCGTAGCTATAACGACCAGGTCAGAGGGGTTATTTCGTTTTTTGTGCTTCCTTGCCAGCCACCCAGTATTCCTGGCCGTTCGCCGTCCAAAAGTAGGCCCGCGATGCTCACTTGGCTAACCTTTTGTTAGCCAGCAAGACTTCTCATCAGAGAACGTCGCTTGCCATGGGGCGTTTAAGGATTCGCGTTCGCGAGTGCCGCCGCGCCCAGCTATACGGGGCTGAGTCCCTACGCGCGCCTGGGAAGCGCGCAACAATTCCATAAGGAGGACGTCATGGAGACACTGAGGGAGGTCGGCAGGCCGATCCCAAGGGTTGACGCCTACGACAAGGTCACTGGTCGTGCGAAGTTCACGGATGACCTATGTCCCAAGCCTTGCCTTGAGGCAAAGCTTCTCCACTCCACCATCGCAAACGGTCGGGTCACCTCGATTGACACCACGGAGGCACTCAAGGTGCCGGGCGTCGTTGCTATCTACACGTGCTTCGACGTGCCCAAGCATCCGTATCCCGTTGCCGGTCATCCCTGGTATGCCAACTCCGCAGCGGCCAAGCGTGACCAGGCTGACCGTCGCCTGCTTGACGACCGCGTGCGCATCTATGGCGACAACATCGCCGTCGTGGTGGGCGAGGACACCGTCGCTTGTGACCGCGCGCTGCGCCTGATCAAGGTCGAGTACGAGGAATATCCCGTCGTCTACGACGCGATCGAGTCCATGAAGGGCACCGAGGTGCCCGTCCATGAGGCCAAGCCCGACAACATCGTTGCCCACACTTGCGCCGTCACGCCTGAGGACAAGCTCGCCGAGGCCGGCTACAAGACGGTGGAGGAGGCCCTCGAGGATCCCGCCTATCATCACATCGCCATCCATGCGGAGAGCCGCGAGCAGTCTCAGGTCCACATCGAGTCCTGCGTCTCCTACTGCTACATGGAGGGTAACAAGATCGTCTGTGTGAGCTCGACGCAGATCCCGCACGTCGTGCGCCGCGTCATCGGCCAGGCCCTTGGCATTCCCTGGGGCGACGTTCGCGTCATCAAGCCCTACATCGGCGGTGGCTTCGGTACGAAGCAGGACGTCCACTACGAGCCTCTCAATGCGTGGATCTGCAAGCAGCTCGGCGGCCGATGCGTCAGGCTCGAGATCTCGCGCGAGGAGCTCTTCTGGGCCACTTCGGGCCGCCAGCCCAAGACGTTCGACATCGAGTGCTCCTATGGCGACGACATGACCCTCCACGCTCGCAAGATCGTCGCGTACTCGAATACGGGCGGATACGTTCACCACGGTCACGCCCTCGTTCTCAACTCGGTGAACAGCTTCCGCTGGCTCTACCACACCAACGAGGTCGCCACGCACTCCGAGGCCTACACCATCTACACCAACGGTCCGCATACGGGAGCCATGCGTGCCTATGGCGTGCCCGAGGGCAACTGGGCCGCAGAGTGCCTCATGGGCGACATCGCCTATGACAACGGCTGGGATGGCCTCGAGTTCCGCCTCAAGAACGTCTATACCGACAAGTTCGTCGACGAGTTCACGCCCAACGGCGTCATCGCCGCCCATACTTGCGCCATCAGGGAGTGCGCCGAGAAGGGCAAGGCGTACATCGAGTGGGATCGCAAGAAGAGGGAGTACGCGAACGAGACCGGCCCGATTCGCCATGGCGTGGGCGTTGCGTTCTTCGTGTACAAGACCGCCGTCGCTCCGTTCGCGCTCGAGACGGCCACCGCTCAGGTCACGCTCAACCAGGACGGCTCAGTCCAGCTCCAGATGGGCGCCACCGAGATTGGCCAGGGAGCCGACACCGTCTTTAGCCAGATGGCAGCCGAGGCCATCGGCGTCGACACCGAGGACGTCCACATCGTCTCGCAGCAGGACACGGACGTCACGCCCTATGACTCCGGTGCGTACGCGTCGCGCCAGACCTACGTCTCCGGCACGGCCGTGAAGAAGGCCGGTGAGACCCTCAGGAGCAAGATTCTCGACTTCGCGCGTAAGCTCACGCCTGACGCGCCCGGCGAGCTCGACCTGCATGACCATGCTATCTGGGACGGTGAGGGCAACAAGATCTGGAACCTCGCCGACCTCGCCCTCGAGGCCTACTACAACCTCGAAGGAGCAAATCAGCTCTCCGCCCACGAGACCATCAACGTCCACACCAACACCATTGCCGGTGGCGTCACTTTCGCTGACGTCACGGTGGACATGCCTCTTGGCCAGGTCACGGTCAACAAGATCATCAACGTCCAGGACTCTGGCCGCCTGATCAACCCCAAGCTCGTTGAGCAGCAGATTCACGGCGGTATGGCCCAGGGTATCGGTTATGGCCTCTACGAGGAGCTTCAGGTTGACCCGAAGACCGCTCGCGTCCTCAACCCGACCCTGCTCGACTATAAGATCCCGACGACGATGGACCTGCCCGACCTCAAGGCCGACTTCGTCGAGAAGCCGTGCCCGACGGGTCCCTACGGCAACAAGGCGGTTGGCGAGACCCCGATCATCTCGCCCGCATCCGCCATCCGAGACGCAATCCTCGACGCCACCGGCGTCAAGTTCTACGTGGAGCCTATGACGCCGCAGCGTCTGTTCGAGGGCTTCAAGGAAGCGGGGCTGATCTAGATGTACGACATCGAATCGCTCTATGAGGCCACCAGCGTGGCCGATGCCTGCGAGGCCCTTGCGGCCGACCCCTCCGCCGAGGTCATCGCCGGCGGCACCGACGTCCTGGTCAAGCTGCGCGAGGGTAAGGGCGCGCCTGCCCACCTTGTCTCGATCCACGAGCTCCATGACGAGCTCGATGGCGTGCGCCTTCTTGACGACGGCACCGTTTGGATCGGCCCCATCACGTGGTTCCATCACGTGACCACGTCCCCGGTCATCCAGGAGACCGTACCGGTTCTCGGCGAGGCCTGCGATACCCCGGGCGGCCCGCAGCTGCGCGTCTCCGGCACGATCGGTGGCAACGTCTGCTCTGCCGCCACCTCCGCCGACTCCGCATCGACGCTCTTTGCGTTTGGCGCTCTGCTCGACCTTCAGAGTTCCCGCGGAACGCGTACCCTTCCCATCGAGGAGTGGTATGCCGGTCCCGGCTGTAGCCATCGCGAGCGTGACGAGCTTCTCGTGGGCATCCGCATCCCGCGCGACCACTACGAGGGCTTCTCTGGCCACTACTTCAAGTATGGCAAGCGTCGTGCCCTCGAGATCACCACGATGGGTTGCTGCTGCCTGGTGAAGCTTGGCGAGGACAAGCGCACGATCGAGGACATCCGCCTCGCGTTTGGCGTCGCCGGCCCGACCCCGATGCGCGCTATCGCCGCCGAGGACGCCGTGCGAGGCCTCGACGTGGCCGAGGCCGCCGAGCGTATCGGCGAGCTCGCCTGCGCTTGCACCAACCCGCGTGACTCCTGGCGTGCGAGCAAGGACTTCCGCCTGCAGCTTATCAAGGAGATGTCGAAGCGTTCCCTCATCGAGGCCGCTCGAAAGGGAGGGGCTGATATCTAATGGATATGCGAATTCTCAAGTGCACCGTCAACGGTAAGGAAGTGCAGGTTGGCTATGACCCGCGCGAGAGCCTGCTCGACACACTGCGCAACCGCCTCGGCCTCACGAGCGTCAAGCGCGGCTGTGAGGTGGGCGAGTGCGGTGCCTGCACCGTCCTGATCGACGGCGTCGCGACCGATACCTGCCTCTACCTTACCGAGTGGGCCCAGGGCAAGAACATCCTCACCGTCGAGGGCCTTCAGGCTCCGGATGGTACGCTCAACCCCGTCCAGCAGGCCTTTATCGACCAGTTTGCCGTTCAGTGCGGCTTCTGCATCCCCGGCATCATCATGAGCGCCGTGGAGATGATCGACTCTGGCAAAACCTTCACGCGTGACGAGATCCGCAAGAACCTCTCCGGCCACCTCTGCCGCTGCACCGGCTACCAGAACGTGATTGACGGCGTCGAAAAGGCGATCGAGATCGTCCACAAGGAGTGCGGCGAGTAGGCGAGAGACGTCTCTCTACGTGCGTGCGTTAGCAAAGCGGGTCCGCTCCCCACGGAGCCGGACCCTCTATTTGTGCGGTTCAGAACTCTTGATGCCCGTCCAGGTCACCCCAGCAGCCAAGGCCCGCCTCTGCAACGTGGGTCTGCGTGGCCTCCGGACGCGCCCCGAGCCAATCAAGCAGCCAGGGCCCGCCTCTGCAACGTGGACCTGCGTGGCCTCCGGACGCGGAGCGAGGATTTTCTCGAAGAGCACCCGAGCGCAGCGTCCGGAGACCACGCCGGACCTCGTTCTACGCCCAGTTCACGATGATCGTGTTGTTGTCGAGCTTCCCATTGCCTTGGTCAAGACCGTCGCCCACGCAGACGTCATAACCGTTGCGCTGCAGGTCGTTGACGAACTTGGCCAAGCGCGCCGAGTAGGTGTTGAGCAAGCGGGCCGTCTGGATGGGGGAGATGAGGTCCTGGTCGCGACCGTAGATGATGTCGCAGATGGCGTCGGCGACATCCGTGTTGCTGTTGGCAACGAGGTCGTTGTAGAAGGAGTTGCCCACACCGTTGCGGTCGTCGACACCCGGAGCGAACTTTACCGAGAGCTCGTAGTGACCAAACTTCGCGTACATGCGGACGCGCGTGTCCGTGCGGGCGGCGCAGTTGCGGATGGCCCAGTTAATCGCGTTGTCGGAGAGGGTGTCAGCCGCGGCGCGCTCGCGGTTGGGTTTGGCCTCGTCCGCGATGGCGCGAGCCTCTTCTGCCTTGATCATGTCGAGCATGGTACCCTCCGTCTGAAGTCGTTGCGTGCGGTCGAATCGTATCCCAGGCCAACGCCGTGGCCTGGCAATACCGCTGATTCATATAGTAAATTACCGTTCGCGAGGTTATACCCGCCGTTTGCGCTCCACAACGTAAGAACCAAACAAATAGTTTTAGTAACTGAATAATATTTAGCATGTCGTGCGGGACCCAAAGGAGGGGCACGCATGGGAAACACCATGAAGACCGAAGGTAATCTGGACGAGAGGCTTTTCAAGCGCGAGGGAGTTCCACCCCTGTCCTCGCTTGTGCCGATGAGCCTTCAGCACGTGCTGGCGTCGTTCGCCGGCGTCATTACGCCAGCGATGATGATCGCCACCACGTGCAAGTTCACTCCGGAGCAGGAAGCGGCGATCATCCAGGTCGCCCTCATCCTCTCCGCCATCGACACGCTGCTTCAGCAGTTCCCGCTCTTTGGGCGCATAGGCGCGGGCCTGCCCATCCTCACGGGCGCATCGTTCGCCTTCCTTCCCGTCATGCAGGCGGTTGGCGGCGAGTTCGGCTTCTCCGTTGTACTCGGCTCGCAGCTCATCGGCGGCATCGTGGCGGTGGTCTTCGGCCTTTTCTACGATAAGGTAAAGCGCTTCTTCCCGCCGCTCGTCACCGGTACGGTCATCTTCACCATTGGTGTCTCGCTCTATCCCACCGCCATCAAGTACATTGCCGGCGGTGTCGGGACGCCGGGCTTTGGCAGCGCCCAGAACTGGCTTGTTGGCCTCGTCACCTTCGCGCTGACCTTCGGCCTCACCAACTTTACGACGGGCATCACCAAGATTGGCTCGATTTTCTTCGCCATGCTCATTGGCTGCCTTGTCTCGATTCCCTTTGGCATGATCGACGCCTCTGCGATTTCCGGTGCGTCCTGGTTCTCCCTCCCGCAGTTCATGCCCTACGAGCTCAAGTTCGACCCGGCAGTGTGCATCACGGTCGGCATCATCTACGTGATGGTGAACGTACAGCTCATCGGTGACCTTTCCGCTGCGGTTGCCGGTTCGATGGACCGCATGCCCAAGGGTCGCGAAATCAGTGGCGGCATCATGGCGCAGGGCCTCGTCTCCATCATCTCCTCGATGTTCGGCGGCCTCCCGACCTCCGCGTTTGGCCAGAACGTCGGCATCATCGTGAGCACCAAGGTCATCAACCGCTGGGTCTTTGGCGGCGCGGCTCTTACCTTCATGGCGGCCGGCCTCTGCCCGAAGCTCTCCGCGCTCCTGCTCATGATTCCGCAGCCCGTCATTGGCGGCGCCACGATCAGCGTGTTCGGCACCATTACCCTCAACGGCATCCGAATCCTCGTGAAGGACGGGCTTACGCCGCGCACCTGCACCATCTTTGGCGTGTCTGTGGCATTTGGTCTTGGCATCGCGCAGGTCTCCGGCTCCCTTACCGGCACTGGCATGCCTGCCTGGATCAACACCATCTTCGGCACCTCCGCGATCACTCCGTGCGCCGTCATGGCCATCGTGCTGAATCTTCTCATGCCTCCCGAGCCCATCGAGGAGAGCGAGGCGCTTAAGGTCGCCGATTCTGGTGATCATGACGCCGAGGGCGACGACGAGGCCGAGGCTGCCGAGGCGTAGCACGACGCCGAAGGCGACGACGAGGTCGAGGCTGCCGAGGCTGTCGCGCTAATAAGTTTGATTCGCATATTGCGTGATTGCGCGACTCGCTAAGGGCGGGCGCGGCTGGGATGTGGATCCTGGCCGCGCCCGCTGTTCGTAAAAGAAGCGGGTGCGCCCCGGTGAGGGGAGCACCCGCTAATAGCTAGGTGTTTGGTGGCTCAATCATCGCGGCCTCGCGTGTCAGCCAATGCTCGCGCCGCGCCGCCGGTTGCTGCTCACGCCACAGGCTCGCGCGCCACTCATCGCTCGTGTCGCGGCCTCGCGTGTCAGCCAATGCTCGCGTTGCGCCGCTGCTGACGTCCTCTACGCAAGCTCTGCCACGGCGTCCCTGAGCTCGTCGACGCGATTCGTGGCCTCCCAGGTGAAGTCCGGGTCCTTGCGGCCGAAGTGGCCGTATGCGGCGGTCTTCTCGAAGATCGGGCGGCGAAGGTCGAGGTCGCGAATGATGGCGCCCGGGCGCAGGTCGAAGACGCGCTCGACTGCGGCCTCGATCGTGCGGTCGCTCACCGTGCCGGTGCCCTTGGTATCAACCAAGATGGACAGCGGGTGCGCGACGCCGATGGCGTAGGCGAGCTGTACCTCGCACTTGTGGGCGAGACCAGCGGCGACAACGTTCTTGGCAACCCAGCGCGCGGCATACGCGGCGGATCGGTCGACCTTGGTGCAGTCCTTGCCGGAGAAGGCGCCGCCGCCATGACGGCCCATGCCGCCGTAGGTGTCGACGACAATCTTGCGGCCGGTGAGGCCGGTGTCGCCCATCGGGCCGCCAACGACGAAGCGGCCGGTGGGGTTGACGTAGATGTCCGCATTATCCCAGGGGATGTCGACCTCGGCGAGAACCGGCGCGATGACGTGCTCGATGACGTCGTTCTTGATGACGTCCATGCTCTCGACGCTCGGGTCATGCTGCGTGGAGACGACGATGGCGGTCACCTCGGCGGGTCGGTCGTTCTCGTAACGGACGGTCACCTGGGTCTTGCCGTCCGGGCGAAGGTATTCGATCTCGCCGGACTTGCGGACGTCCGCCAGGCGCTTGGCGAGGTTCTGGGCGAGGTAGATGGGCATGGGCATGAGGGTCTCGGTCTCGTCCGAGGCATAGCCGAACATCATGCCCTGGTCGCCTGCGCCGATGAGGTCGAGAGGATCGGTCGTGCGGCCTGCCTGGGCGTCGAAGGACTCGTCGACGCCCTGGGCGATGTCGGGGCTCTGCTCGTGAATCATGCTGATGACGCCGCAGGTCTCGCAGTCAAAGCCGAACTTGGCTCGGTTGTAGCCGATACGGCGAAGCACGTCTCGGGCGATGGTCTGCACGTCGACGTAGGCCTGGGTGCGGATCTCGCCGGCGACGACGACGGTGCCGGTGGTGACGAATGTCTCGCAGGCGCAACGGACCGCAGAAAGGCTGGCGTGGCTGCCGGACGGGCTGACGTAGCCCTCGGCCTCGAGGCGAGCCTCCTTGGCGAGAATCGCATCGAGCACGGCATCGCTGATCTGGTCGCAGATCTTATCGGGGTGACCTTCGGTCACGGACTCCGAGGTGAAGTAGTAGCTCTCTGACATGCGTGCAACCTCCTTGGGCGCAAGGCCCGTACGTGACGCCTTCCGGCGCCCGGAGACGAAAAACGTCCCCATGCCTATATGCAAGGGGACGTCGATGACGCGTGTCATGCTTCCCCCGTCTTCCGGAGAGCGCGGCTCTCCGCCGAGAATTGGCACCCTGCCGGCGGCTGCGGCCGCGAGGTGGGTTGTCGGAGCGTCATAGGGCTCGGTCCCTCGGCTCTACGCGTCTTGGCGGTGTTTGGCCGCTTCGACGCCTCTTGACGAGCGCCCTTTCAGGGCATAGATAGTGTATTGGTTCGAAAGACGTCTGTAAACTTCAGAAATTATGTAAAATCGTCTGCTTAGAGTGCGTATAATGCCCCATCGCGAGGGTATATAGGACAGCCGTGGATGCCGGGCTAGCCTGGCTCCTTACTAAGCACACAAATGAGTGTGCCTAGCGTTGCTGAACGTCCCGCACCACCGCCGGCCAGCAAGACCCGCACCACCCCGGCAAGTCTCCATCGCCGGCCAGCAAGACCCGCACCACCGCCGGCAAGGCCTCGTCGCCGGCGAGCGCAACCGTAAGTCACGTTCTACTGCAGGGAGTCACCACGTGAGAACTGCCTTCGATATCTTCAAGCGCGATCTCAAACGCATCTTCGTCAATCCTGTGGCCATCATCGTTGCTATCGGCGTCTGCATCATCCCGTCGCTCTACGCCTGGTTCAACATTCTCGCCAACTGGGATCCGTACGAGAACACCTCGACGGTCCCCATCGCTGTTGTCATCGAGGACGAGGGCGCCGAGGTGGGCGACAAGGGCTACATCAACGCCGGTGACATGGTCGAGGAGCGTCTCAAGGACAACGACCAGCTCGGTTGGAACATCGTCGATAACGAGGACGAGGCGATCGAGGGCGTGAAGAGCGGCCGTTACTACGCCGCCTTCGTCCTGCCGAAGGACTTCACCAGCTCCATGGGAGACGTTCTCGACGGCGACACCGAGCAGGCGCACATCGCCTATTACGTTAACGAGAAGGTAAACGCCATCTCGCCCAAGGTGACCGATACCGGTGCGACCACCCTCGAGGCGCAGATCGCCAACCAGTTCGTGCAGGTCGTCGGCGAGACGGTTTCCGAGAAGCTCTCCATCCTCTCCGGGAGCCTGCTTGGCGGCATCGACGAGGCCACCGCGAGCGCTACCGAGAGTCTGGTCGAGGTGCAGGGCCTGCTCAACGGCATCGCCGATGGCCTCAACAACGCTGGTGGCACCATTTCTGACGCCCGTGGCGCCGTTAGCTCCGCCCGTTCCATGCTCTCCCAGGTGAGCACTTCCTCCGCCTCGCTCGCGAACACGCTCTCGAGCTCCATGGACTCCCTCTCCACCACCCGTGCCAACGCGGGCGCCCTTGGCGCGCAGCTCTCCGGTGCCCTTGGCACGAGCGTGTCGACCATCTCTGGCATCTCCAGCAAGGCTAACTATGACATCGGCCAGATCACCGGCGACGTGGGCTGGGCCCAGGGCCAGCTCGATGGCGCGATCAACCACATTGGTGCCCTCAACTCCAACACCATCGCGGACCTCACGACCTCCATCCAGCGTGCGTGGGTCACGATTAACGGCCTCGATGACTCAACCCCCAACAAGCAGGAGATTCTCAACGCGCTTTCCTCCGCGGAGTCTGCGCTCAACGAGCTCAAGAACCTGAACGACGGCCAGCTCGCCACCCTCAAGGAGAAGAGCGCCGCCATCAAGAATGCCAACGATGCGATCGCCGGCCTCTCTGATTCCGTGAACGCCGCCGTGCAGGCGACCTCCCAGGGACTTGCCGAGATGCAGGGAACGCTCAACACTACGACGCTCCCGGCCGTCTCTAGCGCGCTCGACGGCTTCGCCGACGCCGGTGGCCGCCTTGTGGGCACCGCCAGCGCACTCGCCCCGATGCTCTCCCAGGCTGACGGCACGCTCTCCCAGCTCGACGGCATCCTCGCTCAGAGCTCTGACGCCATCGCCCAGACCTCTGCCGGTGTTCGTTCCGCCGCGGATGCCGTGGGCTCGCTCGCGACCGATACCGCCGCCATCCAGAGCGCCGAGGCCTTCAGCATGCTCAAGGACGCGCTTGACCTCGACGCGGAACAGGTGGGCGACTTCATCGCCTCGCCCGTCGAGATGGTCTCCCAGCCCGTCTATGCCGTGGAGAACTACGGCAGCGGCGTGGCGCCGTTCTTCACCAACCTCGCTCTTTGGGTGGGCGGCTTCGTGCTCGTCGCCATCTACAAGCTCGAGGTCGATGGCGAGGGCATCGGCAAGTTCAAGCCGTGGCAGGGCTTCTTCGGCCGCTGGCTGCTGATGAACCTCCTGGGCCAGGTTCAGGCCATTATCTGCTGCGTTGGCGACGTACTTCTCGGCATTCAGTGCTTGAACCCGGTGGCGTTCGTCTTCGCCGGCATGGTCGAGAGCTTCGTCTACGTCGCGTTTATTTACTCGATATCCGTGGCCTTCAAGCATATCGGCAAGGCCATTGCCGTCCTGCTCGTGATCCTGCAGATTCCCGGTGCCTCGGGCACCTATCCCATCGAGATGATGCCGGACTTCTTCAAGAACGTTCACCCGTTCCTGCCGTTCACGTATGGCGTCAATGCCATGCGCGAGGCCATCGCGGGCTTCTACGGCAACTATTACGCCACGAACCTGCTCGTTCTTCTCGTGTTCCTGATTCCGGCGCTGCTCATCGGCGTTACCGCGCGTCGCCACCTGCTCAACATCAACGCCTTGTTCGATCGTAAGCTTGGGGACACGGAGCTCATGATCACGGAGCGCACGAGCATGGAGGGCGCGACCTTCCGCCTCTCTACGCTCATTAAGATCATCATGAACTCCGGCGAGTACAAGGCCGCCTTCACCGAGCGCGCCGCAAAGTTCGAGCTCATGTATCCCACGCTCATCAAGCGTGGCTTCGCAGCGCTCATCTGGGTGCCGCTCGTCCTGCTCGCTCTCATGTTCGTCCTGCCCGCGAAATTCGCGATGCTGACGCTCTGGATTCTCTCGCTGATCATCATCAGCACGTTCCTTATCGTGGTGGAGTACTTCCACGAGCGCGTCTCCAAGAAGCTCTCGCTCACTGACATGAGCCGCGAGGAGCTTTTCGCCCTCCTCGACGACGAGCTTCGCCAGGAGTTCATGGCGTTCGCTCCGCTCGACAAGATGCGTCTCGAGAAGGACGAGATTAACGTGTCTGCCCTCGAGGGCCGTTCTGCTCGCAAGGATTCCGATGCCTCGGATGCCGATTCCTCGAAGGGAGGCGAGGCGTAATGCGCAAGATCATCGACTTCATCAAGCGCGACCTGCGCCACATCAAGGGGAACGTCATCGCCCTCGTCGTCATCATGGGCATCATCGTGGTACCGACGTTCTATGCATGGTTCAACATTGGTGGCTTCTGGGACCCGTACAGCAACACGAAGAACCTGAAGGTCGCCGTTGCCAACTCTGACCTCGGTTACACCTCCGACCTCATGCCCATAGAGATCAACTTCGGTGATCGCGTAGTCAATGACCTGCGCGAATCGACGACCATCGGCTATACCGTGGTCTCCGAGGACGAGGCCATCGAGGAAGTTCGTTCTGGCGAGTACTACGCTGCCGTCGTCATCCCCGAGGACTTCTCCGCCGATCTCCTCACAGCCCTTTCTGACAATCCGGTCAAGGCCCAGGTCAAGTTCTATCAGAATGAGAAGGCCAACGCGATCGCCCAAATCGTGACCAACAAGGCATCCGCCGCCATCGAGAAGGACATCGACGAGTCGTTCGCGAGCACCGTGACGACCGTCGGGGCCGGCGTCCTCGACCAGCTTGGCAACTATCTCGATGACGATAAGATCGCGGAGGTTGCCGCCAACCTCGACACCGCCGTGCAGAAGAGCTCCGAGACGCTCACGTCTACCGCCCAGACCATGCGCGGCTTCGCGGACACGCTTGACACCACCCAGGGCCTGCTCGGGTCCGGCTCCTCGGCCTTCGATGCCTCCCTGTCTTCCGCGCTCTCCGTGGGCAACTCGCTCGCGGGTGCGGCGAGTAACGTCCGCGACCTCGGTAACGCCCTCGACGGCACCACGGGATCGATCAACGACGCCATCGCCTCGAGCTCTGCTAGTATCGGCGCGGTCTCCGATGCCATCGATAGCGCGTTCAATGCTGCCGATGGCCCCACGAACGACCTCATCGACGCCCTCACCAAGGCGCAGGGCGTGGCCTCCACGAACCAGGAGCGCCTGAATGACCTCGCGTCGCGCCTTGGCGCCGCGGCTGACAAGATGGACGCAGCCAAGTCTTCCGTCGACGCCCAGCTGAACGCCCTCGACCCGAATTCGCCGCTCTACGGCATTCGCTACTCGACGCTCCACAAGACCTCGATCGCGCTCCAGGACGCGAGGGACTCCGCCCGCGAGCTCAAGGCACACGCCGAGAGCGCCGCCTCCTCGATGGGCGAGCTCGCCCAGATGCTCGGCAAGACCGCCGGAGACATCCAGACGGGCAAGACCGACGCCGCAGCCGCCCGCGCCGAGCTCCAGGGCATCGTCTCGAATGCGAAGGACAGCCTTTCCTCCGTCGAGTCCTTCTACGAGACGAACCTCAAGGGGTCGCTCAACGACCTGGCCAACAACATCGACTCCGCCGCCGGCGATGCCGACTCCATCATGTCGAGTCTGAACGAGACGCTCGGTGCCGTCGGCACCACCGCCTCTTCCGCCGCGGACTCCATCGGTGGCGCTAGCGACTCGCTGAGCCAGGCCGCCGACGTGCTCGACGACTCCGCCCAGAAGCTCGTAGCGCTTCACGGCAAGCTCGCGGCAGCCCTCGAGTCCGATGACATGAACCAGGTGCGCTCGATTCTCTCGGGCGATGTCAACGAGCTCGCGAACTTCATCTCCAACCCCGTCGTCGTCGATCGCAACCCGATCTATGCGATCGAGAACAACGGCAGCGCCATGGCGCCGTTCTACACGACGCTCGCCATCTGGATTGGTGGCGTCATTCTGGCCGCTCTCATGAAGACGGGCGCGAGCGAGAAGGCCATTGAGGAGACGGGCTGCTCGCACGCCCAGGCCTATCTCGGACGCCTTGCCCTGTTTGCGGGCGTCGGCCTGCTCCAGAGCGCGCTGATCTGCGCCGGTGACCTCTACTTCCTCGGCGTGCAGTGCGCCAACCCCGTCCTCTTCTTCCTGGTGGGGTGGCTGGCGAGCTTCGTGTTCGTGAACATCATCTACGCCCTTACCGCGAGCTTTGGCGATGTGGGCAAGGCCATCGCGGTCGTCCTCATGGTCATCCAGGTGGCGGGTTCCGGTGGCACCTTCCCCAAGGAGATGCTCCCTGCCACGTTCCAGGCTCTGTATCCCTTCCTTCCGTTCGTCCACAGCGAGAACGCCATGCGTGCCGCGATGTTCGGTCTTTATGGCAATGACTACTGGATCTGCATGGGCAAGCTCGCGTGTTTCCTCATTCCGGCGCTCCTGCTCGGCCTCGTGCTTCGTCGCCCGATCATCCGTCTGAACGAGTGGGTCGAGGAGAAGCTCGAAAGCACGAAGCTGATGTAGGGGAGGGCCGCTCGTACCTGTGACCGTCTCGGGCCGTGCTCGCCGCCGGGCTACGCCCGCGATGGGTCGAACCTGCGGTCGCAGCGTGTCCGCGCCGCCCCTTCATTGATCGACCGACAACGCCCGAATGCGCCCTGAGAGCGCATCCGGGCGTTACACTTAGGCGCATGAGATACGCAAAGGTCGTCCCGGACATACAGACGCGCGCCATCGATGACGCCTTCGACTACGCAATCCCTCCGGAGCTCGAGCCGCGGTGCCTCGTGGGCGCCACGGTGCTCGTGAGCTTTGGCCATAGGGACGTCGTCGGCTATGTCACTGCCGTTGGAGACCAGCCTGGCGAGGGCGTCTCCCCGGAGCGCGTCCTGCCCGTTGCTCGCGTGCTTGCAGCCCCGGCGTTTGACGAGGTGGGAGCACGTCTTGCGGAGTGGATGGCTGCCGAGTATGCCGCACCCCGCCCCGCGTGCCTTCGCCTCATGATGCCGCCTGGCCAGACGATGCGCGTGAAGCGCGAGGAGGGCGGCGACTGGCAGCTCGTGGTCGAGCGCGCCCAGGCCGTCGATGACCGTTGGGTCTCCCTTACGGGGGAGGGCCGCGCCTACGAGCCCCGCGCGAACGCAAGTCGTCAGCGTCAGGTCCTCGCGGCACTCGTGGCGGGCCCCATGCGCCTGGCGGAGCTCTCCGCCCTCGTGCCGGGGGCTTCGAGCGTTGTCTCGTCGCTCTCGCGCAAGGGCGTAGTTTCCGTCGAGCACAGGCGTCGTGTCCGCGGGTCTGACGAGGGGACGAGCCTCTCGAGCGCCTCCGCGCCCAGGCCCGAGCGCCTCACGGCCGGGCAGGTCTCCGCGCTTGACGCCATTGCTCGCGCGACTGAGGCGTGTGCGGGCGACGTGGTCCTTGTCGACGGCGTCACGGGATCTGGCAAGACGGAGGTCTATCTCGACGCCATCGAACGCGTCCGTGCGCAGGGGAGAGGCGCCATCGTCCTCGTGCCGGAGATTTCGCTCACGGCCCAGACGGTTGGCCGCTTCAGAAGTCGCTTCGGCGACGATGTGGCCATCCTCCACTCCCGACTTTCGACCGGCGAGCGCTTCGACCAGTGGGACATGGTCCGCACAGGTGCCGCGCACGTCGTGGTTGGCGCACGCTCTGCCCTGTTCGCGCCTCTCGCGAACGTGGGCCTCATTATCGTGGACGAGGAGCACGAGGGTTCCTACAAGCAGGACCAGGCTCCGCGTTATCACGCGCGTGACGTCGCGGCGAGGCTCGCTCGCGAGCGTAGCGCGGCGCTCGTGCTCGGCAGCGCCACGCCCTCGCTCGAGAGCCTCGAGCGTTGCCGTGTCGGCTCGTGGCGCGGGTCTCGCTGGACGCGCGTTGAGATGCCCGAGCGTCCGGGCGGCGCCATCCTGCCCGAGGTCCGCGTGGTGGATATGCGCCAGCAGTTCGCGGCGAAGAACGGCTCGGTCTTCTCGACGGTCCTCTCGGAGGCCCTTCTCGGCGTGGCGAAGCGCCGCGAGAAGGCGGTCTTGCTGCTCAACCGGCGCGGCTTCGCGAGTTTCCTCATGTGCCGCGAGTGCGGCTGTGTCCCCACCTGCGAGCACTGCTCGACGGCGCTCACGTACCACGAGCGCACGCATAGCCTCATGTGTCACAGCTGTGGCCGCTCCTGGCCCGTGCGGGCCTATCCGGACCTCTCGACCAAGTGCCCCAACTGCGGAAGCCGCTACCTTGCGCAGTTTGGCCTCGGCACCCAGCGCGTCGAGGACGAGCTCAACATGCTTCTTGCGGGGCAGGGGGTCGACGTCATCCGCATGGACGCGGACACCACCTCGACGAAGGGCGCTCACACGCGTCTGCTCGAGGAGTTCGACGCGAGCGAGTGCGCCGTGCTCGTGGGCACGCAGATGATCGCGAAGGGCCTCGACTTTCCCGAGGTCACGCTCGTGGGCGTGGTCAATGCGGACACGACGCTCAAGCTGCCGGACTTCCGCGCCGGCGAGCGTACGTATGACCTGCTCGAGCAGGTTGCCGGGCGCGCGGGCAGGGGGGGCCGGCGCGGCGAGGTCGTCATCCAGACGTACTGGGCGACGCACCCCGCAATCGCTGCCGTGGCCAGGCATGACCGCTCGAAGTTCGAGGGCTATGAGCTGGGGCAGCGTGAGGAGGCGTACTACCCGCCCTTCTCACGCGTGTGCAACGTGACCGTCTCCGGCAAAAGCGAGCGCCTCGTGCGCGAGCGCACCGACGAGCTTGCTCGCTATGTGCGCGAGGCCGTGCTCGACCTCGACGGCGAATGGGAGGTTCTTGGCCCCGCGGAGTGCGTGCGCGCTCGCGTCAAGGATCGCTTCAGGCGTCATATCGTGCTCAAGTGCCCGGTGGGTGCCGAGCCCGGCTCTATCCTTGCGGCGGCGGCCTCGCGGCTCCCGGCGCGTCGAGACGTGTCGCTTGCGATTGACGTCGACGCGTACGACATGATGTAGAGGTCGGGCGACGCGCGTGCGGTCTGGCCGACTGCGCTCGTTGCCCGTCACCCATCGCGTGGCTATCGCGTGAGGACGCGCCCACGCGGCTTTTCGAGCGCATTCCTGCTGGTATCATGGTCTCTTGCGAAAACTCACGGCAGCCGAGAAGGAGCATCATGAGCGCATCCGAAGACATCGTCCTGACCCCAGATCCGCGCCTCTCCGAGATGTGCGCGCCCATCGAGAAGATCGACGACTCCGTCCGCAAGCTTGCCAAGCACATGCTTGACGTCATGTATGACGCCGACGGTTGCGGTCTCGCCGCGCCCCAGATTGGCGAGCTCGTTCGCCTCGTCGTCATCGATGTGGACTATGTGCCGGGCGATTCATCCAGCCGCAATCCCTACGTGCTGATTAACCCCAAGATCGTCACTGCAGACGGCGATCCGCGCCTCTTCGCCGAGGGCTGCCTCTCGTTCCCCGGTATCTCAGTGGACATCGAGCGTCCGAGCCATGTCATCGTCCACGCGACGGATCTCGACGGCGACCTTCTTCAGTATGAGGCCGAGAACAACCTCCTCGCCGTCTGCCTCCAGCACGAGATCGACCACCTGAACGGCGTGACGATGGTCGACCATCTCTCGCTGCTCGAGCGCGTCAAGGCCCTGCATGACTGCGAAGCTGCCATCTCCGGCGGCGCGCGTCCTGGCGAGACCTCCGCGGAGTAGCAGGCGCGTCGCTTGCTCCTTCCATCCTTTAGACCAGTTCCCTTCTAGGGAGGCCGATATGCGCGTTATCTTCATGGGCACGCCCGATTTTGCCGTCCCGTCTCTTTGCGCCCTCGCGGATGCCTTCGAGGTCGCCCTCGTCATCACGAGGCCCGATGCCGTTCGTGGCAGAGGCAAGCGCCTCGAGCCCAGTCCCGTCAAGGCGGAGGCCGTCTCTCGTGGCATCGAGGTAATCGAAGCCAATCGCATGACGCCCGAGGTCTTGGATGCTATGCGTGCCGTGAGCGCTGATATCATCTGCGTCGCCGCGTATGGCTGCATCCTTCCGGACGCCGTCCTCGAGATGGCGCCTCTCGGCTGCGTGAACGTGCACGCGTCCCTTCTTCCTCGCTGGCGCGGCGCCGCCCCCGTACAGCGTGCGATTCTCGCCGGAGACGAGCGCGCGGGCGTCTCGATCATGCGGGTCGTTTCCGCCCTCGACGCCGGCGCCTATTGCGCGCAGGCCTCCTGCGAGGTCGGTGACATGACCTCCGCCGAGCTCATGGCCAAGATTGGCGAGCTCGGTGCGGATGCTCTCATCGAGTCCCTCCGCGAGATCGAGGCTGGTACGGTCACGTGGGCCGAGCAGGACGAATCCCTCGTCACCTACGCGCACAAGATCGAGAAGGCCGAGATGAAGCTTGATCCGGCGGATGACGCCCTCGAGAACGCCCGCCGCGTTCAGGCCTCCTCGGACGCCGCTCCCGCGCGTTGTGCCGTCGCAGGTAAGGGCGTTCGCATCATGCGCGCCACCATCTGCGAAGACATGAGGACCGCTGCCGGAGCGGTCGAGGTTTCCCATGGCCGCGTCGCCCTTGGTTGCGCCGATGGTGCCATCGAGGTCATCTCCGTCAAGCCCGACGGCAAGCGCGAGATGGAGGCGTCTGCCTGGGCGGCTGGTCTCCGTGGAGACGATATCGCCTGGGAGCGTGTGTAAATGGCGGTCGCAAGTCCGGCTCGCACGACGGCCCTGCACCTGCTTGGCGCTCAGCGCCGCCGCGGGGCCCGCGCGCGTGATCTCATGCGTGGAGCGCGCGAGATGGAGACGCTCGGGCGTAAAGGCCGTGCTTTGGCCACAAGGCTCGTGCTTGGCGTGAACGTCGCCTCCGGAGAGCTCGATCGCCGTATCGATTCGTTTGCCTCTCGTCCCGGCTCGCTTGAGCCACGCGTGAGGGACGCCCTCCGCCTTGCCTCGTTCGAGCTGCTCTATCTCGACACGCCGCGGCAGGTCGCCGTGAGCCAGGGCGTCGAGCTCGTGAGGGGAGTGCAGCCGCGTGCCGCACGCATGGCGAACGCCGTGCTCAGACGCGTGGCCGAGTGCCGTCCTGAGGTTGATGAGGCACGCGAGGCGACGGACGCCGTCGCCGCGGGGGCCCGCATGTCCGTCTCTGTCGACGAGCTCGTGGTTGCCTCCGGCTATCCCGAGTGGCTTGTCGAGCACCTCGTCGCCGCCGTGGGCATGGCTCGCGCCGCCGGGATGTGCGCGTGCGCCCTCGAGCCCGCGCCCATCTACGCAGCAGCCGGCAAGGTCGGTGTCGAGGGAGTCGAGGGACTTCTCGGCAAGGCCGGTCTGGAGCCTGCCGCCACCGAGCTTCCCGGTTGCTGGCGCCTGGGTATGCCTGCAGGCCTCTCGAAGAACGGCCTGCTCGGCACGTGTGACGTCGTTGCCGCTGATATGGCGGCGCAGATGTGCTGTCGAGTCGCGGCTGGGGCCGGCCGCGTGCTTGAGGTGGGGCAGGGCCGTGGCACGAAGTCCCTGTTTCTTGCGAGCCTGGCCTCTCAGCTTGGCGGAGGGGCGCACATCGTCGGTTGCGAACTGGTCGCGTCGAAGGCACGGCTTTCCGCTGCTCGCATGGAGAGCGCCGGCCTTTCGGACGTCGTTTCTTGTGTCGAATTCGACGGTACGCGCCTTGCCGACGAAGACGATCTTCCCGAGGCGCTTCGTTGCCAGTTTGACTCCGTCCTCGTCGACGCACCCTGCTCCGGTACGGGTACCATGCGTCGCCATCCCGAAACTGCTTGGGCGCTTGAGCAGGCGATCGTCGATCCTGAGAATGTGGATTCCCTGCCCAGCCTGCAGCTGAGGCTGCTTCGCGCCGCCGCTTCCCGCGTGGCCGTGGGTGGCTCCCTCGTCTATGCCACGTGCTCGGTCCTTCCGGAGGAGAACTCCTGCGTCGTGGAGCGCTTCCTCGCGAGCGAGGAGGGTCACGGCTTCGTGCGTGGCGACATCCTCACGGCGCCCGCCGTGGCGGCGCTCGACGAGGGGTCTCGCGCGCCGTTCGAGCGCAACCTCAACGAGCGCGGCGAGTTCCAGTCGACTCCCATCCACGACGCTTTCGACGGCCACTTCTTCGCGAGGCTGATCCGCGAGTCATAGTCGGGAAGCGTCGGTGGTACGAGGCCGCGTGGCGTTCGCGAGCCTCGCGCGCCGTCGAGACAGAAAAGCGGGGACCACGCGTCAACGTGGGCCCCGCTTGTATGCCATCGTATGTGTGCGCCGCCGTCCGGCGACGTCAGCTGGCGCTATTTGGAGCAGCTCGAGCAGTCGCCGCCGGAGCAGCCGCCGCAGCCACCAGAGGTGGCGCTCGTCGAGGAACCGCCGCCGCGCTGGTCGGTGTTGTAGAAGCCAGTGCCCTTGAAGGAAATTAATGCGGGCTTGAAGACGCGCTCACACGGAGCGCCGCACTTGGGGCACGTGATAGCGGGGTGCTCGGACATGGAGTGCACGACCTCGAAGACGTTGCCGCAATCCGAGCATCGGTAGTCGTAACGAGCCATCTGAAGAACCTCCGTGTCTGGGCCGCCCACGTGGCGACCATCGTCAGCGCTCTCGCGCGTCATCATATAGAAATACGGCCCTAAGGCCGCAAAAGGTACTTTACCCAATTTCGCAGGTAGTTTCATCCCTAAGATAACCATACTTTTATATGATGGCCGAGTCTCCGCGTCCGTAGCGCTCGGCTGGTATCATTTCCGTGGAAGAATCCGCGGAGGGGCCTTGTTGCCCCGGTATGAGGGGTACTTATGGCTAAGATTTCTGGCGCTATCTTCGACTGCGATGGCACGTTGCTTGATTCTATGTGCATGTGGAACAGCGTCTTTGCTCGTCTTGTCGAGTCTTACGGCATTGATCCCACGCCCGAGCTTATCGCGCAGATCGAGGCGGCCACTCTTCCGCATACGAGCGAGATGCTCCACGAGGATTACGGTGCCGGAGCGAGCTCCCAGGAAGTTCTCGACCACATTCATTCCGTCGTTCTCAACGATTACGTTACGAACGTCAAGGAAATGCCAGGTGCGCGTGCCTTCGTTGAAAGTCTTGCCGCTGAAGGCATTCCTATGATTGTGGCCAGCTCTACCACCTCGAGTGTCCTGCGCCACGTACTCGCGCATTTCGGTTTCGATAAGTATTTCATCGACATCATCTGCACGGCCGAGGTCCGCGACGGCCGCGACAAGGACTTCCCGGACGTCTATCTCGAGGCTCTGTCTCGCCTCGGCACGCCCCTCGAGGAGACTTGGGTCTTCGAGGACGCGCCCTTCGCCGTGCGCGCGTCTCGCCGCGCCGGCTTCCACGTCGCGGGCATCCACAATGACCACGATGGCCGCGACCCCGAGTTCATCCGTGCGTGGTCGGACATCTATTCCGAGAACTATGAGTCCGTCTCGCTCGAGGCGATCCGCGCCTTCGACGACGCCTCGCGTAGGCCCTTACCCGAGGAGGCGTAGGCACGATGCGCGTGCTTCTCGTCGCAGGCTCGCCCGCTCCCAGCTCGTCTGCCCTCGTCTCTCGCCTTTCTGCCGAGAGTGACCTGGTGCTTGCCGTCGACCGAGGTGCCGATGCCTGTCGCGCTGCCGGCGTCGTCCCCGGCGCCTTCTGTGGTGACGCCGACACCGTGAGCGCCGATGGCCTCGCGTGGGTCCGTGACCAGGCGCGCCGGCGTGAGGGCGAGGACGAGATGCCCATCCGTCTCTTTCCTCCCGCGAAGGATGACACGGACCTCTCGCTCGGTTTTTCGTGCGCGCGTGAGCTCGCCGCCGAGAGGGGCGAGGCCCTCGAGGTCACAGTGACGTGTGCGAGCGCCGGGCGTATGGACCATACCCTGGCCGTGTTTGGTGTGCTCACGAAGAACGCGGACCTCGCGCCGCGTCTTGTCGAGGACGAGTTCGAGTGTCGCATCCTCGCGCCCGTGGGTGCTACTACCTGGGAGCTGGGGGAAGGAGCCCTCGGGCACCACTTCTCTTTCGTGGCCCTTGCGGACGACACCTGCGTGTCCGAGATGGGGCTGCGCTGGGAGCTCGACCACTTCCGTGTCGACGCCCTGCGCGATCGCGGAATCTCCAACGTCGTTGATGCCGCTGATGCGTGCGTGACCTGCCATGAGGGAGTTCTCGCGGCGTTCCTCATAAGCTAAGAGCGCTACCGGCATGCGACGCGTGACGGCGAGCTCTGGCGAATGCGTAGAACGTGGCAGCGGATGTTGACGAGTGCGCAGAATGCAGCTCCTGCCAATGCCAGCGCAGAGACACGCCAGCCTACGACCGTGCTAATCACAAAAAAGGGAGCCGTCCGAAGACGACTCCCTTTGATCTTGCTTATGTTGTCGCTGAAGAAGCGACAGCCCCTACTAGGAGCGGGCAACCTTGCCGGACTTGAGGCACGTGGAGCAGACGTTCATCTTCTGCTTGTGGCCGTTGATGACAACGGTGACGTGCTGGATGTTCGGACGGAACTTACGGTTGGTGACGCGGTGCGAGTGGCTGATCGAACGGCCGGCGACAGCGTGCTTGCCGCAAATGGCGCAAACCTTAGACATTGTTGTAAACCTCCATTAAGCGGCGCGTGGTGCAGCCGCCCTCGACACATAGCTGGATAAGGATAGCACACGAGACGGCTCGCGCAAGCGAGTTTCGTCGAGATGTTGTGTCCGTGCTGTGAAGTCTACCCCAATTTGTGGGTTACGCAACCCCCAAAGTCCGATGTGGATATATTGCCTAACGTTAGAAACTAACACTAGAAGGTAGTAGGGGGTCAGGGAATGAGCGCTGAATCGCCCACCGGGGCGTTCGAAGCCTACGCGAACCAACTTATCCGCGCCGGCTTCCTGATGTCTCGCCTAAGGTCAGGCCGGAGCATCGACCAGAAGCTCCGCGGCATGCCCGTCGTCCTGCGCGAGCTGATCATCTCCGGCGGAGCGCTTTCGCCGGGTGAGCTTGCGAACCGTATGGGCGTCTCGGACGCGCGCGTCGCGAACATCCTGCGCGCGCTCGAGGAGCGTGGCCTCGTTACGCGAGCTGGTGCCGCGAAGGACAAGCGCCGCGTTGTCGTAACCATCACGGACGCGGGGCGCATCGCGGCGGACAAGATCCGCGACGAGGGCGTCGAGATGGTCGCGGATTTCCTGAGAGAGCTGGGCGAGGATGACGCCCGAGACCTCGTCCGCGTCATTAATCGCGTGGCCGAGGTCATGGAGGCGCGCAAGTGCGAGGGCCGTCAGGTCCACATCACGTCGTCCGCGCAGGGGGAATAGAGAGGGGAGTGACGTGAGGATCATCAAGCTATTCAAGAAGCACATCCTGGCGCTTGTGTGCGCCGTCGCGCTAATCATCATCAGCTGCAACGCAGACCTCACGTTGCCCACGTACATGAGCGAGATCGTCGACGTGGGCATCCAGCAGGGCGGCATCGAGAGCGCCGTGCCCGCCACCATCCGCGAACAGACCCTCGCGGACCTCGAGCTGTTCATGAGCGACGAGGACGCCGCCACCGTCGAGGCGGCCTATGGCGAGTCTGACGCCGAGGGCGTCCGCGCCTACGTGGGCACTGACGAGGCCCGCTCGGAGGAGGGCGAGCTCGCGAGCATCATGAGCCTGCCGGAGACCGTGACCCTCGCGCTCGAGCAGGGCATCGACGCCTCCGCCACCGGCGCACCCATCCAGGGGACCGTCACCATGGACGACATCCGCAAGGCCGTCTCCATGGGCATGCTCGACAGGGACCAGCTCGTCTCCGGCGCCGAGTCCATGGCTGACCAGATGGGCTCCATGGGCGGCTCGATCGTGCGCCAGCGCGCTATCTCGTTCGTTGGTCAGGAGTACGAGGCCCAGGGCATCAGCCTGTCGGACGTCCAGAACTCCTACCTCGCGTCCATGACGGCAAAGATGTTCGGCCTGTGCGCCGTGAGCCTCGTCGCCACGATCCTCACCGGCGCCGTGGCCTCGCACACCGCCTGCACCATCGCGCGCGACCTGCGTCGCAAGACCTTCGAGAGCGTCATGCGATTCTCTCCGGCCGAGGTAGGCAAGTTCAGCCAGGCCTCGCTCATCACGCGCTGCACGAACGACATCCAGCAGATCCAGATGGCGACCACGCTCGTCATTCGTATGGTGATGATGGCGCCGATTATGGGCGTCGTGGCCCTCATGCGCGTCTTCGCCACCCAGACGGGCCTCGAGTGGACCATCGGCGTTGCCGTCGTGGCCGTGTCCGCGGTCGTCGGCGTCCTCATGGGCCTCACCATGCCCAAGTTCAAGAAGATGCAGCAGTACGTCGACCGCGTGAACCTCGTTGCTCGTGAGATGCTCGACGGCATCATGCCGATCCGCGCCTTTGGTCGCCAGGACCACGAGCTCGCCCGCTTCGACGACGCTAGCACCGACCTCATGAAGACGCAGCTGTTCACCAACCGCGCCATGAGCTTCATGATGCCGCTCATGATGTTCGTCATGAACTGCATCACCGTGCTGATCGTGTGGGCGGGCTCCCACGGCATCAACGACGGCGTCATGCAGGTGGGCGACATGATGGCGTTCATCTCCTACACGATGCAGATCGTCATGGCGTTCATGATCCTCACCATGGTCTCCGTCATGCTTCCGCGTGCCGAGGTCGCCTGCGAGCGCGTCGAGGACGTCCTCAACACGGAGAGCTCGATCAAGGAGCCCGAGCGCCCGCAGCTCCCCGCGGCTGACGGTCCGCGCGCTCAGCTCGAGTTCCGTGACGTCTCCTTCAGCTACCCGGATGGCGACGAGAGCGTCGTCACGGGCGTCAACTTCACCGTCCGTGCGGGCGAGACGCTTGGCATCATCGGCGCCACCGGCTCCGGCAAGTCGACGATCGCCCAGCTCATCCCGCGCCTGTACGACGCGACGGAGGGCACGGTCACGCTCGACGGCATCGACGTTCGCGACATGCCCCTCTCCGAGCTCCGCCGCCGCATCGGCTACGTGCCGCAGCAGGGCATGCTTTTCTCCGGCACCATCGAGACGAACCTCAAGTTCGCGGGTGACACCGTAGGCGACGACGACATGCGTGCCGCTGCGAGCATCGCCCAGGCCACCGAGTTCATCGAGGGCCGCGAGGGCGGCTACGAGTCCGAAATCTCCCAGGGCGGCACCAACGTCTCCGGCGGCCAGCGCCAGCGCCTCGCCATCGCGCGCGCCCTCGCCAAGCGCCCCGAGGTCATGGTCTTCGACGACTCCTTCTCCGCGCTCGACTACAAGACCGACGCGAAGCTGCGCGAGGCCCTCGCGACCTCCGCGTCCGACTCCGCCGTGGTCGTGGTCGCCCAGCGCATCGCCACGATCATGCGCGCCACGCAGATCATCGTTCTCGACGACGGTCGCGTCGTCGGGCAGGGCACGCACGAGGAGCTCCTCCGCAGCTGCCCCACCTACCTCGAGATTGCACAGTCACAGCTGTCCTCCGCCGAACTCGGCCTCACCGACGAGGAGATTGCGGCGGTCATGAAGGGAGGCGAGTGCTAATGGCAGACGAGACGAACAAGACCCAGGCCCCGGCCAGGCGCCAGCGCGGGCCGATGGGCGGTCGCGGGCCCATGGGTCGCGGCGAGAAGCCTAAGGACTTCAAGGGCACCATCCGCAAGCTGCTCGGGTACGTCGGCAGGCACAAGGTCGCCGTGTTCTTCGCCATCGTGTTCGCGATGTGCTCGGTCATCTTCAACATCGTGGGCCCGAAGGTCCTCGGCAAGGTGACGACCAAGCTCTATGAGGGCCTCGTCGCCAAGGTCCAGGGCACCGGTGCGGTCGACTTCGACTGGATCGGCAAGACGCTCTTGCTCCTACTCGGCCTCTACCTCGCGAGTTCCGTCTGCAACCTCATCCAGGGCTGGCTCATGACGGGCGTCACGCAGAAGATCTGCTACCGCATGCGCAAGGAGATCGCCGAGAAGATCGCCGTCGTGCCGATGAGCTACTTCAACGGCCACAGCAAGGGCGACGTGCTCTCCCGCATCACGAACGACGTCGACACGCTTGGCCAGAGCCTTAACCAGTCCGTGACGCAGCTCATCACCTCGCTCACCCAGATCGTCGGCGTGCTCGTGATGATGCTTTCGATCAGCCTGCCGCTTACGGGCGTCGTCGTGGTGACGCTTCCCGCCGCCGTGGTCATCATGGGCGTCATGATGCACTTCTCGCAGCCCTACTTCCGCGAGCAGCAGCAGGTCCTTGGCGCCGTCAACGGCATCATCGAGGAGGACTTCGCCGGCCAGAACGTCATCCAGGTGTTCGACCGCGCCGACGCCGCCGTGAGGGAGTTCGACGAGAAGAACGACCGCCTGTTCATCTCCGGCTGGCGCTCGCAGTTCCTCTCCGGCCTCATGATCCCGCTGATGAGCCTCGTGAGTAACGCTGGCTACGTGGCCGTGGTCGTCGTGGGCGCACAGCTCGCGCTCACCGGAAGCGCCACCCCCGGCGACATCCAGAGTTTCATCCAGTACGTGCGCAACTTCACGCAGCCCGTGCAGCAGCTCGCGAACGTGAGCAACACGATGCAGTCAATGGCCGCCGCCACCGAGCGCGTCTTCGAGTTCCTCGCTGCTCCCGAGGAGGATCTTGCCGCCGACCCCCAGATTCCCGAGAAGAGCGACGGCCTCGTCGAGTTCGACCACGTCAAGTTTGGCTATGACCCCGAGAAGACCATCATCCACGACTTCTCCTGCACGGCCGAGCCGGGCCAGACCGTGGCCATCGTGGGTCCCACGGGCGCCGGCAAGACCACGCTCATCAAGCTACTCCAGCGCTTCTATGACGTCGACGGCGGCAGCCTGCGCGTCGACGGCGTCGACGTCCGCGACTGGAACCGCGCTGCGCTTCGCGAGCAGTTCGCAATGGTGCTTCAGGACACGTGGCTGTTCAACGGCACGATCCGCGAGAACATCCGCTATGGCCGTCCCGACGCCACGGATGCCGAGGTGGAGGCTGCCGCCCGTGCGGCCCGCTGCGACCATTTCATCCACACTCTCGCCGGTGGCTATGATTTCATGATCAACGAGGAGGGCACGAACCTCTCCCAGGGCCAGCGCCAGCTCGTGACGATCGCCCGCGCGTTCCTCGCTGACAGGCCCGCCCTCATCCTTGACGAGGCGACCTCGAACGTCGACACGCGCACCGAGGTCCGCATCCAGCAGGCGATGGACGCGCTCATGCAGGGTCGCACGAGCTTCGTGATCGCCCACAGACTCTCGACGATCAAGGGCGCGGACACGATCCTCGTCCTTCGTGACGGCGACATCGTGGAGCGCGGCTCGCACGAGGAGCTGCTCGCTAAGAACGGCTTCTACGCGGAGCTCTATAACTCCCAGTTCGAGGAGTAGGGGTGCCGCCCCGGGCAGGGGAGCGCACTCGTCTAAGGGCCTGATTCCGGAGCGTCTCCGGGGTCAGGCCCTTTTGCCTTGGGAGCCATGGGGCGGAGGCGGCCGGTCGGAAGGCGGCCGCGGCCTGTCGGCACATATTGGGCTCGCAGGTGAAGATTCCCTTGCGCGCCGTAAGCAGCAATCCATATAGCTGCGGGTATGGTAAAGTAATCGGGATACGCGCATGGAGCGCGCGAAGTACCTGCGATTTTCATGTCCCGCAAGCCCGCGCGTTGGGTCTGGGGCCAGCACGAAAGGAGCCTGCGCATGCAGCCAGGTGAGGAGATCGAGAACTTGGTCAACGAGCTCGAGGACATTATCTCCGATGGCAAGAAGCCCATCATGGGCGGCACCGGCAGCAATCCCAAGATTGTCGACGCTGACGCCGTCTACGAGCTTCTTGACGAGATCCGCAACGTCTTCCCGGAAGAGTTCCAGACCTCCCGTCGTATCCTCAAGGAGGAGGACGAGATTCTCGCCCGCGCCCACCAGATGGCGGATTCCATCGTTGCTGATGCCCAGCAGCAGGCCATGATCCTCGCTGGCGACCAGGAGGTCGTCCGTCTCGCCAACCAGCAGGCCGAGGAGATCCGCGACCAGGCCACGCAGTACGCGAGCGACCTTCGCTACCACATCAACGAGTACGTCGAGAACCTCCTCACGGGCATCGAGGACAACCTCAAGAGCGTTATCGGCACTCTCGAGCGCAACCGCCAGTCGCTCGATGACGGCTCTTCGCGCAGGTAATTCCCATGGAGCCTATTCGCGTTCTCATTGACGAGCGCCTCGAAGGCGCTGGCAGCGTCCTGCCCCTTTCCGGCCACATCGACGAGCCGGGCTACGAGCTTGGCGGCCGCGAGTTCAAGCTGCCTGGGGGCATCGACTACGACCTCGTCCTCACCAACGCCGGCGAGGGCATTCTCGCGTCCGGCATGGTTCGTGCCCATGTCCTCGGCACGTGTGACCGCTGCCTCGAAGACGCCGAGTTTGATGTCGCCTCCGAGGTAGACGAGTACTTCCTGTTCGAGGCTCCCGCAGAGGAAGAGCTCTCCGATGACGAGGATGAGGTGGACTTCTCCCTGGTGGACGAGGACCACACGATCGACGTCTCCGAGCCCATCATGGCTGCCATCCTCATGGAGACGCCGTTCGTGGTGCTCTGCCGCGAGGATTGCAAGGGCCTCTGCCCCACGTGCGGCGCGAATCTCAACGAGGGGGACTGTGGCTGCGCCGCGAAGCGCGAGGCCGAGAAGCTCGCGGAGAGCCCGTTTGCGGCTCTTGCTGATCTAAACCTCGAGGATGATGACGAGAGGTAGCATATTTGCTCTTGACGTGAGAATCCTCCACCAAATACTGTGTATCTCTAGTGCGAACGCTCCATTTCGTGCTATCATTCTAATTCGTCTGTGATAGACCGTCGCGTGCGGTGCGGCGTAAGTTCAGTAAGAGAGGTCAACAATGGCAGTACCCAAGCAGAAGAAGGGCCGCGGCGCGACCCACACCCGTCGCTCGGCCAACAGCAAGCTCGCTATGCCGGCTCGCTCCACGTGCCCCCAGTGTGGCGCCGTGAAGCTCCCGCACCGCGTGTGCCCGAGCTGTGGCTACTACAATGGCCGTCAGGTCATCGTCACCGAGTAGCCGCCATTCCTAGAGTGGCCAGAAGGCCGGCCCGGAAGGGTCGGCCTTTTTTGTTTATCGGGACACGGCAGCCGTGTGCGGGATGCTAAGGTGTTAACATCCTGCGCGGGCAGTGCGCCCCGTGTCGCTTATGTTCGTGAGAAGGGAACCACCATGGTCCGTGTCGTAGTCGATGCCATGGGCGGAGACGAGAAGCCCGAGGTCGTTCTCGAGGGAATCGCCCGCGCTCTCGAGGCCGATGACGACCTCGAGGTAGTCGTTGCCGGTAACGAGGACGTCGTCGTGCCGTTCTGTGCCAAGCACGCTCGCGCCGAGGCCCTCGTGACCACTGAGGCCATCGAGATGGACGAGCATCCCACGGAGGCCGTCCGTCGCAAGAAGGACTCCTCGATCGTGCGCGGCTGCCGCGCCGTCCGTGCGGGCGAGGCGGACGCCTTCTTCTCCGCCGGCTCTACTGGCGCCATCCTCGCGGCGGGCACGCTCATCGTCGGCCGAGTCAAGGGCGTGAGTCGCGCTGCCCTCTGCGCCACCATGCCTGGCGTCGACGGGCACATGACGACCGTTCTCGACCTTGGCGCCAACGCGGATTGCCCGCCGGAGATGATCGTCCAGTTCGCTCGTATGGGCACCGCCTACTCCCAGATCGCTCTTGGCGTGGAGAATCCCACGGTGGGCCTGCTCAACAACGGCACCGAGGAGACCAAGGGCTCCGAGGCGGCTCTCGCGCGCCATGCGGCGCTCGCGGCAACCAAGGGCATCAATTTCTCCGGCAACTGCGAGGGCCGCGACATTCTTACGGGTGACCTTGACGTCATCGTCTCCGACGGCTTCACGGGCAACATTGCCCTCAAGGCCGTCGAGGGAACGGCGAAGTTCATCGTCTCCGCGCTGAAGGCAGCGGCGGGTCAGAGCAAGAAGGTCGCCCTCGGAGCGCTCTTGGTCAAGCCCGCCATGAAGGAGGTCGCCGCGCTTCTGTCCGGCGACCGCTACGGTGGAGCCGCCCTGCTCGGCCTCAAGGCGCCCGTTCTCGTGGGCCACGGAGCCACCAATCCGGACGCCATCATGAACGGTACGCTGACGGCAGCTCGCTGCGTTCGCCAGAACCTGTGCGGAAAGCTTGCCGAGGCGATCGCCGAGGCGGAGTAAACTCTGCGCGATTGGCGGGTAGCGGGTACAATAACCTGATGTGTGTGACGGCGCTCCACGCGGGCGCCGTCGCTGTATCTAGCCGTTGCGACAGATGGGGGAGAGTATGCCCCGCAATACCGCCACCGAGCGGATTCGCCACATCGAGAGCATCTGTGGCCACATCTTCAATAACCGCGACCTCGTAGAGGCCGCCATCACGCACCCGAGCGCCGTCGAGGGCCTGCCGGTATCGGCCTCCTACGAGAGGCTTGAGTTCCTGGGAGACTCCATCCTCGGCGCCATCGTCGCGACCGACCTCTTCGAGCGCTTCCGTGACATGGACGAGGGAGCGCTCACGCGCCTCAAGATTACCCTCGTCTCCGGCAAGACCCTCTCCGCCGTGGCAGACCAGCTCGGTATCGGCGAGTGCATCGTCTTTGGCGAATCTGAGAAGGGTACGGGCTCCCGTGGCCTCCACTCCGCCCTCGAGAACGTATACGAGTCGGTCGTCGGCGCCCTGTACCTCGACGCTGGCTATGACGTCACGCACGAGTTCGTTCAGCGCACGCTTGGACCCCACATGGTTCCCGAGCTCGCGGAGCGTCCCGTGAGCCCCAAGAGCCGTCTCCAGGAGATCACCCAGCGCGAGCTCCGCTGTGCCCCCGAGTACAAGCTTGAGGGCGAGAAGGGCCCCGCGCACAGCCCCACCTTCACCTCCGTCGTCCTCGTTGAGGGGAGGCGCATGGGCCGTGGCACCGGCTCCTCCAAGAAGGAAGCGGAGAGCGCGGCCGCAAGCGACGCCATCAAGCGCCTCGCCGAGGAGGGCGTCAATTGTTCCTGAAGTCCCTCACGCTGAAGGGCTTCAAGTCCTTCGCGGACCGCACCCATATGGTCTTCGACCCGGGCCTCACCGTCGTGGTGGGCCCCAATGGGTCGGGCAAGTCCAACGTCAGCGACGCCATCCTCTGGGTCCTGGGCGAGCAGAGCGCCAAGATGCTGCGCGGCCAGGCCATGGAGGATGTCGTCTTCTCGGGGTCCTCTGCCCGCAAGCCCGTGGGAGTGGCCGAGGTCACACTCGTGCTCGACAACACGGACCACACCCTGCCGGTCGACTTCTCCGAGGTCGGCATCACGCGCAGGATGTATCGCTCCGGCGAGTCCGAGTACCTCATCAACGGCGCTCCGGCCCGTCTCATGGACATCCAGGACATCCTGCATGACTCCGGCCTCGGCAAGGACACGCACTCGATCATCTCCCAGGGCAAGCTCGACTCGATCCTCTCGAGCCGCCCGGAGGAGAGGCGTGTCCTCATCGAGGAAGCCGCGGGCATCTCCAAGCACCGTCGTCGCAAGGAGCGCTCCCAGCGCAAGCTCGCAGACATGGACAAGAACCTCGTCCGAGCCCGCGACGTCGCGCGAGAGCTCAACCGCCAGCTTCGCCCGCTCGAGCGTCAGGTTGACCGCGCGAAGCGCTGGGAGGAGCTTGACCGTCGCCTGTCAGAGCTCACCTGCCAGCTCGCCGTCGACGACGTGAGGCGTCTCCAGCGCCAGTGGACCGAGCTCGAGTCCCGCGCCAAGGAGGCCTCGGCCGCCGTCGAACTCGCGCAGTTCCGCGCGGACGAGAAGAGCCGCGAGCTCGAGAAGCTCCAGAGCCTGCTCGAGCAGAAGGGCCTCTTCGTCGGAGACCTCGGCGAGCAGCGCCGCCGCTGCAGCGACATCCTCGGCCGCCTCGAGAGCGACATGCGCCTCCTCGAGGAGAAGGGCCGCAACATGGTCGATCGCCTCTCTGAGACGCGTATGACGCTCTCGCAGATCGATCGCCAGAAGAGCGAAGCATCGAGCGAACTCGAGGACGTCTCTGGACGCCTGTCTGACACGCGCGTCGCGACCGAGACCCTCGAGGCGGAGGTCAAGCGCCTTGAACCCGCGGCTCGCGAGGCCACGTCCGCTCGCCGCGAGGCTGGCTCGGCCCAGGCGCGCCTCAATGACGAGCAGCGCTCCTGCCAGCGCGAACTTGACGACGCGACGCTGGCGCACGCCAAGCTCACGGATGAAATCAGTAACGCCGAAGTCGAGGACCAGATGTTCGCGAGCCGTCTCGCGCAGATCGACGAGCAACTCGAGACTGCCGAGGCCGCGCTTGCGAGTCGCTCCGACAGGCTCGAGGAGCTTGCCTCGAGCATCGAGGACGCCCGCGCCGCCGCAGAGGCCGCCAAGGAGGAGATCTCTCGCCTCGCGGCTGAGAGGGACACCGCTCGCGAGGCCGCGAAGGCCGCGCGCGAGGCGTTGGGCGCCGCCAAGGCCGCGCTCTCCGGCGCCCAGGCTAAGCTCGAGGCACTTCGCTCGATCGACGCCGGACTCGTCCCGGGTTCCGAGTCCCTCGAGGGACGCGTGCTGTCTGACGGCACGCTCGCGGGTCTCGTTCGCTACCGCCTCGCTGATGTCGTGAGCGCCCCGGCCGAGCTCGACTCGCTCGTCGAGCGCCTTCTCGGCGAGACGCTCTCCGCGCCCGTCGTTTCCGCAGGCGCTGACGTCGCGCGTCTCATGGATGCCGCCGCGGGCGAGGCGTCGGCCGCCGGTTCTCTTACGGTTC
Organism: Parolsenella sp. LCP21S3_E11; assembly: GCF_052118165.1. Classification (NCBI taxonomy): domain Bacteria; kingdom Bacillati; phylum Actinomycetota; class Coriobacteriia; order Coriobacteriales; family Atopobiaceae; genus Parolsenella; species Parolsenella sp. LCP21S3_E11. Next base: position 9,705 of record NZ_JBQKHS010000002.1, on the reverse strand, counting down.
TTAATCTCTCCGAGACCGCGCCCGTCGCGCCCCAGGGGGAGGGCCGTCGCCTTGTCGACTTGTTTGACGTCGCCGACGACGCCAGGGGCCTCGTCGAGCGCCTCTTGGGCGATGTCTTCATTGTCGATTCCCCCGAGTCAGCGGTGCGCGCCCACGCCGCGAACCCGGGCCTTACTTACGTTACCGAGTCCGGCGTCGTTGCGACGAGCGACGGCCGCACGCGGGCTGGCGTCTCCGCCGGCGCCGTAGCGGGCACGCTTGAGCGCAGGCGCGAGGTCGCAGCTCTTGAGGAAGGTATGCCCGCCCTTGAGGCAGCCGTCGCCTCGGCCGACTCGACGCTCGCGAACGCCTCCGCCGCCGCGGACGCCGCCGCGGACGCCCTCACCCGGGCTCGCGACGCCTCCGCCGACGCCGCCGGCGAGCTCTCCCGTCTCACTGGCGAGAGGGACTCCCTTAACTCGGAGATCGGCCGGCTGCAGTCTCAGGTGAGCTCCGCTCACGACGAGCGCACGCAGGTCGAGGCCCGCCGCGAGAAGGCGCGCGAGCGCACCCGCGAGGCCCGTCCGCGCTTGGACGAGCTCAAGGCTCAGGCAGATGCTGCCAAGGAATGTCTTGCCAAGTTGTCCCGCGACCTCGAGGAGGCCAACACCCGCCGTCGTGAGGCCTCTCGAGCAGAGGACGAGGCCACCAAGAAGGCCGCGGACGCGCGCCTCAAGCTTGCGACGAGCCGCGAGCGCCTGCATCACCTCGACGAGCGTCAGCGTGAGCTCTCTGGCCGCATCTCCTCCCTCGACGAGCGCGCCCGCGCCGCGGAGGAGGCTACGCGCTCCCTCGAGGTGCTGCGCCTTCGCGTCGACCCGCTCCACGAGCGCTACGAGGCGATCCACGAGGCTTGTAAGACCTGGGCAGAGCGCCTGCGTGACCGCGCGAGCCTCGCCGAGGCGGACTCCGACTCCCTCAAGAAGACCATCGGCGACGCGAAGCAGCAGGTCGCGGACGCCAATGCGGCACTTGAGCAGGCCAAGGGCGCCCAGAACGACGTCAAGGTGGAGAGCGGGCGTCTCGAGGTCCGCGTCGAGCAGGCGATCGCGCAGATTACGGCCGACGGTAGGCACGTCCTCGAAGAGGCGCTGCAGATGCCCGAGCCCGATGACCGCGAGGCCACCGAGCGCGAGGTCGCGTCCCTTCGCCGTCAGATCGATAGCCTCGGCCCCGTCAACCAGGTCGCGATGGACGAGTACACCAAGCTCAAGGAGCGCGCGGACTACATCGGAGCTCAGCTCGAGGACCTCGAGAGGGCCCGTGCCGCGCTCGTCAAGATCACTGCGGCCATCGACCGCAAGATGCGTAGGCAGTTCCTCGAGACCTTCGAGGCCGTGAACGCCAACTTCATCGAGATTTTCGGCATGCTCTTTCCGGGTGGCAAGGCGCATCTCGAGATGTGCGACCCGGACCATCCCGCGGAGACCGGCATCGAGGTCGTGGCGCAGCCCAAGGGCAAGCGCATCGCGAAGATGACGCTCATGAGCGGTGGCGAGAAGTCCCTCACGGCCCTCGCGCTGCTCTTTGCCGTCTATCGCACGCGAACCGTGCCGTTCTACGTCTTCGACGAGGTGGAGGCGGCGCTCGACGACGCCAACCTCGACAAACTGCTCGATGCCATCGAGCAGCTCAAGGAGACGACTCAGCTCATCGTCATTTCGCACCAGAGGAGGACCATGGAGCAGGCCGACGTCCTGTACGGCGTCTCCATGCAGGCCGATGGTGTCAGTCACGTTGTATCCCAGCGGCTTGACCGCGCGACAGGAAAGGTGGTCGATGCCTGATGGGGCTTGCTGACCGCTTGAGGAGCGGACTCGCGAAGTCTCGCGAGGCGCTCAACCAGATCTTCTACATGGGCGGCGACGTCGACGAGCAGTTCTGGGAGGATCTCGAGGACACCCTCGTCATGGGTGACATCGGTCCCGAGCTCGCGATGAGCGTCACGGATGACCTCCGCGAGCTTGCCGCAAAGAAGGGATTGCGTACGGCCGACCAGCTCCGCGAGGCCCTCGCCAAGCGCCTGGCCGAGGCGTTCCCCACCTCCGAGCGCGATCCGTTCGATGACACGCCGAGCTGCGTGCTGTTCGTTGGCATCAACGGTGCCGGTAAGACCACCACGGTGGGCAAGCTTGCCGCGGCTGCGAAGGGCTCCGGCAAGTCCGTCCTCATCGGCGGCGCTGACACCTTCCGCGCCGCCGCAATCGAACAGCTTCAGGTCTGGGGCGAGCGCGCCGACGTACGCGTCGTCACCCGCGAGCGCGGCGCTGACCCCGCGAGCGTCTGCTATGACGTGGTCGAGACCGCGGAGCGCGAGGGCACGGAGCTCATGCTCATCGACACCGCCGGACGCCTGCACACGTCTCCCGAGCTCATGCGCGAGCTCGCCAAGATCGTAAACGTCACGCGCAAGCGCGCGAGCATGCCCGTGACTGTCGTCCTCGTCGTCGACGCGACCACTGGCCAGAACGGCCTCGCGCAGGCGAAGGAGTTCAACGACGCGCTCGATCTCGATGGCCTCATCGTGACGAAGCTCGACGGCACCTCGAAGGGCGGTATCGCGGTCTCGATTGCGAGTCAGCTCGACCTGCCGATCTGGCGCATCGGTGTGGGCGAGGGCATCGATGACTTCCAGTCCTTCGACGCGCTCAACTTCACCCGCGCCCTTGTGGGCGAGACGATCTAGGCTCGAGCTTACCGAGCTGCTCCCGACGTCTAGCCAGTACTGTTCGCAACGAATCCCAGCTAGGAGCTTCGATGTTCAATAGCCTCTCAGACCGCCTCACGGATACCTTTGACAAGCTGCGTGGCAAGGGTCGCCTCACGGAGGACGATATCAACGCGGCAATGCGCGAGATTCGCATGGCGCTGCTCGAGGCGGACGTCAACTTCCGCGTGGTCAAGGACTTCGTGGCCCGCTGCAAGGAGCAGTGCCTCACGGCCGAGGTCCTTACCTCTCTGACGCCTGCGCAGAACGTCGTCAAGGTCGTTCTCGCCGAGCTCACGGAGCTTCTTGGCTCCACTGAGAGCAAGCTCACCCTCATGCCCAACCGCACGCCCAACGTGATCATGCTCGTTGGCCTGCAGGGCTCTGGTAAGACCACCGCGAGCGCCAAGCTTGCCTACATGCTCAAGAAGCAGGGCCACTCTCCGCAGCTCGCCGCGTGCGACACGCACCGTCCCGCCGCGGCTGACCAGCTCGAGACCCTCGGCGGCGAGATTGGCGTGCCGGTCTACCGCGGTGATGGTAAGGACCCCGTCGCGATCGCGCGCGAGGCCGTCCAGGAGGCCGTTGACCACCTCCGCGACGTGGTCATCGTCGACACCGCCGGCCGTCTCCAGATCGACGAGCTCATGATGCAGGAGGCCGTCGACATCAAGAGCGCGGTCAAGCCCGATCAGGTCCTCATGGTCGTCGACGCGATGACCGGCCAGGACATCGTCAACGTTGTTTCCGAGTTCGCCGAGCGCACCGACTTCGATGGCGTCATCATGTCCAAGCTCGATGGCGACGCCCGCGGTGGTGGCGCGTTGTCCGTCCGCGCCGTGACGGGTAAGCCCATTAAGTTCGTCTCCATGGGCGAGAAGCCCGAGTCCCTCGAGGCATTCCACCCTGATCGCATGGCCAAGCGCATCCTCGGCATGGGTGATGTCGTGGGCATCATCGAGACGGCCCAGGCCAACGCCGACGCCGCTTCCGTCGCCGAAGCCGAGAGGATGCTGCGCGAGGGCTTCACGATGGACGACATGCTTGCCCAGATGCAGCAGATTCGCAAGATGGGCGGCATGGGAAAGATCTTGGGCATGCTTCCCGGTGGAGACAAGGCGCTGCGCCAGATGGGCGGCGATAACTCCGAGGAGCAGATGCGCCAGATCGAGAGCATCATCTTCTCGATGACGAAGGAGGAGCGCGCTCGCCCGGGCATCATCAACGGCATGCGCCGCCAGCGCATCGCGCTCGGCTCCGGACACTCCGTGCAGGACGTCAACCGCCTCATCAAGCAGTGGAGCGAGCTCAACAAGATGATGGGCAAGATGCGCGGCATGATGGGGAGCGGCAACCGCAAGCAGGCCAAGCGCCAGATGCAGCAAATGATGCGTCAGATGGGCGGCGGCATGCCGGGCGGCATGGGCATGCCCGGAGGAAAGCTGCCTTTCTAGGGTCGATGATGCGGTGCCATGGTCGTTCCACGGCGCCGCTTTTGTGTTCCCACGTGAAGGTGAGCCGGCGCAGCCCATTGCGCGGGCCCGCGATGGAGATCTTACGCTCGAGGGAAGTCGCCCTGGGATTCCGCTCGCCTAGAGGGCGCCGTGACGTTCAAAAGTGGTGACGACGGGGAAACGGGTGTCCGAAGAGGCATTTGAGGGGGGCGTCTTTCCCTCGCGAATAGTTGGCCGGTGGGTCAAGAGACAATGAATTTGAGATTCTGCGGCTGAAAAGCGGCTTTAGGGTCATGAGAGAATTTGGCCAACTGGGGTTTTATCTGCTAGCGTCTAGCTAGCATATGAGTTTGGGAGTTCAAAATGCTTGAATCGGGCCGCAGAATCTCAAATATGTTGCACGCCCTTGCCGCGATGGCGGGCAGCGAGGGCCCTACGACCCAAGACGACAACTATTGCGTGCAAATTGCCTGGATGGAACGATTTGCATCGGCCTTGCCATGCGCGACGGAGCAAGGAGCGGGCCGAGGAGCGTGGATGTAGGCGACGGCGTAGTCGGTATCGTTGGGACGGCGGTTGCGAAGCCAATAAACGCCGGCGCCGCGTCGGCGCAGTCGTTAAGCGTGGAGCCTACGGCGGCGTAGTCGTAAAAAGACATGGGATCGAGCGTGAGCGCCCGGGCGTATCGAGAAGCGCCCGGGCGGTTCTGCCTAGCGATGCTGGGGCTCGATGATGCGCTCGACTAATTCGGGAAGCGCTCCGTCGAGCCCCGTCGTGTCGAGCACGAGGTCGCAGATGGGGCGCACGTCGTCGGTCACGTTGGCCACGCCCACACCAAGGCCAGCTGCGGCGATCATCTCGCGGTCATTGGCCGAGTCCCCGAAGGCGATCGTGTCCGCGATGTCTACGCCGAGAATCTCGGCAAGCTTCCTGAGGCCCTCGCCCTTGTCGCAGCCTAGGGGGTTGACCTCGAGGTAGCGACCGGAGGAGTAGGTGATCGCTGCTCGTCCGTCGAGCATGGGATCGATGACGTTGGCACCAAACTCGTGAAGCCAGTCGAAGTCCATGTTCATGTAGATCATCTTCGAGACGACGGGTACGCTCGACAGGTCTGGAAGGTCCACTTTCTCGATGCGTCGGAGTGACGCCAAGTAGCGAGACTCGCTTTCGGTCATGCCTTGCACGAGAATGCGACCATCTGGCGTGTAGGCGTGCATGGAGAGCCCGCGCTCGCGCCCAAATCTCCAGAGCTCGTCTGCGAGATCATGGTCAAGGTTGTGGGAAAAGATGGGCTCGGGGTCTCCAAAGCGGTTGATCGAGCCTCCGTTGTAGGAGATGACGTACGTGCCCTCCATGAGGGCGGGGTCGATGTCCTCGAAGTTGTCCATGATGGAGAGATAGCCTCGCCCGGAGCTGGGAACGAAGAGCACGCCCAGCTCGCGCAGGCGCTTGAGTGCCGGGAGGTTTGCGGGCGGAATCTGGTGATGTCCGTCGAGGAACGTCTCGTCCATATCGCTTGCGATGAGCTTGTACATTGGAGCCTTTCCGCTATTCGTTCGTACGGGTGTGTGCGAGCCTGGTGAACGGCCCTAGAGATCCGCGGCACCGGGGAGGCCGTGAGAGGTCTTGGCGCTGCGGGCGCCGTCTGCGATGGCTCGCTCGAGGGCGCGCGTCGCGAGGATACCCACCACGTCGACGGGCATCTCAACCTCACCGGTTGCCATGACGAAGACGGTGTCGCCGTCATTGGTCGTGTGGGTGGGGCGAATTGCGTGGGCGTAGGCATCCGCCGCCATTTGGGCGACCTTCGTTGCCTGAGCCTTCGTGAGCTTGGCGTTGGTGATGACGCAGGAGATGGTCGTGTTCGTGCGCATGGGAGGCTGGGAGCTGCCGTTGTGGCCTGCTTCGAGGGGCATCCTCGCAGCCATGGAGAGTGCGAGGTCACACTCATCCACGAAACCCGCGCCCGTCTGGGAGCGCATGCCGGCGATGACCTCGCCCGTATCCGGGTCGACGACGTTTCCGCACGCATTCACGGCGGCAATGGCACCGCAGACGAGCGTACCCGCCTGTTCGACGTCGGTCCCGAGACCGGACTTCATCGCGAACGTGGGGCCGCCAAGCTTGCCGACGGTACATCCACAGCCGGCACCAACGTTGCCTCTGGGCAGCGGGACCGGCGGGTTATCGAGCGCGCGGGCACATGCCGAGGCTCCATCGCGGGCGGTGGGGCGTACGTGCGGGTTTGCGAAGGCCAGGTCGAAGAGGCATGCGCCAGATACGATGGGGACGACGCCAACCTGCACGTCAAGCCCGATGCCGTGGCGCTCGAGCTCCTCGGCAACGCCAACGGAGGCGGCCAGGCCATAGGCGCTTCCGCCAGAGAGCACGACGGAGTGCAGGACGTCGACCGTCTCCTCCGGGCGGAGGAGGTCTGTCTCTCGAGTGGCGGGGGCGCCCCCTCGGACGTCTACGCCGCCTGTGGCGCCGGCCGGGCAGACGATGACCGTGCAGCCGGTGCCGTTCTCCTCGTCCGTGTGATGGGCAATGCGAATTCCGGGGATTTGGGAGACGTCAGCGATGGTCGTGGCTGGCACCTCCGCCGCATTGGCCGCAAGGTCACGCGGACCTTCGAGCCTCTTGTCGTCCTGCATCGTTCGACCCGAAATTCTCTTTGCCATTAGTCGCTCTTTCCGACGAAAGCCTCAAGTGCGCGCATCGTTTTGGCCACGGGGAGGCCAACCACATTGAAGTAGTCGCCCTCGATTGTACGCACAAGCGTGCGGCCGAGCCCCTGGATCCCGTAGGCTCCGGCCTTGTCGAGCGGCTCGCCGGTTTTAACGTAGGCTTCGATGGTCGCATCGTCTAGCTCATAGAATGTGACGCGCGTGGTCTCATAGAACGAGAAGGACCTGTGTCCGCCCGTTCGCGTGGGAGATAGGAGGCAGACGCCGGTAGACACTTCGTGCGTGCGTCCGGAGAGCGCGTGGAGCATCTCGATGGCATCTTCCTCGGAATGGGGCTTGCCGAGCTCCTCGCCGTCGATGGCGACGATGGTGTCTGCAGCGAGAATGACGTCGCCGGGCTTGGTCTCTTCTCCGAGGGCACTCATTGCCTTGCATTCCGCGAGATGGCGGACCATCTCCTCGCACGTGGGCTCTTCGACGAAATCCTCGCCCAGCTCCTCGTCAAAGCTGTTGGCAAACGCCTCGAGCGCCGCCGCCTCATCGATGTCCTGCGGTCTCACGATGGGGTCGAAGCCCATCTCCCTCAGGAGCTCGACGCGCCTGGGGGAGCCGCTTGCGAGAACGAGGCGATCTATGCGGCTGGGAAGGTCAAACAGCGACAAAACGCGCACCTACCTTTCGATGAGCATGCCGGAGGCGACACCGTCAGCGGTGGCCTTGTCGGTGAGAAGCTCGAGCAGGGCGAGGCCAAACTCGACGGCAAAGCCAGGGCCGGACGCGGTCACGAGGTTGCCGTCGCGGTAGACGCCGTTCTTCTCCGGGCGAACGCCGGCGGGAAAATCTCCCTCGAAGCCCGGATAGCAGGTGGCCGTTCGTCCTTCGAGGAGGTCGAGCTCGGCAAGGATGGAAGGAGCGGCGCAGATCGAGCCTACCTTACGGTTCGCCATGAAGTCACGCGCGAGCTCGCAGACGCGGTCGGTGGCGCGCAGTGTCGTGGTGCCAGGAAGGCCGCCGGGCAGGACGATGAGGTCGCAGGTGGCGAAGTCATAGGTGTCAAGCGTGGCATCGCAGTCGATGCCGACGTTCTGGGCGGAGGTGACGTGCGGCTCGGCGTTTACGGTGACGAGGGCCACGTCCTGGCCGCCGCGACGACAGACGTCTGCCGGGGCGAGCGCCTCGATGGTCTCGAAGCCATCAGCGAGAAGGATTGCGATGCGTGCCATGGTGTATCCAATCTGCCGTGTCGGCGGCTTTGTGGGTTACTTACGAACGAGCTTGGTGACGGTCTCGACGTGGAAGGTCTGCGGGAAGAGGTCGACCGGCGTGACGGAGACAGGCTCGAAGACGCCGATCTCGCGGAAGCGGGCGAGGTCGCGGGCGAGGGTCGCCGGGTCGCAGCTCACGTAGGCGATGGCGCGAGCGGGCTGATCCGAAAGCTGGGACACGACATCGTCTGCGAGGCCGGCGCGGGGCGGATCGACGACGATGATGTCCGCGTCGTCATCCGGGAACTCGCGGCCTGCGTCTCCACCCACGGCGTCGACGTTGTCGAGGCGAGCCTCCTCGAGGTTGCGGCGGAGATCGCGCACGGCGGGGCCATAGGACTCAACGGCATCGACGAAGTCACACCTCTGGGCGAGTGGCAACGTGAAGGTACCGGCGCCGGAGTAGAGGTCCATCGCGATGTCGTCTTCCTGCGGGTCGAGCGCGTTCATGACGAGTTCGACGAGTTTCTCAGCACCCTTGGTGTTCACCTGGAAGAAGCTTGGGGCGGAGAGGCGCATGACGTTGCCGGCGATGCGCTCGCTCCAGGAGCCGGCTCCATCGAGGCGCTCGACGCCGGCGATCTTGCGGGCCTTGGACGGACCCTTCGTCATGACGCGCACGAGGGATGTGGCGTGCGTCGCTTCGAGGACGCGCTTTGCCTGGCCGCGCGGGAAGGCCCCGGCGGGAGTCCAGATCGCGATTTCCATGTCCTTTGTGCGGCTGGAGCGGCGAATGCCCACGCGCTCGATCTCGAGCTCATGAGAGCTCGCGAGATAGGAGAGCGCTCCCGAGACGTTCTTCACGAGCTTGGCGTCGCGCCCTTTGGCGGGAATGTCGAGCAGCGGGAACTCATCAACGCGGATGACCGTCGCGCCGTCTGCGGCGTACATGCCAAGCGTTGCGTGGCGGCCGTCGCGAACGAACGCAAGCTCGGCCTTGTTGCGATAGTGCCAGGCGTCGCTGGGGGCGAGGCAGTCACGAACGAGCTCGTCAGCATCGGCCATGTGGCCCACACGAGCGAGCGCGTCGACGACGTTGGCGCGCTTCGCGGCAAGCTGGGCCTCGCGTTCCATGCAAGCCCAGGGCGCGCAGCCAAGCACCGTCGCAAGCGGCCATGTGGGGGTGACGCGGGCGGGGGAGGGCTCAAGAACCTCGGTGACCTTCGCTTTCGCGAAGGACTTCCCGTCGCTTACAAGCTCCGCCTCGACGACGTCTCCGGCGATGGCACCGGAGACGAACACGCATTTGCCGTCTTCGGTGTGGGCGATTGCGTCGGGCCCGTAGGTCATCCGCTCTATGGAAAGTCTCATGTATGTCCTAGTTCTTCGTGCGTCCAAACAACGTCTTGAAGCCTAACCCAAAAATGGCAAACGCGGTGGCGACACGTCCGCGCGGACGCCTGGCGAGTTGCGTGTCCGCCGCGGCATTGCCTACGCGACGAGACTGGCGCTCCGAAGCGTCTTCGATGAGGGTGGCGGTGACGTGGGCGGGTTCCTCTACGGGCGTGGCCACCGGTGCGGGCGCGGGCGTGGCCACCGGCGCGGGCGCGGCC